>NZ_CP094516.1:1574375-1889250 GCF_029909975.1 Bradyrhizobium sp. ISRA430
CGCACGACGCTGGCGTCGTTTGCGCTCGTCCTGGTCAGCCTCACCGGCGTGATCTGGATTACGCAGGCGTTGCGCGGCATCGACCTGATGACGAGCCAGGGCCAAACCATCCTTACTTTCCTCGGCATCACCAGCCTCGTCATTCCGGCGCTGATCCTGATCATCTCGCCAATCGCGCTGATGATCGCGATCT
Source organism: Bradyrhizobium sp. ISRA430 (assembly GCF_029909975.1). Lineage (NCBI taxonomy): Bacteria > Pseudomonadati > Pseudomonadota > Alphaproteobacteria > Hyphomicrobiales > Nitrobacteraceae > Bradyrhizobium > Bradyrhizobium sp. ISRA430. The sequence goes on from NZ_CP094516.1 coordinate 1,574,569, forward strand.
CGCACACGCTGAACAAGCTCGCGACCGATTCCGAGATCATCGTGATGAATGCCGCCGGCTTCTCGCCGTTCCGGCTGTTCTATCCGTTCTTCTACGCCACCTGCGTGGTGGCGCTGCTGGTCGCCTTCATCGCGGCCTATCTCGCCCCCGACGGCATGCGACGGATCAAGCAGTGGGACGCTGAGATCACCGCCGACGTCCTCACCAACATCCTGCAGCCCGGCCGCTTCGCCCAGCTCGACAAGAATCTCACGATCCGGATCCGCGAACGCCAGCCGGGCGGCATCCTTGCCGGCATCTTCATCGACGATCGCCGCGATCCGAATGAGCGCGTCTCGATCGTCGCCGAGCACGGCGAGGTCGTGAAGAACGGCAACGGATCGTTCCTGGTGCTCAAGGACGGCAATCTGCAGCGCTTCGAGGCCGGCAAGCGCGATCCGGCGCTGGTGGCGTTCGGCCGCTACGGCTTCGACATGTCGAAGTTCTCCAACCAGGGCCATGACGTCACCCTCGGCATCCGCGAGCGCTATCTCTGGGAGCTGTTCTCGCCGGAGGAGGACGACCCGGTCTACAAGGCGGTGCCCGGCCAGTTCCGTGCCGAGCTGCATGACCGCATCATGGCGCCGCTCTACCCGTTTGCATTTGCGGCGCTCACCTTCGCCTTCCTCGGTGCGCCGCGCACCACGCGCCAGAGCCGCAACTTCTCGATCGGCGGCTCGGTGCTCGCCGTGTTCGGCCTGCGCATGGCGGGATTCGCCTGCTCGGTGATGGCGGTGAAGTCGCCGTTTGCCCCGTTGATCCAGTACGCGATGCTGGCGGCTGCGATCGGCGGCGGGCTGTGGATGATCGTCGGCGGCATCGTGGTCGAACCGCCGCCCGCCCTGCTCGAAGCCATCAACAGATCGAACGCGCGGATCGCGCGTCTGTTCGGACGTCCGGCCGCTGCATGAGCATGCTCACCAACACGCTCGGGCGCTATTTCGCCGGCCGCTTCGTCATCTCGGCGCTCGGCGTGTTCGCGAGCATCTTCCTGCTGCTCGTCCTCGTCGACTACATCGAGATGGTGCGCAAAACCTCGGGGCTGGCGTCGGCCTCCGCGATCATGGTCGCCGAGACCTCGCTGTTCCGCGTGCCGCAGCTTCTGGAGAAGCTGACGCCGTTCTGCATGCTGATCGGCGCCATGACCTGCTATCTCGCCCTCTCCCGCCGGCTCGAGCTCGTGGTCGCCCGCGCCGCCGGCATCTCGGCGTGGCAGTTCATCTCGCCGGCGCTCGGCAGCGCGCTCCTGATCGGGGTGATTGCCACTGTTGCCTACAATCCGATGTCGGCGAACTTACGCGAACTCTCCAAGCGCATGGAGGCGGAGCTGTTCGGCTCGGCGCCGGGCGGCGGCATCCAGGACGCCTCGGGCTTCTGGCTCAACCAGGTCACCAATGACGGCCAGGTCATTATCAACGCGGCGCGCAGCGAGCAGCAGGGCGTGCGGCTGACCGGGCTGACGCTGTTCCGGTTCGATACAGACTGGCATTTCAAGGAGCGGATCGAGGCGCGCGAGGCAACGCTCGAGGACGGTCACTGGCTGTTCAAGACGGTGCGCCGGTTCTCGCTGGACGCCCCACCCGTCGACCAGGCGCGGCTGGAAATTCCGACGACGCTGACCGAGGCCCAGGTCCGCAACAGCTTTTCCACACCCGAGACTGTGTCCTTTTGGCAACTACCGAACTACATCCGCTCATCCGAGAGCTCAGGCTTCGCGACAGCCGGATATCGACTCCAGTATCACAAGCTTCTGGCACAGCCGTTTTTGCTCGCCGCAATGGTGATGCTTGCGGCCTCCGTGTCGTTGCGCTTCTTCCGGATGGGTGGCGTACAGAAGATGGTTTTGAGTGGCGTGGGCGCGGGCTTTCTGCTCTACGTCCTGTCGAAAGTAACTGAGGACTTGAGCAAGGCTGAGTTGATGCATCCGATCGCTGCGGCGTGGTTGCCCGTTGTGGTGGGCGGCCTCACCGGCTTCTTGGCCTTGCTTTATCAGGAGGACGGATAGTGACTGCCGTCCGCCGAGGACTCGTGTCTTGTTTGACGCGGCGCACCGTGGTGCGCGCGAACGGGATCGGCTTGCCCGTGCGCAAGGTCCTTCTTACCCTCATCGCTGCCGCGTCGTTTGCGGGCCTGATCGATGTCGCCACGGTAACGCCGGCGCACGCGCAGAGCTTCACCTACAATCCGCTGCCGCCGCGTCCCAAGCCGCCCAAAGTCGCCAACGACAACCAGATGCTCGTGCAGGCGACCGAGGTCGACTACGACTACAATAACTCGCGCGTCTCCGCGGTCGGCAACGTGCAGCTCTTCTACAACGGCACCAGCGTCGAGGCCGACAAGGTCATCTACGACCAGAAGACCAAGCGGCTCCATGCCGAAGGCAACATCCGCATGACGGATGCCGACGGCAAGATCACCTATGCCGAGATCATGGACCTGTCCGACGACTACCGCGACGGGTTCGTCGATTCGCTGCGGGTGGACACCGCCGACCAGACTCGCATGGCCGCGACCCGCGCCGACCGCTCCAGCGGCAACTACACGGTATTCGAGAACGGCGTCTACACGGCCTGCGCGCCGTGTAAGGACGATCCGAAGAAGCCGCCGCTGTGGCAGGTCAAGGGTGCACGCATCATCCACGACCAGCAGGAGAAGATGCTGTATTTCGAGACGGCGCAGCTCGAATTCTTCGGCGTGCCGCTGGCCTACATGCCGTACTTCTCGACGCCCGACCCGACCGTGAAGCGCAAGACCGGCTTCCTGATGCCGGGCTTCACCTCCTACACCGCGTTCGGCTACGGCGTCGAAGTCCCGTTCTACTGGGCGATCGCGCCGGATATGGACGCAACCTTCAGCCCGCGCATCACGTCCAAGCAGGGCGTGCTGTTCCAGGCCGAATTCCGTCAGCGCCTGATGGACGGCGCCTATCAGATCCGCGTCTACGGCATCGACCAGCTCGATCCCGGCCAGTTCGCCGGCCAGCCCGGCGACCGTCAGTTCCGCGGCGGCGTCGAGACCAAGGGCCAGTTCGCGCTCAACGACAAATGGACCTGGGGCTGGGACGGCGTCCTGCTCTCCGATTACTACTTCATGTCGGACTACCGCCTGGCGCAGTACCGCGATCCGCTCGGATCGTTCCTGAACCTGCCGACGGACGCGCTCTCGCAGCTCTATCTGACTGGCGTCGGCAACCGCAGCTACTTCGACGCGCGCACGATGTACTGGCTGAGCTTCTCGGGCAACCAGAGCAATGTGCCGGTGGTCTATCCTGTGATCGACTACTCGAACGTGCTCAACTATCCAGTCTTCGGCGGCGAGTTCAGCTACAAGACCAACTTCCTGAACCTGTCGCGTGAGACCGCGGTATTCGATCCGATCACGACGCTCGCCAACACCGCCGGCCTGTGCACGACGGCGTCGGCCGATCCGCTGGCGCGCATCCCCTCGCAGTGCCTGTTGCGCGGCTTCCCCGGCACCTACACCCGGCTGACCGCGGAAGCGCAATGGCGGAAGTCGTTCACCGATCCGTTCGGCCAGATCTGGACGCCGTTCGCCAGCCTTCGCGCGGATGCGATCAACTCCTCGGTCTCCAACCAGCCGGGCGTATCGAACTACCTGCCCGTCGGCGACACCCAGGCGGTGCGCCTGATGCCGACCGTCGGTCTCGAGTACCGTTATCCCTTCATCAACGTTCAGCCGTGGGGTTCGACCACCGTCGAGCCGATCGCGCAGATCATCATCCGCCCGAACGAGCCCTATGCCGGCAAGTTTCCCAACGAGGACGCGCAGAGCATGGTGTTCGACACCTCGAACCTGTTCAGCGTCGACAAGTTCTCCGGCTACGATCGCGTCGAGGGCGGCGGCCGCGCCAATGTCGGCGTGCAGGCCACGACGCAGTTCGACCAGGGCGGCGCCGTCAAGGCGCTGTTCGGGCAGTCCTACCAGCTCTTCGGCCTGAACTCCTACGCGGTCCAGGATGCCATCAATACCGGCCTCGATTCCGGTCTCGACAAGCCGCGGTCCGATTACGTGGCAAGCCTCGCTTATTCGCCGAACCGGACCTATACGTTCAGCGTCCGCAGCCGGATGGACGAGCAGACCTGGAACGTCCAGCGCTTCGAGGCCGAAGGCCGCGCCAATTTCGACCGCTGGTCGGTCAGCATGATCTACGGCAACTATGCGCCGCAGCCCGAGCTCGGCTATCTGACGCGCCGCGAGGGCATCTTGACGTCCGGCTCGCTGAAGGTCGCATCCAACTGGGTGGTGACGGGCTCGGCGCGCTGGGATCTCGAGGCCAACAAGATCAACCAATATGTGGTCGGTGCCGGCTATGTCGACGATTGCTTCGTGCTGGCGGCGAACTATGTAACTTCGTATAGCTACTCTGCTGGCACCACGCCGCCCGTGCTGAGCCACGCGTTCATGTTCCAGATCGGCTTGCGTACACTGGCGACTACGTCGACGACCAGCACCTCCGGTCTCTCCGGCTATCAGTGAACCGTCTGAAGTGCCGGCCGCGTTTTCAAAAGGATCGCAGGTTCAGCGCGGCTGACATGCGAGCGACAATCATGACGATGATCCCATTGTCCCTTCTTCGCCTCGTCCTTCCCGTCTTTGCTACGGGGCTGATCCTCATCGGCACGCCGGCGCCGTCGCAGGCGCAGAACATCGTTGTCATGGTCAATGGCGACCCCATCACTGATTTCGACATCGAGCAGCGCACCAAGCTCGACCAGTTGACGACGCAGAAGACCCCGAGCCGTCAGGAGGTCATCAACGAGCTGATCGACGACAAGGTGAAGATCAAGGAAGGCAAGAAATACGGCGTCGATCCCGGCGCCTCCGATATCGAGCAGTCCTACGCCGGCATGGCCCAGCGCATGCGCGTCGCGCCGGAGCAGCTCACCAAGTCGCTCGAGGTCAAGGGCGTCCGGCCGGAGACCCTGAAGAGCCGCATGAGGGCCGAGATGGTTTGGACGAGCCTGGTGCGCGGCCGCTACAAGGAGCGCCTGCAGGTTGGCGAGAAGGACGTCGCCGACAAGGTGCGGTCCGAGGGGGGCGAGAAGCTTCAGATCGAGGGCACCGAATACAAGATGCAGCCGATCGTCCTGATCGTGCCACGCGGATCGTCCCAGGCCTTCCTGGAACAGCGGCACAAGGAGGCCGAGACCTATCGCGGACGCGTCGGAAGCTGCGAGGAAGCCAATTCGCTGTTCCGCTCGACGCCGAACGCCGCGATCCGCGAGACCGTCACGAAGACGACCGCGGAGCTACCCGAGGCGCTGCGCAAAGTGCTCGACGACACGCCGATCGGCCACCTGACCCCGCCGGAGATGACCAAACAGGGCATCGAGATGGTCGTCCTCTGCTCCCGCAAGCCGACCATGATCGACACGCCGAAGAAGCGCGAGATTCGCGAGAAGATGTACGCCGAGAAATACGAGAAGACCTCGAAGGCGTATCTCGAGGAGATCCGCAAGGCGGCGATGATCGAATATCGCAAGCGCTGATGGCCAAGCTTTTCGCAAAGCCTCTGGCCCTGACCCTCGGAGAACCCGCCGGCATCGGCCCCGACATCGCGATCGCAGCTTGGCTGAAGCGCCGTGAACTGAACCTTCCCGCCTTCTACCTGCTCGGCGACGAGGCACTGGTCGCGCGGCGCGCCAAGGCGCTCGGCGCCGACATCGAAATCGCCGCGATGCGCGCGGACGAAGCCGAAGCAGCCTTCGCCGACGCGCTGCCCGTCGTCGCAACCGGCGCGATCGCGACGGCCAGCCCCGGCAAGCCGGACGATTCCAGCGCGCCTGCCGTGCTCGCCTCGATCCGCCAGGCCGTTGCCGACGTCCGCGATGGCCGCGCCGCCGCCGTGGTCACCAATCCGATCGCCAAGAGCGTGCTCTATCGCGCCGGCTTCCGTCATCCCGGACACACCGAATTCCTCGCCGAGCTCGCAGCAACGGGCGGCCGCGTACCTCAGCCGGTGATGATGCTGTGGTCGCCGCGGCTGGCCGTGGTGCCGGTGACCATCCATGTCTCGCTGCGCGACGCGCTCGCCGAGCTCACGAGCGAGCTGATCGTCTCCACAGTGCGTATCGTCGCGGCCGAGCTGACATCCCGCTTCGGCATCGCGCGCCCGCGCATCGCCATCTCCGGCCTTAATCCGCATGCCGGCGAGGACGGCTCGCTCGGCCACGAGGAGCAGACCGTCATCACACCCGCCGTCAAGGTGCTGCGCAACGAGGGCATCGAGGTGAAGGGGCCGGTGCCTGCCGACACCATGTTCCACGACGCCGCGCGCAGCACCTATGACTGCGCCGTCTGCATGTATCACGACCAGGCGCTGATCCCGATCAAGACGATCGCCTTCGACGACGCGGTCAACGTCACGCTCGGCCTGCCCTTCATCCGCACCTCGCCGGATCACGGCACCGCGTTCGACATCGCAGGCACCGGCAAGGCCAATCCGGCGAGCTTGATCGCTGCTGTTCGGCTGGCGAGCCGCATGGCGGCTGCGACAGCCTGATGAGCGCGATCGACGACCTCCCGCCGCTTCGCGAGGTCATTCGCCAGCATGCCCTGTCGGCTCGCAAATCGCTCGGCCAGAACTTCCTCCTCGACCTCAATCTGACCGCGCGCATCGCGCGTGCGGCCGCGCCGCTGGAAGAGGCGACCATCGTCGAGATCGGCCCAGGCCCGGGCGGGCTGACGCGCGCCCTGCTCGCGCTCGGCGCCGCCCGCGTCATCTCAATCGAGCATGACGAGCGCGCGCTCCCGGCGCTTGCAGATATCTCCGCACGCTATCCCGGCCGGCTCGAGATCGTGCATGGCGATGCCATGACCTTCGACCCGCGGCCGCTGCTCGATGGCGCCAAGGCCAAGATCGTCGCCAACCTGCCGTACAACATTGCGACCCAGCTCCTGATCAACTGGCTCACGATCGAGCCCTGGCCGCCCTGGTACGAGATGATGGTGTTGATGTTCCAGCGCGAGGTTGGCGAACGCATCGTCGCGCGCGAGAACGAGGAGGCCTATGGCCGCCTCGGCGTGCTCGCCAACTGGCGCGCGGAGACGAAGATCCTGTTCGACATCTCGCCCGCGGCCTTCGTGCCGCCGCCGAAGGTCACCTCCTCTGTCGTACGCCTCGTACCGCGCGAAAATCCCTTGCCTTGCGATCGCCGGCTGCTCGAGCAAGTCGCGGCCGCGGCGTTCGGGCAGCGCCGCAAGATGCTGCGTCAAAGCCTGAAATCGCTCGGGGCCGATCCGGCGCGGCTCGCGAGCGCCGCCGGCATCGATGCGACGCGGCGCGCGGAGACCGTTCCGATCTCGGGCTTTGTTGCCATGGCCCGTGAATTGGCCGATATACGCAGCGACGCCTGACAACAACAATTTCGGAGGAAGGAATATGGCGCTGATGCGTCGGCAGTCCCTGGTCAAGTTCGATGCGCCGCTGTGCGAGACCATCATCGACACGCCCAAGCCGCAAGGCCGCGAGGTGCTGGTGCGCATCGAACGTTGCGGCCTCTGTCATTCCGACCTGCACATCCAGGACGGCTACGCCGATCTCGGCGGCGGCAAGAAGCTCGACACCACGCGCGGCATGACGCTGCCCTTCACGCTCGGCCACGAGATCGCCGGCGTCGTCGAGGAAGTCGGTCCCGACGTGCCAGCCGGCCTCGTCGGCGCGAAGAAGGCGGTGTTTCCGTGGATCGGCTGCGGCCAGTGCCGCGACTGCCAGAACGGCGACGAGAACCTCTGCGCCAAGCAGCGCTTCCTCGGCGTCTCCATCGACGGCGGCTTTGCCAGCCACGTGCTGGTGCCCGACGCAAAATACCTGCTCGATTACGATCCCCTGCCGGTCAACCAGGCCGCGACGCTGATGTGCTCGGGCGTGACCGCCTACGGCGCGCTCAAGCGCCTGGTCGACCGCCCGCGCCAGCGCAACCTCTTGCTGATCGGTCTCGGCGGCGTCGGCATGATGGGCCTATCGTTCGCGCAGGCCATGTTCAAGCAGCCGATCACGGTCGCCGATCTCAGCCCGGCTGCGCGCGAGACCGCGCTGAAGAACGGCGCGGCGGTCGCCTACGATCCGGCCGAACCCGACGTCATCAAGCGCATCCTGAAGGAGACCGACGGCGGCTTCGACGAGATCGTCGATTTTGCCGGCAACGAGAAGTCGATGGCGTTCGCGGTTGCTGTCGCCGCGCGCGGCGGCAAGATCGTGGTGTCCGGCCTGATGGGCGGCCAGTTTACGCTGCCGATGGTGCAATGGGTCTACAAGCGCATGACCATCGAAGGCTTCATGGTCGGCACGCTCACTGAGGCCCACGAGCTGATGGCGCTCGCGCGTGCCGGCAAGATCAAGCCGACACCGATGCGCGAAGAGCCGATGGCCGACGTCCAGAAGTGGATCGACAGCTTGCGCGCCGGCAAGGTGGTCGGCCGCATCGTGCTGAAGAACTGAATTTTCGCGCGGCGGCGGGAACACGTCGCCGCGCACGCCTTTCATTGATCCGACCAGCGCGTCGCTGACGTCAACGCGAGAAACCGCAAACTCGTTCGGAGCAAAACCGCGCACGCGGAACGGCGGCCGCTCGAACCGCGTTGGCAACGCATGTCCATTCGCTGCGTCGTCGAAAGCGCATTCTTCATTGCCTGGAGCTTTCTGGAGAAAAGCGGAGAGCTCGGCGAGCCCGAGGCGTCTGCCAATGTCATTCTCGACTCCATCGAGGCGCAGCTCAGGACCGGTGAGCGCCGGCAGTTGATGCTCGCCAACAAGGCGATCACCGCCTACCGCGAGCATAACGCGCGAACTCGCGTCTCAGGCGACCGCGAGTTGCGTTCCCGATGATGCTCTGTGCGTGCGCAAGGTGAGCGGTCCTGTTCGAGCGGCGCGGCCTCAGGGCTTCTCCACCTCGATTATTGCCGAGACACGCAGCACCGGGCCCGCAGCGTCTCTCACCTCGATTGCAAGTTCTCCCAGCACGTTGCGAGACGCGCCGTCCAGAATAGCCTGCCCCAGCGATTCCCACGCCAGCCGCCGGGCGGCGAGCCCATCGGAGAGATCGTACCCGCCGTTGTCGACGATGGTCCCGCTGCAGTCATGGTAGTCGAAATAAAATCGTGGCATGAGTTGGAATTCGGCGGTCGCCACTACAGTTCCTATTTGTCCCGACCCCCGGGGTACCCGCATATTGCGCTTGGCGTGCATTCAGCCCCGATAGCGCAGGGTCTCGACGAGCAGGGTGAATGCGGGCGTCGGTTGCCGCTGGCTGGGATAATAGAGGTGATAGCCCGGAAACGGCTCGCACCAGTTCGCCAGCACCCGCACCAGCTCGCCTGATGCAATATAGGGGCGTCATAGGGGCGTCGAGCTTGTGGATTTCGCCCTGCGCCAAAGCAGCGAATACGCGAGCCCCGCCAGCTCGTGACGCAGAGGCGCCGGCAAGCGGATGATCGCCACTGCCTCGCGGCCATTCCGGAGTATGTGCGCAGCCCGCAGGCCCCGGAACTCTATCGCACCGCGTGCGCCATGGCGCCGCACCTACCGCTGAGCTGACACAATAAGCATCATTGGGCGCTCGACTTCGTCCGCCAGATCCGGCTGGACAGCGAGCTGTTCAGCGGTGGGCGCCCACTCCTGAACGTGGCGCACCACGAACCCTGCGCCTATCAACGTGTTCAATGTCGTTCCGATCGTGCGATGCTGTTTCAGCACACCCTTTGCGAACCAATCCGTGCTCCGAGATCCTTCGACGGAATAGCGGTTGATGGGCCAGGTCCTGCAGCCGTCTTCATCGACCGACCAGCCAGGCCGCATCGGGGCCATATAGATCGGATGCTCTATGCTGAAAATGAAGCGTCCGCCGGGGCGCAGCGACCGGTGCACGTGACCGATCAATCTTGCGAAATCCTCGATGTAGTGAAGAGCGAGCGAGCTATACGCCAAGTCAAACTCTGCTTCGGGCAATTCCACCCGTTCCAGATCGGCGATGACATAGCGAATATTCTCATCATCAGTCGATGCCGTGGCACGTGCGATCATGCGTTCGGAGACATCGAGCCCCAGCACGGACTCTGCTCCATGTTGCCTTGCCCAACGGGCAAACCAACCAAAACCACAGCCAAGGTCAATGACACGCTTGCCGTGAAGATCAGGCAGCAGCGCGCGGATGGACGGCCACTCCGGCGCACCATCAAGCCCGCAGACCGAACGCGCAAGCTGGCTATACCCGGCAAAGAACTCAGAATTGTCGTAGATGTTCTGCGCCATTTCCTCGTACTGACTCCTTGGCCCCGGCCACCCACGTAAGGAAGAGCTCGGCTTATGGCAATGCGACGCTTGGGCTGACGCACTGCTCGTCCCATTGCCGCACGTCAGCCGCCCGTCGGCCGTGTTGGCTTTCGGACGACTGCGACCGACCGCGTTGCGCCAGAGCCCCCTCGCTGCCGCACCGCTCCTGGTTAGCCCGAACTCACACAGGCGCCGTGACTTCGCCCTCTAGATTGAGAACTATCTTCCCTTTCGGAAGCGGTCTTTGACCTTCCAGCATCATGTGCACATCTCGCGCACTGGTGAGAGGGAGGACTGCACCCACACGCGCCTTCAGTTCGCCGCGATCAATGAGTTCGGCGATCGTGCACAGCCGCGCAGTGGTGACTTCCACCAAGAAGAATGCCGCTGTGACACCATGGTCCTTTGCGCGATGTTGATCAGGCTGGGACACGGCAGAGATCAGCTTGCCACCCCGGCGAAGAACCCCAAAGGAACGCAATTGCGTTTCGCCCCCGACCAGATCGAACACCGCGTCGGCATCCTTCACCTCATCCTCGAACCGTTGGGTATGATAGTCCAGCACCTTGTCGGCACCGAGTGAGCGAACGTAATCGACATCCTTCGCTCCCACCGTGGCGACCGAACGCAGGCGAGCGCGACGAGCGAGCTGAACTGCGTAGGCGCCCACGCTCCCCGCAGCTCCGTGAATGACGACCGTCTGACCGGCTTCGAGGCGAGCATGGTCGAATAGACCCTGCCACGCCGTAACGGCGACGACGGGAACGGAAGCCGCTTCGGCATAGCTCAGCGACCTCGGCTTCTTCGCGAGCATCCCGGCGGAGGCCACGGCATATTCCGCGTAGGCGCCCAGGAACTGAGTGTTAGTCACACCGAAAACTTGATCTCCGACAGCCAATCCGGAAACGTCGGACCCCAAGGCCACGACCGTTCCGGACAAATCGGAGCCGAGCGTAAGAGGAAGAGGCTGCGGCAAGGCGCTCTTGCCGGCCCTGATCCAGCCATCCCAGGGACCGACTCCTGCTGCGTGAACACGGATCAGGACCTGCCCCAAAGCAGCCTCTGGGCGGGCGATCCTCTCCAGCTTCATCACCTCCGGCGGTCCAAACTCATGGACGCGCCATGCCAACATACACAGGTCAGAACCGTCGTTCGTATTGCCAGCGAAGACATTTGCCATTTTGGAGTTCCTGTATCGCTCTGTGCTCCACGCCTGAGTCAATCCAAAACGCCAGGCGTCTGTGAGAGATGAAGACCCGTCTATGTGCGGATATCAAATGCCCAAAGGCGACGTTGACATCAGCTCCTCATAGCCAGCTCTCCATCGGACATTTTGACACGCTGTCGCTGTTTGTCGGAAGTGATGCTCCTGCAGCTTGGGAATGAGCATCCCGCACATTGGCTTTGAGTTCTGTCCGGAGTCCCGTTCGATGGAAACCGCCCTGGAGCACCTTGGCCAAATGCCTCGTAAGATAGGCTGCGCAGGAGCGACAGGACTGATCGAGATGCTGCACCAGTCTCAATATCTCACTGCAACATCTTCATACCGCGAGGTACTTACAGTTCTGATTTTGCGACCCATCTGGTGGGCAACTGTTCCCACAGCCCCACTAAGAATTTGCGATGCTGTATTCAGCGCAAATAGGAGTTAGAAATGACCGACTTGATTTCCGGCGTCAAAATTCCAGACAGCAAGATCGCCCGGGAGGCCGCCGAATTGGTGCGGCAACACGAAACTGAGATGTTGTTCAATCACTCGGTCCGCGTGTTCATATTCGGCGCGATGAAGGGACTCCGCCAGAACCTGAAATTTGACTCTGAGCTGTTGTATATTGCTGCACTCTTTCACGACCTCGGCCTTGTCGACCCTTATCATACCGAGGCCAAGCGTTTCGAAGTCGACGGCGCCGATGCGGCGCGAGAATTTCTCAGAAGCCATGGCATCCCTGAACCGAAAGCGGATCTGGTGTGGGAAGCGATCGCGCTACATACCACGCCGGGCATCCCCCAATACATGCGGCCGGAAATCGCGCTCACGAACGCGGGTGTTCTGGTGGACGTGGTCGGGATTGGCTACGACGACTATACGCCCGAGCAACGCGAGCGGGTCATTGCTGCGTTTCCGCGCGGTGATTTCAAGAATGAGTTCATTCGGGTTCAGACGTGTTCGGCGCTGAGGAAGCCTCAGACCACATACGGCACAGTTAACGTCGATTATATCGAAGATCACGACCCCGCATTTCGCAAGCCAAACGCTTGCACTCGAATCCGCAATACTCCATGGCATAGCTGAGCCGTCGTTCCGCAAACGGTGACGACTTGCGAAAACATCAGAGTGTTGGGGCGGCTACTTCGAGCGCCGCGCGGTCGGACCAAAGGGATCGCTAACGGTTCTGTCTCGGATCACCTATCTGCCCGAACCGGTGGTCTGCCCACTTCCCGGTTGACCCGGAGGATGCGCGGAAGCGCCCGGCTTGTCTTGGTCGGCCACGTAGCCAGACTGTCCGGAGTTGCGCGTCTTGATGCCTTTGTCTGCATCCCGTTGCATCTGCTCGTTCGGCTCGCTGGTCTTGAGCCCTTTGTCTACATCACGCTGCATCTCCATCTTGTTTTGCTCACTGGGCGCGGCCTGTTGCTGCTGTGCCGTTGCCGGGAAGGCAATCGCGCTTGTGGCGAAGACAATCATCACGAGGGTTGCGGTTCGCATACACTTCTCCTCTTGTGCGCTCCGGCCGGTAACGCGCGAACTTCCAAACATTTCCCAGTTCCTATTGCCGCCTTCAAAAGATGCTTCCCTTCCCTCGTCTCCTAGGGCGATCGCGTATGGACCTTTAGAGGCTGCGAACTACGCGGCCTGATAGTTCGAGACGCGCCGTAGGGCGGCGCTCCTCACCATGAGGGTCTTGGATTTCGCCGCAAAAAAGAGGACCTCAATCCTGAGGAGCCCGCCAAAAGCGGGCGTCTCGAAGGATGGGCCGCAAGGAGGCTGCCTGCCAAACTCTCTTTCATATGCAATCGCCCTCCCCTCATCTCCCAAGGCCAAGCCTCAATGCCGTCGAATGCCCTTCGCAGACGTGCAGCTCCGGCAGAATGTCCGCTCTTGCGCTCGAGGCGGTCGTGAACCGCGAAAGTCCATTTGGCAGCATGCCGCGTCGCCCCGAGCGGTGCTCCAACTCTTCTGGGCCATGCCCTACCCGCCTCGGCCCATGTGTAGTTATGGCCTCTCGGGGCGCTCGGGACCCTTCCGGTTGCTCGGGGACCTCGATCAAGCAGTAATCGCGGCCGAAAGGTGTTCGATTTCGGGGCGGGATGAACACGGCGCGAGCCCGATTTAAGCCTCATCCTCTCCGGATTTGCGGCTCATTGCGACCCAACTCTTTGACGAGAAAGGGTTGCTAACAAGTTGCTTGCGTAACCGGGAGACCAGGATGGGCAACCGATCCGCGAAATTCGTATCCACGCTCGTCGCGAGCATCATCGCGGGCGTGCCATTGGCAGCCGTATCGCAGACGCAGAACGCGCCAAGCACGTCGCAGAGCGCGGCGGCGGCGCAGAGCACGCCGAGCGCGGCGACCACGGCCGACGATTGCCTCGCCTCGCCCAAAGCCACCGCACCACAGGGACAGCACTGGTTCTATCGCATCGATCGCAGCAAGCGGAAGTGCTGGTATCTGCGTGCCGAAGGCGACAAGGCGGCCCGGACGTCGACCACACAGAACGCGCAGACCGCGACTAGCACGACAAGCACGGAGCCGGCAGCGCCGCACTCGGTCCAGGACGCGCGCGCCGAATATGTGACGGCACAGGCTGGAACCGCATCAAATGTGACCGCACCGGCGCCGCAGCAGTCGCCCCCAGCCTCCGCTGACAGCAATGCGCCGCAGCAAGCAGCGGTCACCACCCGCTGGCCCGACACCTCAACGACATCAGTGGCGCCCGAGCCGCAGTCGGAGGCCCCGACGGTCACAGCCGAAGCGCAGCCGAGCGCGACGCCGGCTCAATCTCCCGCCCCACAATCGCCTGCGCCGGTGACGCCGGCCGCGGCCGATGCCCCGGCCAAGCCAACCGGCTCGCTGCCGACGCTGCTGCTCGTGATCGGCTGCGCACTCGCGCTCGCGGGCGTCATCGGCAGCGTGATCTATCGATTCGCCGGCTCCCGTATCCGCGTCCAGGCCGCCGACGGCCCTCGCCGCGTGAATTGGGACAACTGGGAGCAACAGGACCAGGACCACAGCCGTGCGCCCTGGCGCGATGCAGGACCTGCACCAAGCGTGCAGCGCCCCCGCCCGGTCGATTTCGACCTCGTGCGTCCCATGGCCTCAAGCCCCGTGGCCCCGAGACCCTTGCCCCCCAGACCCTCGGCCCCAAGACCGCTGTTCGCAAGACCAAGACCCATTTCGATCGTCGACAATCGCGACGCGTCCCAGGCGCATGAGAAGGCCGTGGAGGACGAGCACGACCGCAGCGAAGTCGAGGCATTTGAGGCCAAGACGCACGCGCCGCAGCTCGCGGCAATCGATGCCCATATCGAAGAGGCTCCTCCCGAGGAGGCGAAGGCCGAAGAGACGCAAATCGAACAGGTCGAAGTCGAAGAGGCTCATGTCGAAGAGCCTGACGACTTCAATGCCGACGCAGTCGATATCGACGTCATCACCCAGATGCTGGAACGGCTGGCGAAGGAAGGCCCGCGGTTGATGCAGCCTAGCCCTGAAGCTGACCTTGCAGACTTCGCACAAAACCGACGAGGCCAACGCGCCGCTCGCGCTTGAGGCGCTCGGCCTTCAGGATCGACTGCACCTCGGCGAAGGCCTCATCGACGTCGTGGTTGATGACGATGTAATCGTACTCAGCCCAGTGGCTCATCTCGTGGCTGGCGCGGCTCATCCGCTTGCGGATGACCTCGTCCGAATCCTGCGCGCGCGAGTGTAGGCGTTTCTCGAGATCGGCCGCCGAGGGCGGCAGGATGAAAACGCTGACCACGTCGGCGCGCGCCTTCTCGCGCAGTTGCTGCGTGCCCTGCCAGTCGATGTCGAACAGCACGTCCTGTCCCGCCGACAGCGCCGCCTCGACCGGGCCGCGCGGCGTGCCGTAGCGGTTGTCGAACACTGTCGCCCATTCCAGAAGCTCGTCGCCCTTCACCATCGCTTCGAACCTGGGCTTGTCGACGAACAGATAGTCGCGGCCGTCGACCTCGCCGGGCCGCATCGCCCGCGTCGTCGCGGAGACCGACATTCTCAATCCCGGCATCCGCTCGATCAACAACCGCGACAGCGTCGTCTTGCCCGCGCCTGACGGCGAGGACAGCACGAACATCAGCCCGCGCCGCTCGACACCATCAGTTCCGTGACCGCCCGTCGTCATCGATCACTCCAGATTCTGGACCTGCTCGCGGAACTGCTCGACCACGTTCTTCATGGCGAGTCCCGTGTTGGTCAGCTCGATATCGTTCGACTTCGAGCAGCAGGTGTTGACCTCGCGGTGGAACTCCTGGGCCAGGAAATCGAGCTTGCGCCCGATCGGGCCGCCCTTGCCGATGAGTTCGCGCGCCTGCGCGACGTGAGAGGCGATGCGGTCGAGCTCCTCGCGTATGTCGGCCTTGGTCGCGATCAGGATCGCTTCCTGCATCAGGCGGTCGGCATCGAATCGATCGGAGGTGTCGAGCAGCGCCGCAATCTGCTCGGCAAGCTTGGCCTTGATCGCGTCCGGCTTGCGGCCAGGCGCGGCCTCCGCCTGCTTCGCCAGCGCTTCGATCTCATCCACGCGCTGAGTCAGGATCTGCCCGAGTGAGGTGCCCTCGCGCTTGCGCATCTCGGCGAGATCGGCGAGCGCCTTGTCGAAGGCCTCGGCCGCCGCAATGCGCGCCGCCTTGTCCTCGTCCTCGTCGCCTTCGGGCTCGGCGACCTCGATCACGCCCTTGATGGCTAGGAGGCCGTCTATGCTCGGCGCTACCGCGTCGACCTTGCCGGCGATCTGGGCGGCGGCCTTCAGCACGGCGGCGAGCACGTCCTCATTGATGCGGACGGAGGCCTCGGCGTTGGTGCGCTTGACGTTGAGATTGGCGTAGACGGTGCCGCGCGAGAGCACCTCGCCCGCGCGCTTCTTGGCATGGGCCTCGAGTTCGTCGAACCCCTGCGGCAGCCGTACCCGCAGGTCAAACCCCTTGGCGTTCACCGACTTCAATTCCCATTCGAACGTATACGGCCCGCTTGCGCCGTGGCTTCGGGCAAAGCCGGTCATGGACGACAGCGCCATCGGGTAAGTTTCTCCGGACAGGTAAGATTCGTGAGGCCATCAAGGCACGCGAATCTTAAGACTATTTTGCAGGAAAGTGGAATCCGCAAAGTCTCGTAAGGCGGGCCAGCGATCCTAGCGCTGGACCACCGGCGGCGAAGCGGGCCACACCGAGCCCTGCCGCGCAGGCGCGGGATTTGCGGGCCGCGCCGGCGGCTTTTTCTGCTGGGTCGGCTTGGGCGGCGTGGTCGCGGTCGGGGTGTCGGCGGGCGCTCCGGCGGCAGGCGCCTGCGCATCGTCGGCCGGCTCGACCGTGTCGTTCTGGATCTGCTTCTCCATCGCGCGCAGCTTCGCAACGTTCTTCTGATGCGCGTCGTAGGTCTCGGTGAAGGCGTGCCCGCCGGAACCGTCGGCGACGAAATAGAGATCGCGGGTGCGCGCCGGATTGGCGGCGGCCTCGAGCGAGGCGCGGCCGGGATTGGAGATCGGGCCCGGCGGCAGGCCGTCGATCACGTAGGTGTTGTAGGGCGAGGGCTGCGTGATCTCGCTGCGCTTGATCGGGCGACCGAGCGTGCCCTTGCCGCCGACGAGGCCGTAGATGATCGTGGGATCGGACTGCAGCTTAATCTTCTGCTTGAGCCGGTTGACGAACACGGCGGCAACGCGGCTGCGCTCGTCCGGCTTGCCGGTCTCCTTCTCTACAATCGAGGCGAGCGTCACGAGCTGTTCCGGCGTCTTGACCGGAAGATCCTGGCTGCGGCGCTCCCAGATCTCGGCGAGCACGCGCTTGTGCGCCTGCTGCATGCGCTGGATCACTTGCTCGCGCGTGGTCCCGCGCGGGAACTTGTAGGTCTCAGGCAGCAGCGTGCCTTCGCGCGGCAGCTCGCGCACACCGCCGGTGAAGATGTCGTTGTCGGAGAGCCGCGCCACGATCTGCTCGGAGGTCAGGCCTTCCGGAATCGTGACGGCATGCTGCACCACCTTGCCCTCGACGATGGTGGCGATCACGTCGCGCAAGGAGGCGTTCTTCTGGAACGAATATTCACCCGGCTTCAGATCCGAGCTCGCCTTCAGCGCTGCTACGCTGGCGATGAACACCCAGGGATTGACGTCGGTGACGCCTTCCCTGTTCAGCGTGTCCGCAATGTCGCGCTTGCCGGCGCGTGAGGGAATGTTGACGATCTTGTCTTCCTGGAGTGGTCCCGGCGCCTCCAGCACCTGGCGGCCGTAGTAATAGACGGCGCCGGCGCCCAGCATGCTGATCAGCAGGAGGGTGATGATGGCATTGCCGACCACCACGAAGGGGTTGCGCGCCCGGTCCGATCGCTTCGGCGGCGGCGGGACCTGCTCGGGCTCCAGCGCGGCCCGCGGGCTCCGGGGCGAAATGGGCGGCCTTTCACTCATCGAAGCAACCTGGATCCTGCCGGTTCAATCACGGCCTGACAATCGCTTGTCCGGCCAAATGCACGCGCCCACAAGTATGACTATCGCCGATAAAAGGCAAAACGGTGGATTCGTCTCAAACGCAAGCTAATGAGCCAGTCGGCGGACGATCACCGACGCATTGGTACCGCCAAAACCAAAAGAATTCGACAACGCGACATTGATCTCGCGCTTCTTCGCCGTGCGCGGCACGAGATCGATCGCGGTCTGGACCGACGGATGGTCCAGGTTGATGGTCGGCGGCGCGACATTATCGCGAATCGCCAGGATCGCGAAGATCGCCTCGATCGCGCCGGCCGCACCGAGGAGATGGCCCGTCGACGATTTGGTCGAGGACATCGCGACCTTGGACGCGGCGTTGCCGAGCAGCCGCTCCACCGCGCCGAGCTCGATCTCGTCGCCAAGCGGCGTCGAGGTGCCGTGCGCGTTGATGTAGTCGAGATCGGACGGCGAAAGGCCTGCGCGCTTGAGCGCCGCCGACATGCTGCGGAAGCCGCCATCGCCATCGGGTGACGGCGACGTGATGTGATAGGCATCGCCCGACAGGCCGTAGCCGATCACTTCGGCATAGATCTTGGCGCCACGACGCCTGGCGTGCTCGAGCTCCTCAAGGACCACGACGCCGGCGCCCTCACCCATCACGAAACCGTCGCGATCCTTGTCATAGGGACGCGAGGCCTTCTCGGGCGTCTCGTTGAATCCGGTCGACAGCGCACGCGCGGCGTTGAAGCCGGCAATACCGATGCGGCTGATCGGCGATTCGGCACCGCCGGCGACCATGACGTCGGCATCGCCGAGCGCGATCAGGCGGGCGGCATCGCCGATCGCGTGTGCGCCGGTTGAGCAGGCCGTCACCACGGAATGGTTCGGTCCCTTCAGCCCATGCTCGATCGAGACATAGCCGGAGGCGAGATTGATCAGGCGGCCGGGAATGAAGAAAGGCGACACCCGGCGCGGCCCGCGCTCCTTCAGGAGGATAGCGGTGTCGGCGATGCCGTTGAGGCCGCCGATGCCCGATCCGATCATGGTCCCGGTCGCGCACTTGTCCTCTTCGGACTCCGGATGCCAGTTGGCGTCGTCGAGCGCCTGCTTGGCGGCCGCCATGCCGAAGATGATGAAGTCGTCGACCTTGCGCTGGTCCTTCGGCTCCATCCACTGGTCGGCATTGAAGCTGCCGCCAGAGCCGTCGCCGCGCGGCACGACGCAGGCGATCTTGGTCTGGAGATCCGAGACGTCGAAGCTCTCGATCCGGCGCGCACCACTCTCGCCGTTGAGGATGCGCTTCCAGGTCGGCTCGACGCCACAGCCGAGTGGCGTAACCATGCCGAGGCCCGTGACGACAACCCGCCTCATATCGCAAATCTCCGCTTTGAAAGATTCACGGCCGATAACAAGAAACCGGCTGACCGCCGAAAGCGGCCCGTCCGGTTTCAATGTTGTCCCGCGAAATGAAGAGCCTTAGCTCTTCGCGTTCTTCTCGAGAAACTTGGTGGCGTCGCCGACGGTGAGAATCGTCTCCGCGGCGTCGTCCGGAATCTCGCAACCGAATTCTTCTTCGAACGCCATCACCAGCTCGACGGTGTCCAGACTGTCGGCGCCGAGGTCGTCGATGAAGCTCGCGTTGTCGACAACCTTCTCGGGTTCAACACCAAGGTGTTCGACCACGATCTTCTTAACCCGCTCGCCAATGTCACTCATTGCTTAACCTCGTGTTGTTCCCTGTAGACCCGACCCCCCGGGACGATACGAGCCGTCGTGGTCGTTGACTGCCTTCGCTTACGAACTTTGATTTGGCCCCATCCTAGCCGATGCAGGGCCCGGCGAACGACGGCCAAGGCTCCGCATCGCCAATATACAGGGTTTCAAAAACCTGCAATGGCGTTCTTCGCCCATCCGTTGAAGGTCCGGTTATCATACTTCAACTGCCTTGACTACAAGCCTCAATTCGCTCCGGAAACGGCCGTTTGCCGCATCCCCGCACCGCACTCTTTGAGCAGTGCGGAACGAGGGCCTCAGATCATGGCCATGCCGCCGTTGACGTGGATGGTCTGGCCGGTGACATAGGCTGCTTCGTTCGAACTCAGGTACACGGCGGCCGCCGCGATGTCCTCGGGCGTGCCCAGGCGCGCGGCCGGAACCTTGGTCAGAATCGTCTCGCGCTGCTTGTCGTTCAGCGCATCCGTCATCGGTGTCTTGATGAAGCCGGGCGCGATGCAGTTCGCGGTGACCCCGCGCTTGGCGTACTCGGCCCCGAGCGTCTTGATCATGCCGATCAGGCCGGCCTTCGACGCGGTGTAATTGCCCTGCCCGGGATTGCCGGTGACGCCGACCACTGAGGTAATGGCGATGATGCGACCGAAGCGCTTACGCATCATCAGTTTGGTGGCGGCGCGCGCGAGTCGGAACGTCGCGGTCAGGTTGACGTTGATGACCTCGTCCCAGTCCTCGTCGCGGAGTTGGACGAAGAGATTGTCGCGGGTGATGCCGGCATTGGCGATGAGAATGTCGACCTGCCCCATCGCCTGCTCGGCAGCAGGCACCAGCGCCTCGACCTCGTCGGCCTTGGATAGATTGCAGGGCAGCACGTGGGTGCGCTCGCCGAGCTTGCCCGCAAGCTCATCCAGCACTTCCTTCCGCGTTCCAGAAATGGCGACCGTGGCACCTTGCGCGTGCAGGGCCTGCGCGATCGCGCCGCCGATGCCGCCGGTCGCGCCGGTGACGAGCGCCTTCCTGCCAGTCAGATCGAACATCGATAACTCCTCTAGGCCTGCTTCGCAGCGGCCAATGCATCCTTGGCAGCAGCAATGTCGTTCGGCCCGCCGACCGCAACCCCGACGGCGCCGTCCGCAATACGCTTGACGAGACCGGTGAGCACCTTGCCCGCACCGATCTCGAAGAAGCGGGTGACGCCCTGCCCTGCCATATAGGCAACCGACTCGCGCCAGCGCACGGTGCCGGTGACCTGTTCGACCAGGCGGCGGCGGATCTCGTCGGGATCTGTGATGGCGCTCGCCAGCACGTTCGACACCAGTGGCGCCGCCGGCGCCTTGATCGTCACCTTCGATAGCGCCTCGGCCATGGCATCGGCTGCCGGCTGCATCAACTTGCAGTGGAACGGTGCGGATACCGGCAGCAGCATCGCGCGCTTGGCGCCCTTGCCCTTGGCGATCTCGACGGCGCGATCGACCGCGGTCTTGTCGCCGGAGACCACTACTTGCCCACCGCCATTATCATTGGCCGCTTGGCAGACCTGGCCCTGCGCCGCCTCGTTGGCGACTTCCATCGCGGCCTCATAATCGAGCCCGAGCAGCGCAGCCATGGCACCTACGCCGACCGGGACGGCTTTTTGCATTGCGAGACCGCGAGTGCGAAGAAGACGCGCAGTATCGGAAATCGTCAGGCTGCCGGCCGCCGCCAAGGCCGAATATTCGCCGAGCGAGTGGCCGGCAACAAAGGTTGCGTCCCGCCCGACGGAAAAACCGGCCTCACTCTCCAGCACGCGCAGGGTGGCGACAGAGACCGCCATCAGCGCCGGCTGGGCGTTTTCGGTGAGTTGGAGGGTTTCGGCCGGGCCATCCCAAATGGTGGCCGTCAGCTTCTCGCCGAGGGCCGCATCGACCTCGTCGAACACGGCGCGCGCCGCCGGAAAGGCGTCGGCCAGGGCCTTGCCCATGCCGACCGCCTGGGACCCCTGCCCCGGAAATGTGAATGCTGCCGTCATCGGCGCTCCCTGCTTGTCGAGCGTGATACCTTCGAGAACCGGCAGCCGATTAAGCGCGACCTTTTGCCCTGGTTCCGGATCATGCTCCAAAGGGGGCCGTAGACACTGACCGAGGCCGGCATGTCAAGCTGCGATGGGCAACCGACCGGTGGTCCTTCCACTTATTCGGTGTCGTCCCCGCGGGCTCATGACCCCAGGATTGAGTTTGGGGCGAACTCGGAGTTGTCAGTCTTCGTCAAACTGCTCCCTTTGGTTATGGGTCCCGGGCCCGCGCTGCGCACGCCCGGGGACGACGAGGAAAGAATGTTGGGGAGTGTCGCCCCTCAAAACCCGCCGGCCGTCTGGTTGGCGTCGACCTCCGCGCCCGCCCGCGCGCGGCGCGCGCTGTTCACGAGCTGGCCGGGACGATCCTCATGGTCGGGCTTTGCCGTGGCAAGCCGCAGCACAGCGGCGTAATTCGGCTGCACCTCCATGCGGCCGGCATGCCGGCTCTCGCTCAGCAGGCGATGCACCTTCGGCAGGTTGTAGCAGGGCACATAGAACAAGAGATGGTGCTCGAGGTGATAGTTCACGTAGTACGGGGCGATGAACAGACGCTCGAGAAAATTCGCATGCGTGGTGCGGGTGTTGCGCAGGGGATCGCTGCTATCAGGAACGACAGCGTGCTCGGCGATGTTGCGGATGCGGGTGATGACCATCATCCAGGTCAAAAGCGGCACCAGCCATAGCAGCGGATAGGCCCACCATACGCCGGCCGCGGCAAGCGCCGCGAATATCGCGGCATTGACGACACATTGCGGCCCGAGCTTCTCCCAGAAATGCGCGGCGCGTTGGCGCCACGGCCAGTCCTTCGGGCCGAGCGCGTTGAGCAATTGTGCCTTGCGCTGCTGGTAGCCGGTCTGCCCGGTGATGTCGCGAATGAACTTGCGGCGATAGCTCAGCCTGGTGATCGGAAACGGCGCCGACAGCACGAGATCGGGATCATCCTCCTGCTGGGTGCGCGCGTGATGCTGAAGGTGATAGCGGCGATATCTGCGCGTCTCTGCAAAGAGCGGATAGGCGCAGAACCACTGGCTCAGTGCGAGGTTGGTCTTCTCGTCGGCGGACAGGCAGCCATGCGCGCCGTCATGCATGAGGATCGCAAGCCCGAGCTGGCGCGAGCCGATGATGGCGACCGCGAAAACATAAGTCAGTGGATTGGGCCACCAGGCGACGAGCGCGATCGCGCCGAGAATCAGCGCCCAGGCGTGCGCGATCAGCGCAACTCCTTTCCAGGTGACACGCTGGCGCACATCGACGAGCTGGTCCTCGGTGAGGAAATCGCGGGCACGCATGCGAAGCGCGGTCATGGCCTAACTCTCCTCGTCCTGAGAGGTTGAAGCGCCGCCGTCGTCGACGAGGCGCAGGCGCGCGGCATCGTCTGTCGATTTCGCCTGCTCGCCGAGGACGCGCAGCATCTCGCCGCAGAGCTGTTCGGGTGAGCGGCCCATGGCGTAACCTTCGAGGACGACGCCGATCGCGACGGCCCAGAATCGCCGGGAGCTTTCGTCCGGTGCGCGCAGGGAGCGCCAGCCATGCCGCGCCACCTGCCCCGCATAGGCGCGCGCACCCTCGGCATGCAGGCGTTCGATGGTGCGTTCGACCAGCGGCGCGAGATCCTGGCGCCGCCGCGTCAACGTCAGCGCCTCGGCGAAGAAGGCAACCGAATCGCTCGCCGTGACCGTTTCCGCTAGCGCATGGGTGTACTCCCGAGGCGAGCGCGCCCTCAGCGCCGCCTGCTCGGTCGCGCGCGCGAGATAAAGAAGATCGCGGCAGGCGCATTCGACGAACAGCGCCTCTTTGGTGCGAAAGTAATAGGTGATCTGGCTCGGGAAGGCGTTTGCGGCGGTTGCAATGTCGGCGATCGAAGTACCGGACAGCCCCCGCTCCTTGAACAGCGGGCTCGCCGCGTCGAGCAGTAGCGAGCGCATCTTGCGACCAGCCGAGCGCGTGGCACGCGCAGCGTGCTTTGGGTCGCCGGCCGTTTCAAACGGGGCTTGGACGGATTTTCCCGCCATTGAATCCTCCCAGATTTATTTGTATGATATACAAACAAATAAATCAACCCGGTTCGGCCTGTTTTGAGCGCCCACACCGGGACCATCCGGGTCGAAACTGGCCCTCGCAACCTTGCAAAGTCGGCCAAAATCCGTATAAAGCGCGCCATCCGCAGACCCCGGCCGGGAGCTGAACGGACGGTCTCAGCAAATTCCTTCGTGATTTTGGTGTGGCAGGGCCAGTCGGCCCGTCGTCCCGTGTTTCCGCCTTCTGAGCTTAATCCCAGAGTCCTTTCCGAAGGTCTCTTAAGGGCTTGACGCCGGGTGAAGCGCCAACATGAGGAAAGGACATCCATGCCTCTTTATGAGCATGTTTTTCTCGCGCGTCAGGACGCGAGCCCGCAGCAGGTGGAAGAGCTGACCACGCAGATGACCGGGATCGTCGAAGGTCTCGGCGGCAAGGTCACCAAGACCGAGAACTGGGGCGTGCGCTCCCTCACCTACCGCATGAACAAGAACCGCAAGGCGCACTTCGTGCTGCTCAACATCGACGCGCCGTCGGCGGCGATCGCCGAGATCGAGCGCCAGGAGCGCATCAGTGAAGACGTGATCCGCTATCTCAGCATCCGCGTCGAGGAGCTCGAGGAAGGCCCGTCCGCGATGATGCGCAAGGCTGATCGCGATCGCGAGCGCGACGACCGTGGCGGCGGCTTCCGCGGCGAGCGTGAAGGCGGCTTCCGTGGCGACCGTGAGGGTGGCTTCCGCGGTGACCGCGGTCCGCGCCGCCCCCGCGAGGAAGCCGAAACCACGACGGATGAGGAGTAAGAAACATGGCTGAAGCTGGCGCCCGCCGTCCGTTTTTCCGTCGCCGCAAGACCTGCCCGTTCACGGGTCCGAACGCGCCGAAGATCGACTACAAGGATTCTAAGCTGTTGATGCGCTACGTTTCCGAGCGCGGCAAGATCGTGCCGAGCCGCATCACGGCGGTTTCCGCGAAGAAGCAGCGTGAACTCGCCCGCGCCATCAAGCGCGCGCGATTCCTGGGCCTTCTGCCCTACGTGATCCGCTGATACGACCGACTTCGACCGGCGGCGACGACGCCGCCGGTCGCGACGTTATGAACTCATAAGGCTTCCGGGTCGTCCGGTTGCCGATGGTTGGGGCAAACAATGCCTCTAACCGCTCGGAAGGGGCGGGACAGCTAATGATGACCTTTGGACTGATAGCCCTGATCGCCGGCGCTGCGTCGGCCCTAATGTTCGCCTCGATCGTTTCGGGCGCGCTGATCTCGCTGGTCCTGTTCTATCTTGCACCATTGCCGCTGATGGTCGTCGCGATTGGCTGGGGACCGCTTTGCGCGAGCCTTGGCGGTATCGCGGCCGCGATCGGCCTCGGCGCACTGTTCGGCCTTCCCTATTGCATCGCCTTCGCCGTCACCGTCGCACTGCCGGCCTGGTGGCTTGGCCACCTCGTCTTGCTCGGCCGACACGTGGGCGCACCTCCCGACGCCACCGAGTCGCCGGCCGAACCCGAGATCGAATGGTACCCGGTCGGCCGCATCCTGCTGTGGATAGCGGGGTTTGCCACACTGACCGCGATGGCCGCCCTCCTCACGCTCGGCACCGACGCCGACACCATCACCAGCACGTTGCGCCGCGGCCTGATGCGCATCCTCCATACCGCCGATCCGCAGACCACTGGTGAAGCTGACCAGTTCATCGACGCCCTGGTGCGGATCGCACCGGCCGCCGCCGCCATTATCTCGATGATGACGCTCACCCTCAACCTCTGGCTCAGCGCCAAGGTGACCGCGACCTCCGGCCGGCTGCGCCGCCCCTGGCCGAACCTGATGACCGCGGAATTGCCGACCATGACGCTCGTAGTGCTGTGCGTCGCGCTCGCGTTCTGCTTTACCGGCGGGCTGCTCGCAATCGTCGCACAGATCACGACGGCGGCGCTGATGATGGCCTACGCGCTGGCTGGGTTTGCCGTGCTGCACACGCTGACGCTCGCGCTGAAGAGCCGCGCCTTCTGGCTCGGCTCGGCCTACGCCGTCGTCGTCGTGTTCGGATGGCCGGTGATCGCGATGGTGATCCTCGGTCTCGCCGATGCCGTGTTCGGCGTTCGCGAGCGTTTCCTGCGCAACAGGCAACCGCCGCCGCTGCCAACCCCTTAAGTCCAACCCTGAAAACTAAGACTCGCACAACACTTCAAAGGAGAACGTTATGGAAGTCATTCTGCTCGAACGCGTGAACAAGCTCGGCCAGATGGGCGAAGTCGTGAAGGTTCGCGACGGCTATGCCCGCAATTTCCTGCTCAAGCGCGGCAAGGCGCTGCGCGCGACCGCCGACAACCGCGCCAAGTATGACGGCATGAAGGCCGAGCTCGAGGCGCGCAATCTCCAGGCCAAGGGCGAGGCGTCCAAGGTCGCCGAGAAGATCGAAGGCAAGAACATCATCGTGATCCGCCAGGCCTCCGAAGCCGGCCAGCTCTTCGGCTCGGTCACCGTGCGCGACATCGTTGCCGCGTTCGAGGCCGACGGCGTGCACCTCGACCGTCCGCAGGTGCAGCTCGACGCGCCGATCAAGACCATCGGCAAGCACACGCTGACCGTCGCGGTTCACCCAGAGGTCGAAGTCGAGATCACCGTGACGGTCGCGCGCAGCCAGGACGAGGCCGATCGCATCAACCGCGGCGAGGACATCTCGACCCGCAACGAGGACCGCGATGCGGCCGCCGAGGCGATCGCCGCCGCCGGCGAGTTCTTCGATCCGGAAGCCCAGCACGAGGAGCTCGCGCCGGCGCCGGCTGCGGAAGAGACCGAGAAGTAAGCCACGAATACAACACGTCATGCGCGGGCTTGACCCGCGCATCCATCACATAAGGGCTTCTCGCTGAAAGATGGATTGCCGGGTCAAGTCCGGCAATGACGAGAGAACTAGCCCGGCCGCCTTACGCGGCCGGGCTTTTCGTTTTCGCGGCAACGTCCTCGGTCAGCATCGCGATCGAGGCCAGTGCCGTCGCCGTGTGCTTCTCCACGCCGTCGGTGAGGCAGAACACGTCGGCCGCAACGACCGCGACCTGGCGGCCCGGCTTGATCACCCGCGCCCGGCAGATCAACTTTTCGCCGACCGCGGGCGCCAGCAGATTGAGCTTGTATTCCGCGGTCAGCGCCGGCTGGCCGCGCGAGGTCGCCGCCGCAATCGTCGTGGCGTTGTCGACGAGGAAGGCGGTGACGCCGCCATGAAAGAAGCCGTGCTGCTGCAGCAGCTCGGGCCGGCGTTCCACCGCAATCGTGCAGGTGCCGCGCGACAGCTCTGACAATTCAGCGCCGACCAGGTTCATGAAGCCCTGCCGACCGACATTGGCGTGGATGCGCTCCGCTACGGCTGCGAAATCGGGATCTGCCTCGGTTCCTATCATGACGCCGCTCCTCATTTTCTGTTGATACCCTCGGGCGGCAGCAACGCGCGGATAGCGCAGGTGATCAAAGTATCGGCCTCGCTGCGCGGATCGATCCGATCGCGCCCGGAGAGAAAGGCGCGGCAAAATATCTGCGCCGGGCCGATGAGCTGGCTGATGAACATCACGGGCGTCATCGGCAGGAGATCCCCGCGCGCAACGAGCGGCGCGCGCCAGCGCTCGATGCCTTCGGCAAGACGCGCGTTCTGCGCGCGCTGGGCGTCGCGGACGTCCTCGCTCCATTCTCTGCGGGAGATCTCGAACAGATAGCGCGCCTCGCGCCGGCTCAACACGACCCAGTCGAGATGCGCGCGGATCAGGCGATCTATGCCCTGCCCGGCATCCGGCAGGGGATCGAGCGCTTTGAGCATCGCGGCGTGATAATGGCGCAGCACTTCGAGGAACAGCGCGCCGGCGAGCTGCTTCTTCGATCCGAAGGCATGGAAGAAGCTGCCGTTCGAGGCGCGCGCGCGGGCGCGGATCGCCGCCACCGTCGCAGCCTCGAAGCCGACGCGATCGAACACCGCGAGCCCCGCTGCCAACAAGTCGTCACGCACGCCGGATGACATTGGCCTCCTAGAGCATAACTCTAGAGCAACACTCTAATCACCGTCAAGACGATGCGGAGGCCGCGATCGACGCGACCTCCGTGGCCTTGAGCTGACGATTTGCTATCGCGAGATCGGCGGGGTCGGCAGGCCGGACGGCTCCGTCGCTGCCGGTGGAGGTGCCGCGGCGGTCGGGGTTGATGGCGGCTCCTGCGGCTTTGCCGCCGGCTCAGAGCTGCCGCCGGTCGTCGTCTCGGCCGGTTTGGACGCGGCCGCTTCGGTCGGCGCGGCGGACTCGGCCGGCTTCGCAGCGGCGTCCGGCGGGGCCGGCGTCGCCGGCTCAGGCCGCGGCGCTGGAGTCTCGCCGCCGCTCGGCTCGACCTTGACGCTGTCCGGCTTCAGTTCAGCGGGCTTCTCGGGCGCCTTCGCGTTATCCGGCTTGGCTTCATCGCGCCCGGCATCCACCTTGGCGCTCTCGCTCTTGGGTTCGGCCTTCGGCTCAGATTTGGCTTCACCCTTGTTGTCGTCGGCCGGTGCCGCGGCGTCGACCTTCGGCGCCTCTTCGCGCTCCGGCCTGCCGCGCTTGCTCATGCGTTTGGATTTGCGGCCTTCGTGAGTGCGCTCGTTGGCGGCCTCCGGCTTGGCACCTTCCTTGGCGCCCTCCTCGCTCGGTCGTGCCATGCGCTTCTGGCGTGCGCCCTCAGGCGCCGGAGCCGCGCCCTCGCCCTCCGGCTTCGCCGCTTCCTGCGAGCGCTGGCGGCGCCCCTGATGTTCAGGCGCCTGCGCGGGATTGGTATTGGCGTCCTTCTCTTTGGCGCCGTCCTTCTTGTCCTTGCCGTCCTTGGCCTGATAGCGAGTGTCGGTGGCACCGTTGGAGACAAGGTAGGAGGCGAGAATGCCCGCCATGTCCGGGCTCGTGGTGTAGTGCTGGCGCAGGAAGCCCGGTAGCGACCCCGGCGCGACCGTCCTCAAGAGTCCCCGCGGGCTCTTATGGCAGGCGTTGCAGGTCTGCGCGAAAAGCTGCGACGGGCTTTTGCCGGCTTCGAGATTGGTGGCCTGCGCAAAAACGGCGTCGGTCGCGCCAAAGCCGATCAGAAGCAATACCGTCGCGAGGCTGAGCGCTCGGCTCGACATTCCCATCATCTCCGTTGAAAAAACTGCAAACACAGCCGTCATCCCGCGCGGCGGTCACCTTTTAGCCGATTGTGGCATGAATGGAAGGCGGCTCATCGCGCAAGGATGTGATTACGCGATTTTCGAATATCGGCTTTGTACACAATGCAATAGCGGGTCGGAACAAGCTCCACTACATTTAGATGCAAACGCATAGGAACCGATCCGGTCCCTGGGCGTCAGAACAGAAGGCCGGGTTAGTCGCATCTTTTCGGGTTCGCTCGGGAGGTAGGGTGGCGATGGACCGTTTGTTGCGTAAATTCCTGTCTCAATTCATCCGCCGCGGGTCGATGACGGTGACCACCGCGAGCGGGATGAAATTCGCCGTCGGCGATGGCTCCGGCGAGCCGGTGGAAGTCCGCTTCGTCACCACGGATGCGCAGCGACGGATCCTCATCAATCCCGAACTCGGGCTTGGCGAGGCCTATATGGATGGCGAATTCATCGTCGAGCGCGGCACGATAGCTGATGTCCTCGCGATCCTGCTCGATCAACCCGACGTATTGCCGCAATGGGCAAAACCGTGGTGGCACCTGCGCTACCTGACGCGGCACCTCAAACAGTTCAATCCGCGCTCGCGCTCGCGCAGCAACGTCGCCCATCACTATGATCTCGACGGCCGGCTCTATTCGCTCTTCCTCGATGCCGACAAGCAGTACAGTTGCGCCTATTTCGAGACGCCGGAGACCTCGCTTGACGATGCGCAGCTCGCCAAGAAGCGGCACATCGCGGCAAAGCTCCTGGTCAAGGGCGGGCAACGCGTGCTCGACATCGGCTCGGGCTGGGGCGGGCTTGGCCTCTACCTCGCCGAAATCGCGGGCGCCGACGTCACCGGCGTCACGCTGTCGACAGAACAGTTGCAGGTCTCCAACGCGCGCGCGGCCGAGAAGGGCCTGACCGGATCGGCGCGCTTCCTGCTGGAGGATTATCGCGACATCGACGGGCCATTCGACCGCATCGTCTCGGTCGGAATGTTCGAGCATGTCGGCGTGAAGTTCTATGACACCTATTTCAAGCGCTGCGCCGAGCTGCTAAGCGAGGACGGCGTGATGCTGCTGCACTCGATCGGCCGGTCGCAGGGCCCCGACTCCACCAATCCCTGGATCGCCAAATACATATTCCCCGGCGGTTATATCCCGGCCCTGTCGGAGGTGTTTCCTGCGATCGAGCGAGCTGGGCTCCTGGTCTGCGACATCGAGATCCTGCGCCTGCACTATGCCGAGACGCTCAAGGCCTGGCGGGAGCGGTTCATGGCGCGGCGCGAGGAGGCCGTGCAGCTCTACGACGAGCGTTTCGCGCTGATGTGGGAATTCTATCTCGCAGCCTGCGAGATGACCTTCCGCAAACAGGGCATGATGAACTTCCAGATCCAGCTCACCCGCCGCCAGGGTGTGGTGCCGGTTACGCGGGACTATATCGGACATGAAGAGGCCAGGCTGCGCGGCCTCGAAGGCGGCACCAAGCCCAGACTGAGGCTCGCAGGCGAATAAGGGTTAGTGACGCAGCGCTGATGCCCGATGGGGCCCGAAAGAGGCCGGGAGCGCCAATTGTACGCGCACTCGGGCGAGCGTCTCGGCCGGGACCGGCTCTCGCCGCAGTTCCGGCCGCGCGGCATCCTCCATGGCGGCGATCAGCGCCGACAGCCAACGCCGGCTGCCTGCCTCGCTTCGCCAAATCTGGGGCCGCCGTTCTGGCCGCATCGATTGCCTCGTCTTTCTGACGACGGGTTTCAGCGGACAAACCTCCTGCCCGCTTTCCCGTTCCGCCACCCCGAAAGAATCCGGGAAGATGTGAACTGGTTCACATAAATCTGGTCCGCCCTGGCCTATTCCGTCGCCATGAGCGAAGAGACCCGAACCTCCTTCGACGTGCAGGACGACCTCCGCACCGACTACGCCCTGATCGCCACAGGCGTCGGAGCGGCCCTGGTTGCGCTGGTCTACCTCCTGCTGGTCTGAGCCCGAGCCGAAAGCTGGCCAGCGTGCCGACTCGTGCGCGCTCTCATGGATGGGTCGGCGCGCCGACATATAAGGTTCACGTCATCCGGATTTTTCCGCGGCAGATCACCTTGTCGGAATCAGGCTAAGTTCCGTTCAAGAATCTTGAGGGTTCTGTGAGGTCGCGTGGCAGGCGCGAGCCGCGCGCTCTGTCGTGCGTGCGACCTCATAGAAGCCGGATTGAACGAAGCTGCGGAGTTGTGGGCGCTATGGGAATAGTGCAGCGGGTGCGGCTGCTGGGAAGGCGCTCCTGTGGTCGCCGCGCGTCGGCGAGACATTCATCGGATGTGAGCAGCCCGTTTGATAGGGCCAAGGGCGCGATCCAGCGAGCGACTTGCTGCGCTGGGATGCGTTGCCGAACGATTGGCGTGGTGTTCGGTGACGAGCGCGGCCGCGGCGACTTCGGACGTTGCCACCGCGAAGGTGATCACAGAGGAGGTGGATGGTGCAGGCGCTGGTCATGACGTATCACAACGAAACGGATGGTCGCGGGCGCAGGCTCGCGGGACGACATCGACGCGCCGCATGGTGCCGCCACAATGCGGGCAGACGGGGATCTTCCATTTGGTGAGGGGATCGTCGCCGGCTTCTTGATCAGTCGGAGGGTTGCGGACAGTAAGGAGTTGACGGCAGAAGGCGATTTTATCGCTGCGTCCGCCATTGGCGAGGAAACCATAGTGGCGGATGCGGTGGAAGCCGTCCGGCAGGGTGTGCAGGAGAAAGCGACGAATGAACTCATCGGCATTAAGCGTCATCACTTTGGCTTTGCGATTCTGCCGATAGTCCTTCCAGGAAAAGCTGACCTTGCCGTCGGCAAGCGAGATCAGCCGGCTGTTGGCGATGGCGACGCGATGCGTATAGCGGCCGAGATAAGCCAGCACCTGTTCGGGGCCGCCGAATGGCGGCTTGGCATAGACGACCCAGTCGGTCCGTCGGAGTTGAGCGAGGCGTTGGGTGAACGCGGCGGGATCCGCCAGATGCGCGAGATCGCCAAAGAAACCCAACTGGCCAGCCGCGAAGGCAGCTTGCAGCTCTTGCAGAAACAGGCGGCGGAACAACCGGGAGAGGACGCGTACTGGCAGGAAGAAGCCGGGCCGGCAAGCGACCCAGCGTGTGCCGTCGAGCGAGGGTCCACCGCCGGGCACGACGCAGTGGAGATGCGGATGGTGTTGCAGGGTCTGGCCCCAGGTGTGGAGGACGGCGGTCACGCCGAGCTGAGCGCCGAGATGCTTGGGGTCGGCCGCGATGGTGGCGAGCGTCTCGGCCGCGCAGCGGAACAGGATGGCGTAGACGACGGCCTTGTTCTGGAAGGCGATCTCTCCGGCGGGGGCCGGCAGGGTGAAGACGACGTGGAAATACGGTACGGGAAGGAGTTCGGCTTGCCGTTCGGCGAGCCATTGCGCGCGCGCCGCGCCCTGGCACTTCGGGCAATGCCGATTGCGACAGGAGTTGTAGGCAATGCGTGTGGCGCCGCAGTCATCGCACTGCTCGACGTGGCCGCCGAGCACAGCCGTCCGGCATGCCGTGATCGCGCCCATGACGCGCCGCTCGACGCGGCCCAGATGCTCGGCACGGGCTTGCCGAAACGCTTCGCCGTGGCGGCGGAAGATATCCGCCACTTCCAGAACCGGAGCCATCAGGTCCGCTCAGCCGGGCGGCACGACCTCCAGGCGGAGCCGGTCAAGCGGACTTGGCGTATTGCTGATGGTCTTGGTGGCGACTTGGGTATAGCGCGCCGTGCTGGCCAGACTGGCATGACCGAGCAGCACCTGGATGATGCGCACGTCGGCCCCGTTCTCCAGGAGATGGGTCGCGAATGTGTGCCGCAGCGTATGCACTGTCACCGACTTGCTCAAGCCGGCCGCAGCGCAGGCTGAACGGCAGGCGGCGTGCAGCACGTTGGGGACGAGCGGACGCTCGTCGTCTCGGCCGGGAAACAGCCATCGCTTTGGCCGAGTGAGCCGCCAATACGTCCGCAGAATCCTCAAAAGCTGCGGCGAGAGCATAACGTAACGGTCCTTGCCGCCCTTGCCGTGCTCGACCCGGATCAACATCCGTTGGCTATCAATGTCGACAACCTTCAAGAGGACCACTTCCGATACGCGCAAGCCTGCGGCATAGACGGTGGTCAGCGCGGTACGGCTCTTGAGGCTTGGGATTGCTTCCAGGAAGCGCACGACCTCGTCGGCGCTCAGCACGACCGGCAGTTTGCGCGGTTTACGCGCATAGGCGATGCGCTCCGGAACGGTGTCATGACCAAGGGTCACACCGTAGAAGAACCGCAGTGCGCAAACGATCTGGTTCAGCGCCGGCCAGGACATCCCCGTCGCAACCAGATGAACCTGGAAGGCACGGATATCCTCCAGGTCGAGGCGGTCAGGAGAACGACCGAAATATCGGCTCAACTTCGCTACGGCGTTGAGGTAGGATTGCTGCGTCGCCGGTGACAGATTGCGGACCGTCATGTCCTCGATCATGCGGCGGCGAAGTGGGCTGATCTCAGCCATCGGAAAACCTCCTGTCTAAAGGGTTGGGCTTCGAAAACCCGCAATCCTCTCAGACAGGAGGCAATCCTTGCTACGCCTCCCTACATGCCGCGCCAGCGGCTTCGTTCAATTCCCTAATCATCTCAAGCGCGCACGGTCGCAACGCTTAAGCAGCGCCTCGCCTCGCGCCGCGATTCCAGCGTCAAGACGTTGACAGGACGTGACGCGAGGATTCACACACCGGATTGTGTGAATCGGGCATAAGGCACGGGAGTGCTTTCTCTGTGGCGGAGAGAAGCGCTTTATCCCCGACCCGCGCTCCCAATGACAAGCACGAACTATGGCTCTGACTGATTCCACCGTCCTCAAACTCGCGCCCGATCCCGGAACTCCCGCCTATCGGAGCGCGCCGCATAACATCGAGGCGGAACAGAGCCTTCTCGGCGCGATCCTGGTCAACAACGACGCTTTTTATCGCGTCTCCGACTTCCTGGAGCCGAAGCACTTCTTCGAGCCGCTGCACCAGACCATTTTCGAAACCGCCGGCAGCCTGATCCGGATGGGCAAGATCGCCACGCCGGTGACGCTGAAGACGTTCCTGCCCGCCGATACCGACGTCGGTGGCATGACGATCGGGCAGTATCTGGCGCGCCTCGCCGCGGAAGCGACCACCATCATCAACGCCCAGGACTACGGCCGCACTGTCTACGACCTGTCGCTTCGGCGCGACCTGATCGGCATCGGCGAGGACATGGTCAATGTCGCCTATGACGCGCCGGTCGATTTCCAGCCGCGGGCGCAGATCGAGGACGCCGAGCGGCGTCTCTACGAACTCGCCGAGTCCGGACGCTATGACGGTGGCTTCCAGAAGTTCTCGCAGGCGCTGACGGTTGCGGTCGATCTCGCGGCGAAAGCCTTCCAGCGCGATGGGAAGCTGTCGGGCATCTCGACGGGCCTGCGCGACCTCGACACCAAGATGGGCGGCCTGCAGCACTCCGACCTCATCATCGTGGCGGGCCGTCCCGGCATGGGCAAGACCTCGCTTGCGACCAACATCGCCTACAACGTCGCGCAAGCCTACGTTCCAGAACTCCAGGCCGACGGCACCATGAAGGCCGCCAATGGCGGCGTGATTGGCTTCTTCTCCTGCGAAATGTCGGCCGACCAGCTCGCCACGCGTATCGTGGCCGAGCGCACCGGCATTCCCTCCTCCCACATCCGCCGTGGCGGCATCTCGGAAGCCGATTTCGAGAAGATCCGCCAGGTTTCGATCGAGCTGCAGTCGCTGCCTTTCTATGTCGACGCAACGGGCGGTCTGTCGATCGCGCAGCTCATGGCGCGCGCGCGCCGTCTCAAGCGGCAGAAGGGCCTCGATCTGCTCGTGATCGACTACATCCAGCTTCTGTCCGGCTCGGGCAAGCGCGCCAGCGACAGCCGCGTGCAGGAAATCACCGAGATCACGACCAGCCTGAAGGCGCTGGCAAAGGAGCTCAACGTACCCGTGATCGCGTTGTCGCAGCTCTCGCGTCAGGTCGAATCGCGCGACGACAAACGGCCGCAGCTCTCGGACCTGCGTGAATCCGGCTCGATCGAGCAGGACGCCGACGTCGTGCTGTTCGTGTTCCGCGAGGAATATTACCTCGCCATGAAGGAGCCGCGTCCCGGCACCGAGGAACACGCCAAATGGCAGGCCGACATGGAGCGCACGGTCGGCCGGGCCGAAGTCATTATCGGCAAGCAGCGCCATGGTCCGACCGGCACGGTCGAACTGCACTTCGATTCCTCGGTCACGCGCTTCGGCGACCTTGCCCATGATGGTCAGTTGCCGGACCGCAGCGACTACTGAGTTCCTTGAACAGCGCCTGCCTCTTGCGTAAAACGATGCCATGACAGTGGCGTCGGACCCGAAAATGATCCTGCAGACCGGCCTCCTTTCCGCGGAGGCCAACCAGGCCGCTGCGCTTGCAGCCTTCGGCGGCGTGCTCACCGTCGATCTCGATGCCATCATCGCCAATTGGCGCAAGCTCGAGAAAACCGCCGTTCCGGCCGAATGCTCGGCGGTGGTCAAGGCCGACGCGTATGGCTGCGGCGCCGCGCAGGTCGCGCGCGCGCTGAGCAAGGCCGGCTGCAAGACCTTCTTCGTCGCCACCATCGAGGAGGCACGCACTGTGCGCGCCGCGGTGCCCGAGGCGACGATCTACGTGCTCGGCGGCTATTTCCAGAACACCGGCGAGCACTACGCCAACATCAATTGCCGGCCGGTGATCGGCGATCTCAACGAGCTCGCCGAATGGGATGTGTTCTGCCGCCGTACCGGCTGGACCGGCGGGGCCGCCATCCACGTCGACACCGGCATGAATCGGCTCGGGCTGACGCTCGCGGAGGCGCAGGCCATCATCCCCCGCATCCATGCCGGCGATCACGGCATCACGCTCGTGATGAGCCATCTGGTCTCGGGTGAGCAGGTCAACAGCCCCGTCAACGCCAAACAGCTCGCCGCCTTCCGCAGCATCGCCAGCGCGTTCGCGGGCGTGCCGGCCGCGCTCGCCAATTCCTCCGGCATCTTCCTGGGCGCCCATTTCCAGTTCGACATGGTGCGGCCGGGTGCGGCGCTCTACGGCGTCAACCCGACGCCGGAGGCCGACAATCCGATGCAGCAGGTCGTCGATCTCAAGGCGCGCATCGTGCAGACCCGCAATCTCGAGCGCGGTGAGACCGTCGGCTATGGCGGCACCTGGACCGCGCGGCGGCCGACGAAGCTCGCGATCGTCGCGGTTGGTTACGCCGACGGCTATTTCCGCGCCGCCAGCTCCAATGACGGCACCCGCGGTGCCGAGGTGATCGTGGCGGGCAAGCGCTGCCCGGTGGCCGGCCGCGTCTCCATGGACCTGATCGCGATCGACATCACCGAACTGCCGCCGAATGCGGCGCGGCGCGGCCACATGGCGACGCTGCTCGGCGAAGGCATCACCGTCGACGAGCTCGCACATCATTTCGGCACCATCGGCTACGAGGTGCTGACCAGTCTCGGCCGCCGCTACGCCCGCGTCTACAAGGGCGGGAACGTGGTAGAGCCGATCGCAAAGCCGGCACCTGCACCGGCCGCCGAGCAGCCGGCGAGCCCGCCGCCGCTGCCAACCTGAGCGGCTCGTCCCTTACTTCTTCCGGCTATCGAGCGCCGCCTTGCAAGTCGCGGTGAGCTGGTCGCGCTTGGCGTTGAGGCAGGCGACGATGCGGCCGGTGCCGGGCGCGATGCCGGCGCAGAATTTGTCGTAGTCGGTCTTGCACGCGCCGCGCGTATCGGTCGATTGTGCCAGCGCGGCCCCGGAGAACATGACGGCAAAGGCGACGGCAGCGAAGTTCAACTTGGACATGGTCTCTCCGGCTCGGATCGTAACGAACAAGGCCGCCATCTCTACATGAAGATCGCGACATTCAACATCAACAACGTCAACCGCCGCCTGCCCAATTTGCTGGCGTGGATGCGCGCGGCGAAGCCCGACGTCGTCGCCCTCCAGGAGCTGAAGGCGACCGACGCCGAATTCCCGATCGCGGCGATCGAGAAAGCCGGCTACGGCGCGGTGTGGCGCGGACAGAAAACCTGGAACGGCGTCGCCATCCTCGCCCGCAACACCGAACCCGTGCTGACTCGCGACCGATTACCCGGCGATCGTGACGATCACGAGGCACGCTACATCGAGGCCGCAATCCGCGGCATCATCGTTACCAGCATCTACCTGCCCAACGGCAATCCGCAGCCCGGGCCGAAATTCGACTACAAGCTCGCCTGGTTCGCGCGGCTCCAGCGCCACGCCAAAACATTCCTCGATCAGGACCTGCCGGTTGTGCTCGCCGGCGACTACAACGTCGCGCCGACCGCGATCGACATCTATCCGACACGCTCGTGGGACAACGACGCGCTGATCCAGCCGAAAAGCCGCAGAGCCTTTGCTTCACTGGTCGCACAGGGCTGGTGCGATGCGATCCGCAAGCTGCATCCGGAGAAAGGCATCTACACCTTCTGGGACTACAAGCGGAACCGCTGGCCGCGCGATGCGGGCCTGCGGCTCGATCATTTGCTGCTCAGCCCGAAGCTATCTCCGCGCCTCATCAAGGCAGGCGTCGACAAAACGACTCGCGGCGAGGACGGCGCCAGCGATCATGCGCCGGCGTGGCTGGTGCTGCGCTGACAGCGCCTCACCACAGGTTCTTCCCGTCGATGACATTCACAGGCACCGCATCGAGATCGAAATCGTCGAACAGACGCGCATTGACCGCGACCTTGGGATTGTCGAAGTCCGGCTTGCCGGTCGACCAATCCGGGGACTCCGAGTAGGTCCCGCAGCCGCAGCTCGCACAGAAATGATGTTTGACCGTCCGGCTGCCCCAGAGATAGGTCGCGACATTGTCGGCGGGCGACAGCAGGCGGAATTGCGCCGGCTTGTAATAGGCCCACAATGCGCCGCGCTTGGCGCAGAGTGAACAAGTGCAGCGCGTCACGCTCGAAGGCACCTCGGTCACCTCGAACACCGTCTCACCGCAATGACAGCTTGCCTCGATCGGCATGACCGCTCCCTCTCTCAATGGCAGGAGACGGTCGTATCCCGCCCCTGCTGCCAACATGCTGTCAGCAGCATGGCACGTCGCGGCCCCTAGTTCGCGGAAGGGCGCGCGCGGGCTGCGGTGATCGGTTCGCCACTAAAATTCGCAAAACAACCCCATGCAAAGTAGCCGGTTGTGCCCTGCCTGGTTCAAAGCCGCTAGCTCCAGCCCCCTTGACGGCATACTCTGGTCATCCTACTGGTCTAACCAAGGTCATATCAAGACGAGACGGGGATGGAGCTCAAGCGGGCCGCCGAAGGCGAAAAGGGATTCGAGAAGGTCTTTGCCTTCTTGCGCGAGCGCCTGCTTGCAGGCTCGCTCAAGCCCGGCGACCGCCTGATCTCGGAACGCGAGCTTGCGAGCCTCCTCGGCGTCAGCCGTCCGATCGTCCGGGAGGCGCTGCGCGCCCTTACCGTGCTCGGCATCGTCGAGATCCGCGACCGCATCGGCACCGTGGTGACCCGGCCGGACGTGTCGGTCCTGAATGACTTCTTCACCTTTGCGCTGGCCCAGCAGGCCGACATGCTCGACGACGTCATGCAGGCGCGCGTCGCGATCGAATGTCAGGCGATCCGGCTCGCCTGCGAACGCGCCGGCATTGCCGATTTCGAGCGCCTGCAGCGCGCGCTTGCGAAGATCGAGGAGACGATCGACGAGGCGGATGCGGGCGGCATGGCCGATTTCGAATTCCATCGCGCGATCGTCGTGGCCTCACGTTCCGAGACACTGACCGTCCTGCATAATTCGATGGCGGGTCTGCTGACGCATTCGCATCGCAGCCGCCGCGAGCTGGTGCAGGCCTTCCCGTCGATGAAGACGTATCTGATCGACGACCACCGGCGCATCTTCGAGGCGGTCGTCGCGCGCGACCCAGAGCGGGCGGATGCAACGCTGCGCAAGCACTTTGCCATCGGCGATGAATACCGGCGGCGGGCCGTCGTCGGCGAGACGGACAGAAGCAGCGCCTCACGCTGACTGGCTGGCAGACCTGCGAAACAAGAAACGGACGAGCGACATGGGACGGGATGACAAGGGCAGCGTCGGCTTCATCGGCATCGGCACGAT
This sequence comes from Bradyrhizobium sp. ISRA430, assembly GCF_029909975.1. NCBI lineage: Bacteria > Pseudomonadati > Pseudomonadota > Alphaproteobacteria > Hyphomicrobiales > Nitrobacteraceae > Bradyrhizobium > Bradyrhizobium sp. ISRA430. Next base: position 1,613,663 of record NZ_CP094516.1, read on the forward strand.
GGGCCGGGAAATGGTGCGCAATCTCCTGAAGGCCGGGCACGCGGTTCGCGCTTTCGATCTCAATGGGGCTCCGGTCGCCGACGTCGTGAAGGAAGGCGCGGCCCGCGCGCAAAATCCCGCTGATGCCGCGCGCGGCGCGGACGTCGTCGTCACCATGCTGCCCGATACGCCCCATGTCGAGGCGACCATTTACGGCGAGGATGGCCTTCTGAAATCGCCACCGCCCGGCAAGCTTATCGTGGACATGAGCACGATCTCGCCGGTCGCCGTCCGCCGTATCCATGCCGATTTGAAGCAGACAGGCGTCAGCTTCATCGATGCACCGGTCTCGGGCGGACCGCTGGGCGCGAAGAACGCCGCGCTCTCGATCATGGCGGGCGGCGATACCGACGCCTTTGCCCAGGCCGAACCGTTCTTCCGCGCGATGGGCACAACGATCACGCATGTCGGCGCGTCCGGCGCGGGCCAGACCGTCAAGCTCTGCAATCAGCTCATCTGCGGCATCAACATTCAGGCGATCTGCGAAGCGCTCGCGCTGGGACGCGCCTCCGGCGTCGATCTCAACCTGCTGCGCCGGGTGCTGCTCGGCGGCTCAGCCGCCTCCTGGATGCTCGACAAGCTCGGCCCCGCCATGATCGAGGGCGATGTCGGCGCCGGCTTCCGCATCGATCTAATGCTCAAGGACCTCCGCCTGGTGCAGGAACACGCGCAGGCGCTGAACGTGCCGCTGCCCGGCACCGCACTCGTCACCAGCCAGTATGTCGATGCGCGGGCACATGGCGAGGGCACAAACGGCAACCAGGCGCTGTTCCGCGTCTATGACCGCATGACGAACCAGGTCACGGGCTAACCGGGCGCGATGAGCATTCAACTCGACTTTCCTGCGGTGCTGGAGCGCTGGCCGAGCTTCCTTGGCGGCGCCGCCCTCACCCTGGAGCTCGCGGCCCTCGCGACCGTGTTCGGCGCCCTGCTCGGCACGCTTGCCGCGGTCGGCCGCGGAACGCACAAACCGCTGATCGCAACCGCCTGCAGGATCTATGTCGAAGCCATCCGCAACACGCCGCTGCTGGTCCAGATCTTCCTGGTCTATTTCGGGCTTGCCAGCCTCGGCCTGAAATTCTCCGCCTTCACCGTGGCGGTCGCGGCGCTGACCATCAATGTCGGCGCCTATACCGCCGAGATCATGCGCGCCGGCTTCGAAGCAATCCCGCGCGGACAGATCGAGGCGGCAGAGGGGCTGGCTCTGTCGCGCGTGCAGATCTACTGGCACATCATCCTGTTGCCCGCGGTCGAGCGGGTCTATCCCGCGCTCACCAGCCAGTTCGTGCTCTTGATGCTGGCCTCCTCGGTCTGCTCGCAGATCTCGGCCGAGGAGCTCACCGCGATCGCCAACTACATCCAGTCGGACACTTATCGTGCGTTCGAAACTTACATCATCGTCGCCGTCCTCTACGTCATCCTATCGCTGGTGATGCGCGCCGGCTTCTGGGGCCTCGGCCTGGTGCTGTTTCCCCGCCGGCGCCGGCGCGGCACGCCGTTGTGAGATGATCATGGGCGGACATCTCAACATCAACCACCTGATCTTCCTTGGCCACGGCGCGCTGTGGACCGTCGGACTGTCCGTGATCGCACTGATCGGCGGCGGCATCGTCGGCTTCATGATTGCGCTGGCGCGGATATCGCCGCTCAAATCGGTGCGGATCGCCAGCGCCGCCTATGTCCAGCTCGTCCAGGGCACACCACTGCTTGTCATCCTGTTCCTCGGCTATTTCGGCCTGGCCGCAATCGGCCTCCAGGTCTCGCCGCTCGTGGCCGCCTCGGCCTCGCTCACGCTCTATGTCGCCGCCTATCTCGGCGAGATCTGGCGTGGCTCCATCCAATCCGTGCCCAAGCCGCAATGGGAGGCGGCCGAAGGCCTCGCCCTGAGCCGGACCCAGCGCATGCTGAAGGTGATCTTGCCGCAGGCGATCCGCATTGCGACGCCCCCCACCGTCGGGTTCATGGTGCAGATCATCAAGAACACTTCGCTCGCCTCGGTGGTCGGGTTCGTCGAGCTGATGCGCTCGGGCCAGATCGTCAACAACTCGCTGTTCGAACCCTTCGTCATCTACGCGATCATCGCCGTCGTCTACTTCGCCATGTGCTACCCGCTATCGCTGTTCAGCCAAAGGCTGGAACGGCGCATGGGACGTGGCAAGGTCAACCTCGCTCCAGCCTGACATGCAGCAGAACCTCTCCTCCTCCGAACCGATCGTGTCGCTCCGCGACGTGCAGAAGAGCTTTGGTCCGCTCAAGGTGCTCGACGGCGTCAGCTTCGCCGTCGATCGCGGCGAGGTGCTCGCCATCATCGGCCGGTCCGGCTCCGGCAAGAGTACAGCGCTGCGCTGCATCGACCGCTTCGAGAAGGTCGATGGCGGTGAGATCGTGGTCTGCGGGCACCGGGTCGACAGGCCGGACGTGGATTTGCGCGCTTTGCGCCAGGACGTCGGCATCGTGTTCCAAAGCTACAATCTGTTCCCGCATCTCACGATCGAACAGAACATCACGCTGGCGCCCTGCGCCGTGAAGAAAATCGCTGCCAACCAGGCGAAGGACCTGGCACGCAAGGTCCTCGCGCAGGTCGGGCTCGAGGAGAAGCTTCACGCCTATCCCGAGCAGCTATCCGGCGGCCAGCAGCAGCGCGCCGCAATCGCCCGCTCGCTGGCGATGCAGCCCAAGGTCATGCTGTTCGACGAGGTCACCTCTGCGCTCGATCCCGAGCTCACCGGCGAAGTGCTGAAGGTGATCGAGCAACTGGCGGCGGATGGCATGACCATGGTGATGGTCACCCACGAGATGGGGTTCGCCAAGAGCATCGCCGACAGGATCGTGTTCATGCATCGCGGCAAGGTCCACGAAACCGGGCCTGCCTCGATCCTGACATCGCCAACGACCCCCGAGCTGATGCAGTTCGTCGGCACGGGCAATCTAAAATCATGACAGGAGAGGAGAACCAAGGATGACTAACAGGAAATTGCTGGGCGCGGCCGTCTCGTTGTGCTGCTTCGTGATGACGGCGGCGACACCGGCATCTGCCGACCTGCTCGACGACATCATGAAGGCGAAGAAGATCCGCATCTCGACCGACCTCGCCATTCCGCCCTCGGGCATGATGGACTCCAGCATGAAGCCGACCGGGTCGGATGTCGAAGTGGCGCAGATGCTCGCCAAGGACTGGGGGCTCGAGCTGGAATTCGTCCAGACCACCGGCGCGACCCGCATCCCCAACGTCCTGACCGGCAAGGCCGACATCATCATCTCGACGCTGTCTGTAACGCCGGACCGCGCCAAGGTGATCGACTTCACCAATCGCTACGCGACGCTGCAATCGGACGTCGGCTGCCTGAAGTCGTCGAGCGTCAAGGACTGGCCCGACGTCAAGGACAAGTCGATCGGCGTCTCGCGCGGCACGACGCAGGATACGACCCTGTCCAACATGAAGGACAAGGACCTGAAGATCGCCCGCTACGACGATGACGCCACCATGGTGACGGCCGCCGTCTCCGGCCAGGTCGACTGCGTCGGCTCCTCGGCGACGATCATCAACCAGATCGGTGTGAAGAATCCCGTGCGCGTCTTCGAGTCCCGCATCCCGCTCGCGACCTTCGATCTCGCCATCGGCCTGAAGAAGGGCGAGCCGCGGCTGATGGAGAAGCTTAACGCCTGGATCAGCGAAAACGTCAAGAACGGCAAGCTGAACGCCATCTACAAGAAATTCCACGGTGTCGAGCTGCCGCCCGACATGCGTGGCTGAACGAGACCAGATCGTGACAGCCGTCCGCGGCCGTCACGATCAAAAGACCATCGAAAAGGAAATCACATGCGCCTTGTCATCGGATCCGACCACGCCGGCTGGCCGCTCAAGCAAACCGTCATCGACCACATCCGCAGCCTCGGCCACGACGTCGTCGACGTCGGCTCCTATGACGACAAGCCGGTCGACTTCCCCGATATCGCACGGGCCGTGGCGCAGAAGGTGACTTCGGGCGAGGCCGCCCGCGGCATCATGGTGTGCGGTACCGGCGTCGGCGCCTCGATCGCCGCCAACAAGATGAAGGGCATCCGCGCTGCGGTCTGCCACGACGTTCATTCGGCCCATCAGAGCGTCGAGCATGACGACGTGAACGTGATGTGCATCGGCGCGCAGATTGTCGGTGCCTGGCTCGCGGTGGATCTCGTCTCCTCCTATCTTTCCGCCGAATTCTCCACCGACGAGGATTTCCGCCGCCGCGTCGAGAAGCTTCGCGTCATGGACGAGGAAGGCTGACCTCCCGGGGGCCACGTGCCATGATCCTGGTGTTCGGATCGCTCAATATCGATCTGGTCGCCCTGGTGCCGGTCATTCCCGGCCCGGGCAGGACGGTGCTTGCGCCGTCCTATCAGACGCACTTCGGCGGCAAGGGCGCCAACCAGGCCGTTGCCTCCGCGCGGATCGCAGGCCCGGGATGCGTTCGGATGGCGGGCCGTGTGGGGCGAGATGCGTTCGGTGATCGCGTGCTCGAAAATCTCGCCGGGAATGGTGTCGACACCGATCTCATCGTCGGCGCCGACGAGCCAACGGGCTGCGCCTTCATCACCGTCGATTCCGCCGGCGAAAATGCGATCACGGTGGCAAGCGGCGCCAACATGATGGCCATCGCCGCTGATGTACCGGCCCGCCAATTCGCCGCCGACACCATCCTGGTGCTGCAGATGGAGGTGCCGTTCGCGCAGTCGCTTGCGACCGCGCGCCGGGCGAAATCGGCGTCGGGCACCGTGGTCTGGAATCTCGCACCGGTCCCGGAGAAGATGACGACGGCGATGGTCACGGACCTGCTCGCCGTGACCGACTACCTCCTCGTCAACGAGCATGAGGCGCGCGATGCCGCCGCAGCCATCGGCTTTGGCTCACCCGATTACGAGACCGCAGCCGGGCATCTGGCGAAGGCGGGCAACCTTACCTGCATCGTCACCGCGGGCGCGCAAGGAGCGTTCGCCGCGATGGCTGACGGCACGTACCTTCGGGTGCCTGCTCCGCGCATCATGCCCGTCGACACGACCGGCGCAGGCGACACCTTTGTCGGCGCATTCGCTGCCATGCTGAGCGAAGCCATGCCTCTGCAAGCCGCGATGCAGGTCGGATGCGAAGCCGCAGCGCAAAAATGCCTCAAGCCGGGCGCGCAGGCCGGCATGCCAGTTCGGGCCGAGATTCCGTCCCTCACCTGATCGGTGCACTGCTGCCGATACTTCGTCATTGCGAGCGCAGCGAAGCAATCCAGAATCGTTCCGCGGTGATAGTCTGGATTGCTTCGCTGCGCTCGCAATGACGACGTTGAAGCAATTTCGTATGATGTTCCTCAACGTCGTCCTGACGAAAGCCGGGACCCATTACCCCAGGGAGTGGTTTGGCAAAGACTGATAACCACCATCTCGCGCCACAATTCAATCCTGTGGTTGTGGGTCCCGGCCTTCGCCGGGACGACACTGAATCTTTGGTACGATCATTCGCCCTTCTCGCCTCCTCCGGCTACACTCTGTCGATTCCCGGAGCGCATCTCTTGGCCTTCCTCTTCGTCCTCAGCGTCGGCCTCCTCGCCGGCACCATCTCCGGCATCGTCGGCACGGGATCGTCGATCATGCTGATGCCGGTGCTGGTGTACGCTTACGGCCCGAAGGAAGCAGTGCCGATCATGGCGGTCGCGTCCGTGATGGCGAATTTTTCGCGGATCCTGGCCTGGTGGCGCGAGGTCGACTGGCGGGCCTGCGCGGCCTATTCGGTCACGGGAATACCGGCCGCAGCCCTTGGCGCGCGCACGCTGCTGGCGCTGCCCTCGCACGCCGTCGATCTCTCCATCGGCCTGTTCCTGATCGCGATGGTGCCGGCCCGGCATTATCTCGCGCGGCACCACCTCAAGGCCAATCTATGGCACCTTGCGATCGGCGGCGCCGTGATCGGCTATCTCACCGGCATCGTGGTCTCGACCGGCCCGCTCAGCGTACCGCTATTCCTGTTTTATGGCCTCACCAAAGGCGCCTTCCTCGCGACCGAGGCCGCCGCCTCGCTCGGTCTCTACTTCGCCAAATCAGTGACCTTCGAACGCTTCGGCGCGCTGACGCAGGATGTTTTCGTCAAGGGCCTGATCGCGGGCTCCTCGCTGATGTCAGGCGCGTTCATTGCAAAGCGTTTCGTGCTGCACCTGAAGCCGGACGTGTTCCGCATGGTGATGGACGCGATCATGATCGCGGCCGGGCTGTCCATGCTCTGGAACGCGACACAGTCACCGTAACGCGGCGCTCACGCCGCGAATTCGGGCACGACCGACGGGCTGTCGGCAAGCGCGAGGCTCTCGCCGGCCGCCTCTCCATCAAGCCATTGCAGCACGGCATCGAGCGGCTGCGGTCTTTGATAGAGGTAGCCCTGCCCGAACCTCACCCCGATCTCGCGCATGGCCTGCGCCTGCTCGGCCCGTTCGATGCCTTCCGCGATCAGGGTGAGTCCCAGCGTGTCCGCGAGCGACGCGATGACGCCGACGATCGCCTTGTCCTCGGCGCTTGCCGGGATCTCGCTGATGAACGCCTTGTCGATCTTGACCTTGTCCAGCGGAAAGCGGCGCAGATGGGCGAGCGAGCTGTAGCCAGTGCCGAAATCGTCGAGCGCGATCGTGGCGCCCAGCCGCCGCAGGCGGCGCAAGGTCTCGGACGCGCTGGCGATGTTGTTGATCAGCGACCCTTCCGTGATTTCGAGCTCGAGGGACGAGGCGGCAACGCCGAAGCGCGCGCAGGTCTCGCGGATCTCGCCGGCGAGCGAATGGTCCGCCAGCTCTGACGGCGGCAGATTGATCGCGATCCGGATCTGCGGTTTGCCGGCCACAGCGAGGCGCTGCAGGGCGCGGCAAGCATCGGTCAGCACATAACGCGTGAGCCGGGCATTGTTGCCGCTGCGCTCGATCAGCGGAAGGAACTCGCCGGGGCCGATGAGGCCGTGCTCGGGATGGCGCCAGCGGATCAGCGCCTCCAGGCAGGCGACGCCCTGGCTTTCGAGGTCGACCTGGCTCTGGTACCAGACCTCGAACTGTCCTTCGGCAAAACCGGCCGGAATGGCCAATTCGAGATCTCTGCTCCGACGGTAATCGTGCTGAAGCGTCTCGTTCAGCACCGCGATGGTGCCCGGCGCCTTGCTCTTGGCGTGGTAGAGCGCGATGTCGGCGAGCGCCGGCAGATGCGACAGTTCGGGATCGTCCGCGTGGCGCACGGCAAGGCCGATGCTGGCGCGCGGCATGACGAGCTTGTCGTGCAGGCGTATCGGCTCGGAAATCGCGTCCAGCAATCGCCGTGCGAACGCCTGCGCGGCCGCCACGTCCGTCACCTCGGGCCGAATGACCACGAATTCGTCGCCGCCGAGCCGCGCGACCCAATCCTCCGGTTCGACCGCACTGCGAAGCCGCTCCGAAATGTGAACCAGGAACTTGTCGCCGGCATCATGGCCGAAGGTGTCGTTGATGCCCTTGAAGTCGTCGAGATCGATGAAGCAGAACGCGACCAGCGCGTCGTGTGCGCCGGCATCGCTGCTCAGGACGATCAGGCGCTCGGTCAGAGAGCGCCGGTTCGGCAAGCCGGTGAGCGGATCGTGCGAAGCCATATGGCCAAGACGGTCGAGCGCGCCGGAGGTCGTATGCTGCATGGCGTTGAAGGCGCGCGCGAGCTGGCCGAACTCGTTCGAGGACCGGACATCCGCGGGATAGGCGCGGCCGTCCTGCTTGCTGCGCTGGATCGCCGACATCATGGCGGCGAGCGGCCGGCCGATGAAGACGTTCGCCGAGATCCGCATCGCGATCACGGTCGCAAGCGTTGCGAGCACGCCGACGACGAGAAGCAGCTTCAGCCGGCTGCCCGTATCCGCATAGAGGGAAGAATAGGAATAGGCGATCGCGATCCGACCGGCTTGAACGGCCATGTTGCCGTTGCTGTACCTGATGGGACGGGAGACCTCGGCGACCGACTGCCCCGTCGACCGCGCCTCAACGCGGGCAATCGCAACGCCGGTGTCGTCATAGACGGTCGCCGCAGCGATCGACTCGTCCTGCATGACCTCGTTGAGCACGCTCGTGACCTGGTCGTAGCGCATCTTCCACAGCGGCTCGGCAATCAGCTCGGCGCGACTGTCGGCAACCCGGGCGATACGGGCGTCGAGCTGCCTGATCTGCGACCAGAAGCTCGAGACCTCGACGCCGGCCGAGGCGAGGAGCTGAACCAGCAGCAGCACCGGCACCGTGGCCCAGATCATCGCGCGGACGACCGAGCGCGACGTCGCGGGCTTCGCCAGCCCGGTCCGATCCGGTTCGCTCATCCCGTCATCTTTCTTCATCATTCACCGGCGCCGTTCAGGGGCGACAGCGACGAGATGAGCGCGTCGATGGAGAAGTCATAGTGACCGCAGGCGCCAGCCTTCGCCCTGAAGCGCGCGAAGTCTATCCGGTCGAAGGCGCGATTCCTGATCAGGTCGCGGACGGAGACGAGGTTGTCGCGCGTGATCGCGGACGTCTTGACCTCGATGTGGGTTGAAGCGGCCGCGAAGTCGCAGCCATCGGCATAGTCGCGCAAAAGGACAATCGACCAGCCGCCGAGCAGGAAGTGACCGCCGTCGCTCAGGAGGAGGCGACCCGCCTTGATCTCGCGCAGCGCTTCCTCCGACCAGTTGAGGCCGACCACCTCGATGTCCCGGCCCGGCGCGAGGCCTGCGGCAGTTGCCGCGCGCAGCGCTCCCAGCGCCATCGGATCGTTTCCGGCCCATATGCCTGCCGGGCGGATGCCCTTGCGGGACGCCCAGCTCAGATAATTGGCCGTGACGTGCTCGGCCTCCGATTTCGTCCAGTTGGCGAACAGCATCCGGTCCACTACCACGTCGGGCGCGGCGGCCACGGCAAGATCGAGACCCACGTTGCGCGCGATCGAGGCCGGCGTGATCTCGTCGCCGCCGATTCCGAGAATGTGGATTTTGCCGTCCTGGCTCTGCCATTTTTCGGCTCGTGCCGCGCCGATCAGTGCATTCGCCATCCGCGCGCCTGCCGTCGTGAGGTCGGTCGTGATGTCACCGAGCCACGTCTTGAGCTTCTGGCGCGGCGGCCCCAGACGCGCGGCGTCCTCGCCGATCAGCGTGTTCGACAGCAACAGCGTCTTGACGCCCGCGGCTTCGGCCGCCTCCACGATCGGCACCGCCGCGGATTCTTCGTTCGACAGAATGAGGAAATCGGGCTTCTCGGTACGGGCGAGCACACCAAGGCCGAGCTCCTGCATGATCCGGTAATTTCTCTCGCTGGTCAGCACCTCGATGTTCGCGTTGAGCTTGCGCCCGGACGCCTGCATGGTCTGCGAGACCATGTCCCAGAAGACCTCGCCGGTCTTGCCCGGATTGACGAAGACGATGTTGAGGCGCCTTGCCTCGGCCGCAATGCCGCTGCTGGCCGGCGCAAGGACGCCGCAGGCCAGGCTCGCGGCCAGCAATATGCGCAGGAATCTCATTGTTCTCTTCGCCACCCCCGATTGGTTCCGAGGGTGGACCGGCGTCCGCTAACACTTCGCAAAATCCGGCTGGCCACGGCGGCGCAGGGCTAACAAAGGGTGTATCCGATCCCCTGAATTGCGATATTGACCGGCGCGGGTGGCGCCGGATCGCCGGCCGGCGAAGCTCTCCCGCCTTCCCGTTCCGTGCTATCAGCAAATCTGAACCCCCGACTCGCTCTCGACATGGCCAAGAACACGCTTTCCTTCGTCTGCCAGAACTGCGGCGCGGCCTATAACCGCTGGCAGGGCAAATGCGACGCCTGCGGCGAATGGAATACGCTTGCCGAGGAGGACACGACCGGCAGCGTGCCGGTGTCGATCCGCTCGAAGCGCAAGGGACGGACATTTGCGCTGGAGAGCCTCGCTGGAAAAAGCCCGGACGCTCCACGCCTCTCCTCAGGGATGACCGAGCTCGACCGCGTCACCGGCGGCGGCTTCGTGCGCGGCTCGGTGCTGCTCGTCGGCGGCGATCCCGGCATCGGCAAGTCGACACTGCTCACGCAGGCGACCAGCATGCTGGCGCGGGCCGGCCACCGCATCGTCTATATCTCCGGCGAAGAGGCGGTCGCGCAGGTGCGCTTGCGCGCCGAACGGCTCGGGTTGTCGGATGCGCCGGTGCAGCTCGCCGCCGAAACCTCGGTCGAAGACATCGTTTCCACTTTGTCGGAAGGCGCAGTCCCCCGGCTGATCGTGATCGACTCGATCCAGACCATGTGGACCGACACGGTGGAATCCGCGCCCGGCACGGTGACGCAGGTGCGCGCCTCCGCGCAGGCGCTAATCCGCTTCGCCAAGAAGACGGGAGCCGCCATCATCCTGGTCGGCCATGTCACCAAGGACGGCCAGATCGCCGGCCCGCGCGTGGTCGAGCACATGGTCGACGCCGTGCTGTCTTTCGAGGGCGAAGGCTCGCAGCAATTCCGCATCTTACGTGCCGTGAAAAACCGCTTCGGCCCGACCGACGAGATCGGCGTATTCGAGATGACGGGCCTCGGCCTGCGCGAGGTCACCAACCCGTCGGAGCTGTTCCTGTCGGAACGTGATCTCGGCACCCCGGGCACGGCGGTGTTCGCCGGCATCGAGGGCACACGGCCCGTGCTCGTCGAGCTGCAGGCGCTGGTGGCTCCGACCTCGCTCGGAACTCCGCGCCGAGCGGTGGTCGGCTGGGACCCGAGCCGGCTCTCGATGGTGCTAGCGGTGCTGGAGGCCCATTGCGGGGTGAAGCTGTCGGGCCATGACGTCTATCTCAACGTCGCCGGGGGCTTACGCATCCACGAGCCCGCGGCCGACCTCGCCGCCGCGGCTGCGCTGGTGTCCTCCCTGGTTAATGCGCAGTTACCCACGGATGCGGTCTATTTCGGTGAAATCTCGCTCTCCGGCGTGGTCCGCCCCGTTGCCCAGACGCCGGCCCGGCTGAAGGAAGCGGCCAAGCTCGGTTTCAGCCGCGCCGTGCTGCCCGAATCGGCCCGGGGCGAGGCCGGCGGGGACGCCGGGCTGGCGCTCAATGCCGTCGGCAGCCTGACCACATTGGTGGCCGAGATCGCCGCCCGCGGCTCCCGCCGGGGCGACGCGAACGCACCGGCAGAGAAAAATGCCACACCGGCAAGATTCCGCCGTGGGGAGGGCTAGCCGGAGGTGACGTCCTGCGCCCCCGCCGCTATACACCCGTCACAAAAGCAGCATGGGATTGCGTGGTTCCGGCCTTGCCGGACGCGCCGTCGGCCCGTCATTTAGGGCGGCGGCCAAGACACCGATTCGCTGAGCACCTTTGAGAGTACGAGCGGACCTGACCAGCCGATGCCGATTACACTCCTCGACCTGATCCTGCTCGGTGTGATGCTGATTTCGGGCCTGCTCGCCATGGTCCGCGGCTTCATGCGCGAAATCCTGTCGATCGCAGCCTGGGGCGCGGCCGCGATCGTGACGCTGTACTCGTTCTCCAAGCTGCTGCCGACCGCAAAGACCTATTTCAACAACGATACAGTCGCGAGCGTGGTCGTGGTCGCCGGCGTGTTCGTGGGCACCCTGATCGTGGTCTCCGTGATCACGGTGCGCATCTCCGACATGATCCTGGACTCGCGGATCGGCGCGCTGGACCGCACCCTCGGCTTCCTGTTCGGGCTGGCTCGCGGCCTTTTGATCGTGGTGGTCGCCTTCCTGTTCTTCACGTGGCTGGTGCCGGACAAGCAGCGCCCGGACTGGGTCACCGGGGCCAAGTCCCGGGTGGTGCTCCAGGGAACCGGAGATTGGCTGATGTCGCTCTTGCCGGATGACCCCGAGAACACCATCTTGAAGAGATTCAAGAAAAACAAACCAGATGATGATCAAGCTGATTCCGAGCAGCAGCCTTCGGGCGGCGGCGACGGATACAGTAAACCGGCTCGTGACAGCCTGAAAAAGCTGATCGAGAAACCCGCGGCGCGTTGAGCCCAGAGAGAGGCGCGAACGAGATGCGAAACCCTGACCAGGACGCCCAACTTGATCTCGATCTCGGCCCAGCCGCGCTAGAGCTTCAGGACGACCTGGAGGGAGATACGCTGCGCGAGGAATGCGGCGTGTTCGGCATCTACGGCCACCCTCAAGCCGCCGCTATCACCGCACTCGGCCTCCACGCCCTTCAGCACCGCGGCCAGGAAGCCGCCGGTATCGTCTCCTACGACGGCAACCGCTTTCATTCCGAACGCCGGCTTGGCCTCGTCGGCGACACTTTCTCCCGCCACGAGGTGATCGACCGCCTCCCCGGCAATGTCGCGGTCGGTCATGTCCGCTACTCCACGACCGGCGCCACCATCCTGCGCAACGTGCAGCCGCTGTTCGCCGAGCTCAATGCCGGAGGCCTTGCCGTCGCCCACAACGGCAACCTCACCAACGGCCTGACGCTACGCCGCGAGCTCGTGAGGAACGGCGCGATGATGCAGTCGACCACCGACACCGAAGTGATCCTGCACCTGGTCGCACGCTCCAAGCGTAACCGCTTCATCGAACGCTATATCGACGCGCTGCGCGAGATCGAAGGCGCCTATGCGCTGGTCTCGCTGACCAACAAGAAGCTGGTCGGCGCGCGCGATCCGCGCGGCATCCGCCCGCTCGTGCTCGGCGAGCTCGACGGCTGCCCGATCCTGACCTCGGAGACCTGCGCGCTCGACATCATCGGCGCGCGCTTCATCCGCGACATCGAGCCCGGCGAAGTCATCGTGTTCGACGAGAACGGCCAGGACGTCCACAAGCCGTTCCCGCCGATGGCACCGCGCCCCTGCATCTTCGAATACATCTATTTCTCCCGTCCGGATTCCGTCGTCCACGGCCGCTCCGTCTACGAGGTGCGCAAGGCCTTCGGCGCCCAGCTCGCCAGGGAAAGCCACGTGCCGGTCGACGTGGTGGTGCCGGTGCCTGATTCCGGCGTGCCCGCCGCGGTCGGCTACAGCCAGCATTCCGGCGTGCCGTTCGAGCTCGGCATCATCCGGAACCACTATGTCGGCCGCACCTTCATCCAGCCGACGCAGGCGATCCGCGAATCCGGCGTGCGCATGAAGCATTCGGCGAACCGCGCCGCGATCGAAGGCAAACGCATCATCCTGATCGACGACTCGCTGGTGCGCGGCACCACCTCGAAGAAGATCGTGCGCATGATGCGCGATGCGGGTGCGACCGAAGTGCACTTCCGCCTCGCCTCGCCCCCGATCCTCTATCCGGACTATTACGGCATCGACCTGCCCGATCGCGGCGGCCTCCTGGCCGCGACGCATTCGCTGGAGGAGATGCGCGAGATCATCGGCGCAGACTCGCTTGCCTTCCTGTCGATCGACGGCATGTACCGCGCCATGGGCGAGCCCGGCCGCGACCCGGCCAATCCGAAGTTCTCGGATCACTGCTTCACCGGCGCCTATCCGACCCACCTCACCGACCAGACCCAGACCGAGCCGCAGCCGCGGCAATTGTCCCTGCTGGCGGAAGCGAGCTGACGCCGAAGGCGTTATCCCGGGGCGATGCGAAGCATCGAACCACAATGCGCAATTGCGCATTGTGGGATCTTGAGATTCCGGGTTCGGTCCTGCGGACCGCCCCGGAATGACGGGCTCATGAGGGCTTGTCCCGGACGCTAACGCCTGTAAAACCCAGCCATGACAAAACCCCTCGCCAATCGCATCGCTCTCGTCACCGGCGCCTCGCGCGGCATCGGCTTTGCCACCGCCAGGGCGCTGGCGAAGGCCGGCGCGCACATCGTGGCGGTGGCGCGCACGCAAGGAGGGCTCGAGGAACTCGACGACGAGATCCGCAAGGACGGCGGCACCGCGACGCTAGTGCCGCTCAACCTCACCGATTCCGACGGCATCGCCCGGCTCGGCGCCGGCTTGCACGAGCGCTACGGCAAGCTCGACATCCTCGTCGGTAATGCCGGCGTGCTCGGCCCCTCCTCGCCGCTCGGCCATATCGAGCTGAAGACCTTCAACGACGTGATGGCGGTCAACGTCTCCGCGAACTTCCAGCTCATCCGCTGCATGGAGCCGCTGCTCAGGCAATCCGACGCCGGCCGCGCTCTGTTCATCACCTCGGGCGCGGCCAACAAGGCCACCGCCTATGTCGGCCCCTATGCCGCCTCCAAGGCCGCGCTCGAGACGCTGGCGCGCGCCTGGGCACAGGAGACCGCGAACACGGCGCTGCGCGTCAACCTGTTCAACCCGGGTCCGATCCGCACCCGCATGCGCGCCACGCTGATGCCGGGTGAGGATCCGATGACGCTCGATACGCCCGAGCAGGTCGCCGAATTCATCGTACCGATGTGCGCACCGGATTGGACCGAGACCGGTAAGTTCTACGATTACAAGACCCGCACCCTGATGAGCTTCCGCTCCCCGGCCTAATTGACTTCGCAACCTTCCCGCGATTGACTGCCGCGCTCAAGCGGCAGCAAGCCGCAGAAAAAATGGGAGGTCGCCATGGCGCCATGGCATGATCGCGCAGGCCTTATGCGTGCGCTGGCACGTCTCTCTCACTCCATTTCAATCCTCATCGTGGCGATGATGCACGCGCTGCCCGGCGCAGCGATTGCGGGCGGCGTCCCGACATTCGCGGTCGATGCATCCTGGCCAAAGCCGCTGCCGAACAACTGGATCCTCGGCCAGGTCGGCGGCATCACCGTCGATTGGCAGGGCCACATCTGGGTGATCCATCGGCCGCGCTCGCTGACGGATGACGAGAAAGGCGCCACTCTCAACCCGCCGCGCTCGAAATGCTGCGTGCCGGCGCCGCCAGTCCTCGAATTCGATACCGACGGCAATCTGCTGCGCGCCTGGGGCGGTCCCGGCGAAGGCTATGAATGGGTCGGCCGCGAGCACGGCATCGAGGTCGACGAGCGCGGCTTCGTCTGGATCGGCGGCAATGCCGACAACGACAACGCCATTCTGAAATTCACGCTCGACGGCAAGTTCGTCGCGCAGATCGGCAAGATCGCGCCGAGCCTCGGCAGCAACGACACGACCCAGCTCGGCAAGCCTGCCGAAACCGCGATCGACAAGGAGGCGAACGAGATCTACGTCGCCGATGGCTATGGCAACCACCGCGTCATCGTCTTCGATGCGAGCACGCTCGCCTACAAGCGCCACTGGGGCGCCTACGGCAACAAGCCGAACGACGACAAGCAGGCGCCCTACGATCCCAAGGCGCCGGTTGCCCAGCAATTCGGCAATCCCGTCCACTGCGTCAAAATAGCCAATGACGGCCTCGTCTATGTCTGCGACCGAATCAACGACCGCATCCAGGTCTTCAAGAAGGACGGCACCTTCGTTAACGAGTGGTTCTACGAAAAGGCCACGCTGGGAAACGGTGCCGTCTGGGACATCGCGATCTGGCCCGATGCGAAGCAGACCTATCTCTTGAGCGCCGACGGGGAAAACAACGAAATCAGGGTGTTAAAGCGTCAGGACGGCAGCGTGGTCGGCAGCTTCGGCCGCAGCGGCCGCAACGCCGGGCAATTCCACTGGGTCCATGCGATCGCGGTCGACGCCAAGGGTAATGTCTATACCGCGGAGGTCGATAACGCGAAGCGAATCCAGAAATTCAGGCTGACCTCGGACGCCCTACCTTAAGCGCATTGCGGCATACCCCGAGACAGGCTATCGGGAACCCGGAGATCGTCACCGATCGCGCCGATGGCCAAAAAGCCCCATTCAAGAGGGCAGTCCGCGGCATCACCAGTAGGAGGGAACACAATGAAGAACGCTCGTGCGTGGCGCTATGCCGCGTTGTTGACCTGTGCCGGCCTCGGCTTCGCCACCTCGGCTTTCGCCCAAGACAAGACTGTGAAGATCGGCGTGTTGAACGACATGTCGAGCCTCTATGCCGACATCGGCGGCCCGAATTCGGTAGCCGCAGTCAACATGGCGGTGGAGGATTCCGGCCTGCGCGCCAAGGGCTGGAAGATCGACGTCATCAGCGGCGATCACCAGAACAAGCCCGACATCGGCGTCAACATTGCCCGCCAGTGGATCGATGCAGAGAAGGTCGATGTCATCGCCGACACGCCGAACTCAGGCGTCGCGCTCGCGGTGAGCAACGTCGTCAAGGAAAAGAACGCGGTCCTGCTCAACTCGGGCGCCGCGACCGCAGACCTCACCGGCAAGGCCTGCAACGCCAACACCATCTCCTATACTTACGACACCTACATGCTCGCCAATGGCACCGGCAAGGCGCTGACCAAGGCGGGCGGCGACACCTGGTTCTTCCTGACCGCCGACTATGCCTTCGGCCATGCGCTCGAGCGCGACACCAGCAACGTCGTCACCGCCAATGGCGGCAAGGTGCTCGGCGGCGTCAAGCATCCGCTCAACACCTCGGACTTCTCCTCCTTCCTGCTTCAGGCGCAGTCCTCGAAGGCGAAGGTGGTCGGACTTGCCAATGCCGGCGGCGACACCACCAACGCCATCAAGCAGGCGTCCGAATTCGGCATTGTCCAGGGCGGCCAGAAACTCGCCGCGCTTCTGCTCTTCATCACCGACGTGAATTCGCTCGGCTTGAAGACGGCCCAGGGGCTCACCTTCACCGAGTCGTTCTACTGGGACCTCAACGACAAAACTCGCGAATGGTCGAAGCGCTTCCAGAAGGTTTCGCCGAAGAACGCGATGCCGTCGATGACGGTGGCCGGCAACTACGCGGCCGTCCTTCACTATCTGAAAGCGCTCGAAGCGCTCGGCGGCAATCCGCATGACGGCGCCAAGATCGTCGCCAAGATGAAGGAAATCCCGACCGACGATCCCCTCTTCGGCAAGGGCCCGCTGCGCGCCGACGGCCGCCGCCTCATCCCCGCCTACCTGTTCGAGGTGAAGAAGCCGGAAGAGTCAAAGTATCCGTGGGATTACTACAAGCTGATCGCCACCATCGCCCCGGAAGACGCCGCCAAGCCGCTCGAGGCCAGCGAGTGTCCGCTGGTGAAGAAATAGAGCGACGCTGTCGTAGGGTGGGTTAGCCCAACGGGTCCGCGCGCAGCGCGGCCCGATGACAGGCTCCGGCGTAACCCACCGCTTCTCTCACGGCGATTGGAGTGGCGGATTACGCTTTGCTAATCCGCCCTACAGTCGCTACGACCTGGCGCCAGCCAGCGTTCGCATCGCGATGACCACGCACACGACCATCAGCACCGCCGCGAGCAGGAAGGGTGCGCCGGGCAGATGCAGCGGCGCGGTGCTGCCGATGAAATACGAGAATGTCAGCGTGAACAGGAACGGGCCGACAAGCTGCGACACGCTCTGCACGCTTGCGACCGCCCCCTGCAACTGACCCTGCTGATCGGGCGCGACGAGCCGTGTCGTCAGCGATTGAGACGCGGCACCGGAGACACCCCACAACGCCATCACGGGAATGCCGATCCAGGACAGCGGTCCGGTCGGGGCGCAGCCGAAGATCACGAAGCCGATCGCGGCGCAGACCAATCCGAGCAGCAACGCGTTCTGCTCACCGAGCACGCGCACGATCGGGCCGATGGCGAAGCCCTGCACCACCACGGCGGAGATGCCGACCATGGCGAGGGTCAATCCAACAGTCTTGGAATCCCAACCATAGCGATAGCTCGCGTAGAGCACGAAGGTCGACGGCAAGACGACATGAGCGACCTGCGCGATGAAAGTGACCACCGACAATCCCGCCAGGACGGGGTGGGAGCGCAGAAGATTCAGCGCGCCCAGTGGATTGGCGTTCTTCCAGCGGAACGGCGCGCGCTTGTCGGGCGTGAGGGATTCCGGAAGGATCAACAGACCGTAGAGCGCATTGGCAAGACTCAAGCCCGCCGCCGCCCAGAACGGCAGCCGGGGGTCGATGTCGCCGAGCAGGCCACCGAGCGCCGGCCCCATGATGAAGCCGGCACCGAAGGCTGCGCCGACCTTGCCAAAGATCGCCGCACGACGCTCGGGCGGCGTGATATCCGAGATATAGGCGAGAGACGTCGAGATGCTGGCCGAGGTGATACCGGAGATCACCCGGCCGACGAACAGCCAGGCCAGGGACGGCGCAAGCGCCATCAGGACATAGTCGGCACCGAGCCCGAAATTCGACAGCAGCACCACCGGCCGGCGTCCGAAGCGATCCGACAATGTGCCGAGAAGCGGCGAGAACACGAACTGCATCAGCGCCCAGGCGGTGCCGAACGCGCCGAAGATCCTCGCCGCCTGTGCGGTGTCGTTGTCGACAAAGCTCTCCACGAGCTTCGGCAGGATCGGCATGATCACGCCGATCGCGAGCATGTCGAGCAGGATGGTGACGAAGATGAAGGCGACCGCACCGCGCCGGACCGGCGCGGCATCTGGTGCGAAGGCCCCGCTCGTCCCCTCGCTCACGACAATCGCTTGCGCTTGTGCGCGAAGGGATTGGCCTTTTCGCGCAGCGTGATCCGGACCGGCGTGCCCGGCAGCTCGAAAGCCTCGCGCAGGGAGTTGGTGAGATAGCGAAGATAAGCCTGCGGGACCGCGTCCGCGCGCGAGCAAAACAGCACGAAGCTCGGCGGGCGCGCCTTGGTCTGGGTGATGTAGTTCAGCTTGAGCCTGCGGCCCGAGACCGCGGGCGGCGGATTGGCCTGGATCGCCTGCTCGAACCAGCGGTTCAGTGCAGAGGTCGGCACGCGCCTGTTCCAGACCGCGTAGGCGTCCTGGATCGCCTGCATCAGGCGGTCGATGCCCTCGCCCATCAAGCCGGAGACGGCAACGATCGGCACGCCCTTGACCTGCGGCAGCCAGTGGTCGGCATCACGACGGAGGCCGGAAATGGCGCCGCCGCCCTTGGTCTCCATCAGGTCCCATTTGTTGACCGCGAGCACGACCGCACGGCCCTCGCGCTCGATCAGATCGGCGATGCGCAGGTCCTGCTCCTCGAAGCGGTTCTGCGCGTCCATCATCAGCACGACGACTTCCGCAAACCGCACGGCGCGCAGCGCGTCCGCAACCGAGAGCTTTTCCAGCTTCTCCTCGATGCGCGACCTGCGGCGCAGGCCGGCGGTGTCGAACACGCGGAAATCGCGCCCCTTCCAGTTGATCTCGACCGCGATGGAATCGCGCGTGGTGCCGGCCTCCGGGCTCGTCAGCAGGCGCTCCTCGCCGAGCAAATAATTGATCAGCGTCGACTTGCCGGCATTGGGCCGGCCGACGATCGCAACCCTGATCGGGCGCGTGGCCGCCTCTTCCTCGGACAGCGGCTCGTCGTCCTCGGCCTCGTCCTCGACGGGCTCCGGCATCACCCCGCTCAGGGCGTCATAGAGCTCGCCCATGCCCTCGCCGTGCTCGGCCGAGATCTGGATGGGATCGCCGAGGCCGAGCGCAAAGGCCTCCATCGCGCCGGCATCACCGTGCTTGCCCTCGCTCTTGTTGGCGACCAGCAGAACCGGCTTGTTGGCGCGGCGGGCGAAATCGGCAAAGGCGCGGTCGGTTGGCGTGAGGCCGACCCGGGCATCGATCACGAAGAACAGCGCGTCGGCGTGCGCGATCGCGGTCTCCGTCTGCTCCTGCATGCGTGCGGTGAGCGAGCCCTTGGCGCCCTCGTCGAGGCCGGCGGTATCGATCACCGTGAATTGGAGGTCGCCGAGCTTGGCCTCGCCCTCGCGGCGGTCGCGCGTGACGCCGGGCAAATCATCGACGAGCGCAAGCTTCTGTCCCACCAAGCGGTTGAACAGCGTCGACTTGCCGACATTGGGCCGGCCGATGATGGCGATCGTGAAGGACATCGGTCATTCGTGCGCTGCGGGGGCTGCGCCTGTCAATGCAATGAAATGATCAGCGCGAGAAGCTGCCGCTTGGCAGCGGAGCCGGGAAGGCCCCTTGCGACTGCTGTTGCTGCGTGGTCTGTGCCGATTGAGCCGCCTGCTGGGCTGGCTGATCGGGCGGCGGCGCGGTGGTGCGCTTGCGCACGATCTTCTGCTTCGGCGGCGGGGCAGCCGCAGGCGGCGCGTCCGCAGGCTGGGCTTCGCCATCGACCTCGCCGGCCGGCGCCTCAGCCGGTGCGGTCGCTGCGGTTGCCGGTGATCTGCTCTTCTTGCCCTTCGCGGACTTCGACGGCGGGGCCGGCTCAGGCGGCGGCGCCGCGGGCGCAGCCGCAACGGCCGCGTTCGGATCCTGCTGTTGTTGCTGCGCGCCCTTGTACATGTCCTTGGGCACGCCCTGCTCGAGGCCCGGCACGCCGTCGGGGAAGACCGGCTTGCGATCGCCCGGCAGCTTCTTCTTGGTATCGAGGAAATCGAGCATGTCGGCCGGATCGAACCCGCCGCTGGAGCAGCCGCCCAGAAGGCCGGTAAAGGCGACCAGGACGGCGGCTGCGATCAAACGTGGGGTGCGGCGCATATGGATGTCTCGTCTAAGCTCTCGGGGCCGTCAGCACTGACTCAGCTTTTGGCGACGGGCGGCAGCAAGGCCTGGAGCGCCTCGGCGCGCGACCGTAGACCCGGCGGCGTCTCGCCGTCCTCCGCAATCGCGTCCAGCCATTTGCGGGCCGCGCTCGTGTCACCATTGCGCCAGGCCGACAGCGCCAGCATCTCGCGGGCGGTGTGACGGAAGGTCGAGCCGGCCGAGGCCGAGGCCTCCAACCGCTGCTGTATATCGGCGTAGCTCGCGCCGTCGAGCAGCAGCCCGGCGGCGCGAATCTTGGCGAGATCCTGCCACTCGGCACCAACGCTGCGATCGGCGGCGATGTCGTCATACATCTTGGCAGCAGCCTTGGGATCGGCGACCGCGGCCTCGGCCGCGGCACGCAGCCGCGCCAGCGTGCGATAGCCCGACGGCGCCTTGGCAGCGACCTCCGTGAAGGCCTTCTCCGCGTCCGCGTGCTTGTCCTGATCCGACAATTCCACGGCCTTCTCGAAGGCGGCGCCGGCCTCGGCGGCCTTCTTGGCCTCCAGGTACTGGTAGCCGCGCCAGCCGCCGACGGCCGCCACGATCAGCACCATCAGCGCGATGAAGTAGATCGAATATTTATCCCACAGCTTCTTGAGCTGTTCGCGACGTACTTCCTCGTCGACTTCGTCAAATAATTCAGACACTTAAGCTAATCCCATGCCCGGTCGGGAGCGCGCGCCGGATCGCTCGCGTCGGAAATCCCACCCCCCGCGTGGCGGCGGCGTACCCTATCGGTATGGCGGTGGCAAGGCAAAGCCAGCCCGATCAAGGCGTTAACCCAACCATCTTGGGGCCGCCTGCCCGGCTCAGGTTCCTGTGAGCTGCTCCCGCAATTGCCGCTTCAGCACCTTGCCGTTGGCATTGCGCGGCAGCGGCTCGGCAGTGATCGCCATCGTTTCCGGCACCTTGTAGTCGGACAGCCGTTCCGCACACCACGCGCGTAGGACGTCGCCGGCAACTGGTGTCCGCGTCACCACCACCGCGTGGACGCGCTCGCCCAATACGGGGCAAGGCTTGGCGATGATCGCACTCTCGACCACGGCGGGATGGCCGGCCAGCACGGATTCGACCTCGGCGGAATAGATCTTCAGGCCGCCGCGGTTGATCATGTCCTTCTGCCGGTCGAACACGCGGACGAAGCCGTCCGCATCGACCGAGCCGAGGTCGCCGGAATGCCAGAACCCGCCGGTGAAGCTTTCGGCCGTGGCTTTCGGGTTGCTCCAGTAGCCCTTGATCACGGAGGCGCTTTGGATCCAGAGCTCGCCGATCTCGCCACGCGGCAGCTCGCGCCCATCCGCCGCCACCGCGACGATCCGCGCTCCGGGGCACGGCAGGCCGACGCTATCGATATGGCTTGCGGTCAGCTCGCCCGGCATGATCGTCGACGGCGACGTCGTCTCGGTCGAGCCATAGCAGTTCATCAGCTTCAGGCCGGGAATCTTCGCCTTGAGCTTCTCGATGGTCGCGATCGGCATCGGCGCGCCGCCGAAACCGCCGATCCGCCAGCTCGAAAGATCGTAGCCGTCGAAATCCGGCTGGAGCAGGCAGAGATTGTACATCGCCGGCACCATCACCGTGTAGGTGACGCGCTCGCGCGCGGCGAGCTGGAGATAATCCGCCGCTTTGAACTCCGGCATGATGATCAGCGTGCCGGCGCAACGGATCATGGTCGTGATGTTGGCGACGACGCCGGTGACGTGGCCGAGCGGCACGGCCGCGATCGAACGGTCCGCCGCCGTCAATTCCAGACACGACACGAACACCATCGAGGAATGGATGATGTTGCAGTGGGCGAGCATCGCGCCCTTCGGCTTACCGGTCGTGCCCGAGGTGTAGAGGATCATCGCTGTATCCTCCTCCGCGACCTCTACTGGCGCCGGTGCCGGTGCGTTGTCCGCAAGGATCGCGAAGCGCGAGCGCTGCGGATCATTGTCGATGGCGATACGATCGACGATATCCGGAATATCCTGCGCAGCAGGCAGGCGGTCGGCAAGCGCGGCCTCGTGGATCAGTATCCTGGCGCCGCAATCGGTGAGCACATAGGCGATCTCAGGCTTCTGCTGGCGCGTGCTGAGCAGCACCGTCACCAACCCCTCATGCGCGGCGGCAAACAGGAGCAGCGGAAATTCGATGCGATTGCCGAGCAGGATCGCGACGCGGTCGCCGCGCTTGAGGCCGAGCTTGCGAAACCCCGCCGCGATCCGCGCGGCCTGGTCCACGACCTGGCGCCAGCTCAGCCGCACATTGCCCCAGATCAGTGCCTCGCCATCGCCGTTGCGCGCGCAGGCCTCCGCGATCATCGCCCAGACGCTGGCCGGCCGCTCGCAAAATGCCGGCACCACGCGATCGCCGAAGCGGGCCTCGAGTCGCATGGGTGGAAGTGAGTGCTGCGACCAGTCCATGCGCTTCCTCGTCAATTCTTCTTCATCGCGTAGACGTGCTCCGGGCCCGGGAAGGCACGGCTCTTCACGTCGCGCGCATAGGCCGCGATGGCTTCCTCGATCGCCGGCCCGAGATTGCCATAGCGGCGCACGAATTTAGGCGACCGCGGCGACAAGCCGAGCATATCCTCCAACACCAAAATCTGGCCATCGCAGGCTGCGCTCGCGCCAATGCCGATGGTAGGAACGGCGATCGATTGCGTGATCTTGCGCGCCAGCGGCTCGGCGACCGCCTCGATCACGATCGAGAAAGCCCCCGCCTCTGCGATCGCCCTGGCGTCGTTCTCGATCGGCGCCCAATTCGTCTCCTCGCGGCCTTGTGCGCGGAACGAGCCAAGCGCGTTGATCGATTGTGGCGTCAGCCCGATATGGCCCATCACGGGAATGCCGCGCTCGGCGAGAAATGCCACCGTCTCCGCCATCCGCGCGCCGCCCTCGAGCTTGACCGCACCGCACTGCGTTTCCTTCATGATCCGCACCGCCGACTGGAAGGCCTGCTCCTTCGAGCCTTCGTAGGAGCCGAACGGCATGTCGACGACGACGAGCGCCTGCCGAGAGCCGCGCATCACCGCGCAGCCCTGCAGGATCATCATGTCGAGCGTCACGGGCACCGTGGTCTCGAATCCGTGCATGACATTGCCCAGGGAATCGCCGACCAGGATCGCGTCGCAGTGCCGGTCGACCAGCGCGGCGGTATGCGCGTGATATGAGGTCAGCATCACGATCGGCTCGCCATTCTTGCGAACGCGGAGGTCGGGCGCGGTCTTGCGCTTGACGGCGGATTGGACGGACATTGTCAGGATCCCATGACAGGCACGCCGATCACGACGGGATGGAACGCGAAGGCGAGCGCGAGGTAGGCGACGACCCCAACCGCGACCGCGATCAGGTCGTTGGTGGCGCCGCCGATCGGAATCGGCGGGGCGCCGCTATCGGTGCGGTGTTTCAGCGAGATGCGGTCATAGACCGCCCAGCCCAGGAACGAACCGAACAGAATGATGGAGCCGAGATCGCCGTTCGCCAACAGATGCGCCGCGGCCCACAGTTTGATGCCGGCCAGCATCGGATGCTTCAACGTCGCATAGATGCGGCCACGAATGTAGGATGCAACCACCAGAATGACCGCGGGCAGCATCAGCGCAACGGTGATGTGCTTCAGCGCCTTCGGAGGATACCACACGTCGATCCAGCCGGTCGCTCGATAATGGCCAAAGCCCCAGACGATCAGCGCAAGACCCGCCAGCGACACCAGCGCATAGAGGATCTTGTAGGTCCCCTCACCCAGCTTCGCGATCGCCTGTGCCCGCGCCTTGCGTTTCGTGGTGAATACATGGGCCGCGAAAAACAGCACGAGCCCCAGGATCATGACGAGCAGACCCACGACATCCTCCCCTTAACAAGCGCCCCCGCCTCTGACGTATCATCGATCGGCCGAAGGCCGCAACGGGGCTCCTCAGGTGGCCGGAGCATCGCGCTATTTGCGAGGCTACCGATTATCGACGTATCTGATCGCGATCGGCCGCCCGGCAAGCGCACCGCCAAGACCGCTCGTGAACCTCAGCGGCAGACAGGCGTTCAGCGACGCGTTGATCGCGCTGAGATAGCTCGTCCGGGTGTCGGCCGGGACGCCTGCAGTCGCAAAAGTCAGGCGCGGCGGTCCGATCAGGCCGCCCGCCTTATTGAAGCTGAAGCGCACCGACATCTGCATGCCCGTGCGCACATTGTTGGTCGGCGGTGACCAGCAGGAGCGCAGCTCGGCGAAGAGGTCGCCGATCGTATCGAGGTCGTGATCCGGCTTCTGATACTTGGCGCGATCGGCCTCGGACGGAACGCTCTCGACCGTGAGCTGGAGATTTTGGCCGTAGGGATAGTAGATTTCGGGAATGCAGGGTCCGCGCTCGAGCACGCTGCAATAGGACGGCGTACAGGGGCGATTGTCGAGCACGCTGCACGGCTCGTGCGAGAACGGAATTGGGTTGATCTGGCGACGCCGCGCGTCGGCAGCGCTAACGGCCAAGAGGGTCAGCAACAGAACAAGGATACCGCGCCACATGATGTGAGCTCGCAACGCCACCTGTGCGAAACGTGGCATCGGCCCTGAACACGTCAAGCCCACGGGCGTTCACATGCTCGCGCTCAGCTTCTTGTCGTCGCCCGGCTTGAACCGGGCGACCCAGTATTCCAGAGACGGCGAACGATACGGAGAAGCCGCGGCGTACTGGATGCCCCGGTCAAGCCGGGGCATGACAGCGGAGGTTGAGGCTGCCCCTACCCCTTCTTTTTCACGTCCTTGACGTTGGCGAACGCGATGCCTTCGGCGCGCTCTTTGGTATAGCCGAGATAGAATTCGTTCCTGGCGAGGTACACGGGATCGCCATCGACATCATCGGCGATGCTCGACGTATTGGCGGCGATGAAGGTATCGAGCGTCTTGCGGTCGTCCGAGGAGATCCAGCGCGCAAGCTGGAACTCGCTCACCTCGAATTCGACCGGCAGTGCGTATTCGGCCTCCAGTCGCGCCTTCAGCACGTCGAGCTGTAGCGGGCCGACCACGCCGACAAGCGCCGGCGCACCATCGCGCGGGCGGAACACCTGCACCACGCCCTCTTCCGACATCTGCTGCAGCGCTTCCTTGAGCTTCTTCGCCTTCATCGCATCGGTCAGCCGGACGCGACGGACGATTTCCGGTGCAAAGCTCGGCACGCCGACGAACGTGAAATCCTCGCCCTCGGTCAGCGTGTCGCCGATGCGCAAGGTGCCGTGATTGGGGATGCCGACGACGTCGCCGGCGAAGGCTTCGTCCGCGACCGAGCGGTCCTGCGCGAAGAAGAACTGCGGGCTCGACAGCGGCATGCTCTTGCCGGTGCGCACCAGCTTGGCCTTCATGCCGCGGCTGAGCTTGCCCGAGCACAACCGCGCAAAGGCGATGCGGTCGCGATGGTTCGGGTCCATGTTCGCCTGGATCTTGAACACGAAAGCGCTCATGCGCGGCTCGGCCGCCTCGATCTTGCGCTGGTCGCTCTCCTGTGCCCGGGGCTCGGGCGCGAACTTGCCGAGGCCTTCAAGCAGGTCGCCGACGCCGAAATTGCGCAGCGCGCTGCCGAAATAGACCGGCGTCAGGTGACCTTCGCGGAAGGCCTCGAGCTCGAACGGCTTGCAGGCCTCGGTGACGAGCTCGAGCTCGTCCTTGACCGCCCCGACATCGAGGTTCGCATTGAGCTTCGCCAGCTCCTCGATCTCGATCTGCTGCGCCGCGCCGGTCTTGGCGCCGCCGCCTTCGAGCAGGCGCACGCCGCCGTTGACGATGTCATAGGTGCCGAGGAAGTCGCGACCGCGGCCGACCGGCCAGGTCATCGGCGTGGTGTCGAGCGCGAGCGTCTTCTCGATCTCGTCAAGGAGCTCGAAGACGTCGCGGCTTTCGCGGTCCATCTTGTTGATGAAGGTAATGATCGGTATGTCGCGCAGGCGGCAGACCTCGAACAGCTTTCGCGTGCGCGCCTCGATGCCCTTCGCAGCGTCGATCACCATCACGGCGGAGTCGACTGCCGTCAGCGTGCGATAAGTGTCTTCCGAAAAGTCCTCGTGGCCCGGCGTGTCCAGGAGGTTGAACACGAGCCCCTCGAACTCGAAGGTCATCACCGATGTCACGACCGAGATGCCGCGCTCGCGCTCGATCTTCATCCAGTCCGAACGCGTGTTGCGGCGCTCGCCCTTGGCCTTGACCTGGCCGGCGAGATTGATGGCGCCACCGAAGAGCAGGAGCTTTTCGGTCAGCGTGGTCTTGCCCGCGTCCGGGTGGGAGATGATCGCAAAGGTGCGCCGCCGCGCCACTTCAGCGGCAAGCGGGGAACGGGCCGGCGATTCGGCTGTAATGGCGATGTCGGACATGGCGGGAGCGTTTGGCAGGGAAAATGGGCCTGATCAAGCTTCATTTGGTGATTGCGGAGCCCTCTCGCCAGCCCCATATCGGCCTTGGGAAGGACGACCTTCCCCTCTTCAGCAACGTCAGCCGCGGGGACGACCCTGCCTTGAATGGAGGGTCGTGATGGCCTGGACCATATTGTTCGTCGCGGGTTTGCTGGAGGTCGCCTGGGCGATCGGACTGAAATACACCGAGGGTTTCACCAAGCTCGTTCCGTCGGTCCTCACGCTCGCCGCGATGGCGGGAAGCATCATCTTGCTCGGGCTCGCGCTCAAATCGCTTCCGATTGGAACCGCCTATGCGGTCTGGACCGGCATCGGCGCGGTCGGCACCGCGGCGCTGGGGATCATCCTGTTCGGCGAACCGGCCGCCGCATTTCGCCTCGCCAGCATCGGGCTGATCGTCGCCGGCATCGTGGGGCTGAAGCTCGTTACTTGAAGATCTGGACCGCCCACCAGCTCAGCGCCGCCACGATCGCTGACGCTGGGATCGTGATCACCCAGGCGTAGACGATCGAGCTTGCGACGTTCCAGCGCACCGCCGAGACACGGCGCGCGGCGCCGACGCCGACGATCGCGCCGGTGATGGTGTGGGTGGTCGAAACGGGAACGCCGAGGAACGTCGCCATGAACAACGTCGCGGCACCGCCGGTCTCGGCGCAAAAACCCTGCATCGGCGTCAGCTTCGTGATGCGCAGGCCCATGGTGCGGACGATGCGCCAGCCGCCCATCAGCGTGCCCAGCGCCATCGCCGCCTGACACGACAGCACCACCCAGAACGGCACGGAGAATTCGCTGCCCAGATGCCCCTGCGAATAGAGCAGCACGGCGATGATGCCCATGGTCTTCTGGGCATCATTGCCGCCATGGCCGAGCGAATAGAGCGAGGCCGAGGCGAATTGCAGGATGCGGAAGGCGCGGTCGACCGCGAACGGCGTCGAGCGCACCGAGGCCCACGACACGATCGCAACCAGCATCATCGCGAGCAGGAAGCCGACCAAGGGCGACAGCACGATTGCCAGCACGGTCTTGGACAATCCGCTCCACACCGCCGCCGAGATTCCTGCCTTGGCCATGCCGCCGCCGACGAGACCGCCGATTAGCGCATGCGACGACGAGGACGGGATTCCGAGCGCCCAGGTGACGAGGTTCCAGACGATGGCGCCGACGAGGGCGGCGAAGATCACCTGGGCATCGACGATCGAGGGTTCGATGATGCCGGTGCCAATCGTCTGAGCCACGTGTAGGCCGAACACCATGAAAGCCACGAAATTGAAGAAGGCGGCCCAGAACACGGCGAATTGCGGCCGCAACACGCGGGTCGAGACGATGGTCGCGATCGAATTGGCGGCGTCGTGCAGACCGTTCAGAAAGTCGAACAGCAGCGCGACGGCGATCAGTGCGACCAGGACGGGAAGACCCAACGCGACATCCACGGCGCGGCCCTGCCCTAGACCTGCTCGATGACGATACTGTTGATCTCGTTCGCCACGTCATCGAAGCGGTCGGCGACCTTTTCGAGGTGGTCGTAGATCTCCGCGCCGACGATGAAGTCCATCGCGTTGCCGTCCCGGTGCTTGAGGAACAATTCCTTCAGCCCGATGTCGTGGAGATCGTCGACCCGACCCTCCAGCTTGGTCAGCTCTTCGGTGATGGCGGTCAGCATGGCGACGTTCGGGCCGATCGACTGCAGCAGCGGCAGCGCGCGGCCGACCAGATTGGCGCATTCGATCAGAAGCGCACCGATCTCGCGCATAGGCGGCTCGAAAGCGCGGACCTCGAACAGCATCACGGCCTTGGCCGTCTGCTGCATCTGGTCGATGGCGTCGTCCATGGACGTGATGAGGTTCTTGATGTCACCGCGGTCGAACGGCGTGATGAAGGTGCGGCGCACCGCCGTCAGCACCTCACGGGTGACGTTGTCGGCATCGTTCTCAAACTGACTGACGCGCTGGCAATAGACCGGGGTCTCCTCGCCGCCGTTCAGCATCCCCTGAAGCGCGACGGCGCCCTGGATCACGGTCTGGGCATGACGGTCAAACAGGTCGAAGAACCGTTCTTCCTTGGGGAGGAAATTGCGAAACCATCGCATCATGGGAATTGCTGCCGCTTGGAAAATGGCCGGCCCGAATGGGCCGTCATGAAACTGTCATAGACCATTTTCGATCCGCGCGCGTGCCATCGCACGCCCGCGGAGGGGCATCATCCACCGCTTTCGCAAGACCTACAAATCGCAGTTGTATCAATAACTTAGAGCGATCTGCGGAGATAATGGGCGATTTCACCGATGGCGCCGCGACGGAAGGTGAGCACGCAGATTACGAAGATCGCGCCCTGGATCACCGTCACCCACTGGCCAAAGCTCGCCAGATATTGCTGCATGGCGATGATCACGAAGGCGCCGACCACCGGGCCAAAGATCGTTCCGAGGCCGCCGACCAGCGTCATCAGCACGACTTCGCCGGACATCGACCAGTGCACGTCGGTGAGCGAGGCATTCTGCGCCACGAACACTTTCAGCGATCCGGCAAAGCCGGCCAGCGTACCCGACAGCACGAAGGCCAGGAATTTGTACTGGTCGGTGCGATAGCCCAGCGAAATCGCGCGTTGCTCGTTCTCGCGGATCGACTTCAGCACCTCGCCGAATGGCGAATTGATGATGCGAAATATCAGCAGGAAGCCGGCGAGGAAGCCAATCAGCACGACATAGTAGAGCACGGTCGGCTTGGACAGATCGAAGAGGCCGAACATGTGGCCTTGCGGAATGCCCTGAATACCGTCCTCACCATGGGTAAACGGTGCCTGGAGGTAGATGAAGTACAGGAGCTGCGACAGCGCCAGCGTGATCATCGAGAAATAGATGCCCTGGCGGCGGATCGAGACGTAGCCAGTCACGATCGAAAGCAGGAAGGCCGCGGCGACGCCGACGAGGATACCGAGCTCTGGCGGCAGCCCCCACACCTTCAGTGCATGCGCGCTGCAATAGCCGGCGGTACCGAGGAACATCGCGTGGCCGAACGACAAGAGGCCACCATAGCCGATCAGCAGGTTGAAGGCACAGGCGAGCAGCGCAAAGCACAGCGCCTGCATCACGAAGAACGGATAGATACCGCTGAACGGCACGGCGGCCAGCAGCAGCGCCATCACCACGAACACGATCATCTCGTCGCGCATCGCGTGCGGGGTCGTCGGCAGCGTATCGTCTGTCAAGGCTGTCATATCAGGCCGCCCTTCCCGTCAGTCCCGTCGGCTTCACCAGCAGCACCAGCACCATCAGCACGAAGACGACGGTGTTGGAGGCCTCGGGGTAAAAATACTTGGTCAGGCCCTCGATCACGCCGAGCGCAAAACCGGTGATGATCGATCCCATGATCGATCCCATGCCGCCGATCACGACCACCGCGAACACGACGATGATGAGGTCGGCGCCCATCAGCGGCCGCACCTGGTTGATCGGCGCGGACAAGACGCCGGCCAGCGCAGCAAGGCCGACGCCCAGGCCATAAGTGAGCGTGATCATACGCGGCACGTTGATGCCGAAGGCGCGCACCAGCGTCGGATTCTCGGTTGCGGCACGCAGGTAAGCGCCAAGCCGCGTCTTCTCGATCAGGAACCAGGTGGCCAGGCACACGACCAGAGAGAAGATAACGACCCAGCCGCGATAGACGGGCAGGAACATGAAGCCGAGATTCATGCCGCCCTTGAGCTGGTCCGGAATCGCGTAGGGCAGACCAGACGAACCAAAGTAGTTCTGGAACACGCCCTGCACGATTAGCGCGATGCCGAAGGTCAGAAGCAATCCGTAGAGATGGTCGAGACCCGTCAGCCATTGCAGCATGGTCCGTTCCAGGATCATGCCGAAGATGCCGACGATGATCGGCGCGATGAGCAGCGCCCACCAATAGTTGATGCCACCAAGGTCCAACAGGAAATAGGCGACGAACGCGCCCATCATATAGAGCGCGCCATGAGCGAAATTGATGATGTTGAGCATGCCGAAGATCACGGCAAGCCCGAGACTGAGCAGCGCGTAGAACGAGCCGTTGATCAGTCCCACCAGTAGCTGTGCATAGAGAGCCTGCATCGATCCCGCACCCAGTCCCTTCGGCGTTCCCTGGAGTTGCCCGCAGGCCGATAAGGCCTGCGGGCTGTTAGCTTACTTCTTCAACAGCGCGCACTTGCTTTCCGACAGCGGCGTGAAGGCCTGGTCGCCCGGCACAGTGCCGACCAGCTTGTAGAAGTCCCACGGCCCCTTGGACTCGGAGGGCTTCTTCACCTCGAACAGGTAGGCATTGTGGATGGTGCGGCCGTTGGGCTGTATCTCGCCCTTGCCGAACAGCTCGTCTTGCGTCGGCATCGACTTCATCTTCTCGACAACCTTCGCCCCGTCATGCGGGTTGCCGCCAAGCGATTCCAGCGCCTTGAAATAGTGACGCAGGCCCGCATAGACGCCGGCCTGCACCATGGTCGGCGGCGCATTATTCTTCATCCGCTCGGCGAAACGCTTCGAGAACGCCCGGGTCTGGTCGTTCATGTCCCAATAGAAGGTCTCGGTGAAGTTCAGCCCCTGTGCAGTCTCGAGACCGATCGCTTTGACGTCGGTGAGGAACAGGAGCAGCGCCGCAAGCTTCTGGCCGCCCTTGACGATACCGAACTCCGCCGCCTGCTTGATCGAGTTGGTGGTGTCGCCGCCTGCGTTGGCAAGGCCGATGATCTTGGCCTTGGAGGCCTGCGCCTGGAGCAGGAACGAGGAGAAGTCCGGCGTGTTGAGCGGATGCTTGACGCCGCCGACCACCTTGCCGCCATTGGCGGTAATGACCGCCGTGGTGTCGCGCTCCAGCGCCGCACCGAAGGCGTAGTCTGCCGTCAGGAAGAACCAGGTGTCGCCGCCGGCCTTCACCAGCGCCTGGCCTGTGGTGTGGGCGAGCATGTAGGTGTCGTAGGTCCAGTGCACGGTATTGGGCGAGCACTGCGCATTGGTGAGATCCGAGGTCGCCGCGCCGGAATTGATGTAGACGCCGTTTTTCTCCTTCACGACGTTGTTGACGGCGAGCGCCACGCCGGAGTTCGGGACGTCGACGATGACGTCGACCTTGTCGACGTCGAACCACTGCCGTGCGATTGCGGTGCCGATGTCGGGCTTGTTCTGATGATCGCCCGAGACGATGTCGATCTTCCAGCCCTTCGCCGTGAGACCGGAGTCTTCCGCAGCCATTTGCGCGGCCAGGGTCGAGCCGGGTCCGCCGAGATCAGCATAGAGGCCGGACTGATCGGACAGCGCGCCGATCTTGACGGTCTTGTCCTGCGCGGAAGCGACGCCTGCTGCAGCGAACGTCAGAGCTGTGGTCAACAGAAACGACGCAATCGACCTGGTCTTCATGCAACTTTCCTTTTTTGAAGTTTCTCGTTTGGCAGTTCTAGACGCCGAGATAGGTGTGGAGCTTGTCCATGTTGGCGGCAAGCTCCGCATTGGAAAATCCGTCGATGATCTTGCCGTGTTCGACCACGTAGTAGCGATCCGCAACGGTGGATGCGAAGCGGAAGTTCTGCTCGACGAGGAGGATCGTAAAGCCCTCCTTCTTGAGCCGTGCAATGGTATGCCCGATCTGCTGGATGATGACCGGGGCCAATCCTTCCGTAGGCTCGTCCAGCATCAGGAAGCTTGCGCCGGTGCGCAGGATGCGCGCGATCGCGAGCATCTGCTGCTCGCCGCCGGACAGCTTGGTGCCCTGGCTGGCGAGGCGTTCCTTCAGGTTCGGAAACAGGTCGAAGATCTGATCGAGCGGCAGCCCCCCTGACCGCACCACCGGCGGCAGCAGCAGATTTTCGCGCACGTCGAGGCTGGAGAAGATGCCGCGCTCCTCCGGACAGAAGGCAATGCCCATGCGCGCGATCTTGTCCGAGGTCGCGCGGATGATCTCCTGATTGTTGAATCTGATCGAGCCGGCGCGTTTGCCGATGATGCCCATGATCGACTTCAGCGTGGTCGTCTTGCCGGCGCCGTTGCGCCCGAGCAGGGTGACGACCTCGCCCGCGTTCACGTCGAAGTTGATCCCGTGCAGGATGTGGGACTCGCCGTACCAGGCTTCCAGGTTGCGAACCTGGAGGATGTTGCCGCCCGCCGCAGACCTGGCCGGAGCTTCCGCAATCGCAGTCTCAGGCATGACCGGCTCCCAGATAGGCTTCCTTGACGCGCTCGTCCTTGGTGAGATCGGCGTAATTGCCCTGCGCAAGAACCTGTCCGCGCGTCAGCACGGTGATGATGTCGGAGAGGTTGGCCACGACGCTCAAATTATGCTCGACCATCAGGATGGTGTACTTCGCCGAGATGCGCTTGATCAGCGCCGCAATCTTGTCGATGTCCTCGTGGCCCATGCCGGCCATCGGCTCGTCGAGCAGCATCATCTCCGGGTCGAGCGCCAGCGTGGTTGCGATCTCCAATGCGCGCTTGCGCCCATAGGGCATCTCGACCGCGGGCGTATTGGCAAACTCGCTGAGGCCGACATCGTTCAACAGCTCGAGCCCGCGATTGTTGAAGCGGTTGAGCGCGGACTTCGAGCGCCAGAAATCAAACGAGCTGCCGTGCTGGCGCTGAAGCGCGACACGGACGTTTTCGAGCGCGGTGAGATGCGGAAATACCGCCGAAATCTGGAACGAACGCACCAGTCCCATGCGGGCCACGTCGGCCGGCGCCATCGCGGTGATATCCTGTCCCTTGTACAGGATTTTCCCGGCGGACGGCTTCAGGAACTTGGTCAACAGATTGAAGCACGTCGTCTTCCCGGCCCCGTTCGGACCGATCAACGCGTGAATGCTCCCACGGCGGACCTTGAGCGCAACGTCGCGGACGGCAAAGAAGCCCGCGAACTCCTTGGTCAAGCCTTCCGTCTCGAGAATGAACTCATCGGCCAAATAGATTTCCCCCTGCCCGCACGACGCGTAGGTCGCGCGTGGCTGTCCTTGTTACTTCGGCTTTCCGGAGGCATTGGACCCATCCCGGAACGCCGCCTCCGGGCGCGGAATATGCCGGAGGTGACGGGGGTTAGGCAAGGCGGAAAGCTGAGCAGATCAAGGCTCCGCCTGGGATACACATGCTCCCTTAGTCGGAGAGATTTGATGTCGCGCCTGCCCGGCTTCCCGGTTCGCAAAGCACCGGTCATCAAGCTGTCGTTAACGGTCTTTCGTGCGGCGCGCCAGCCTTCATAGAAAATTTTCCCGCAGCAACGATCATGCGCGAGCTTCTGTTCGCCGGGAATATTGCTTTGGATTTCGCAAGCGCCGCTCCCTCCATCGTCAAGTCGATCAAGCAGCGTGATCTCCTGAACTCGTGGCTGCGACTTTATGCGCGCGCGCAGGTCGCGCCGGCGATCTGGGAGTATCAGCCCGCGCGGCTCGAGGAAGAGCTGTCTGATCTCATCTACTACACGGTGGATACGTCGGCGCCGACGCGCGTCTGACGATCCAGAGTGACGGCTCGCGCATCTCGCGCGCCCTATGGACATACCGGCAAGGGCGTTTTTCTGGACGATTATGTCGGGCCGCGGCTCGCGCCCTTCGTGATGCCGATCTACCACGAATGCGTGGCGCGCGGCCTTCCGGTCTACAGCGTTGCCGATGTCGACGACATCTACGGACGTGTCGTCGCCTATGAACGGCTGCTGCTGCCGTTCCTGACTGATGATAAAATCAGCCACGTCATCGCATCGCTAAAGACGTTCTGCGAGGACGGCGGATTCGAGATCAAGAACCTGATGCGCGGAAATGACGCGCTGCCTCGCCCGAAGTTGCGCGCCGTGATCGACCGCGATCTCTTCCACCGCGCACCCGGCCGCATCGCCGCTGCGGATGTCGTCGAATTCGCCGACCAGTCCAGCTCCGGCGTCGCCACCGAGATCATCGAACTGAACTAGCCTCTAGCGCAATTTGGCGCC
This sequence comes from Bradyrhizobium sp. ISRA430, assembly GCF_029909975.1. Classification (NCBI taxonomy): domain Bacteria; kingdom Pseudomonadati; phylum Pseudomonadota; class Alphaproteobacteria; order Hyphomicrobiales; family Nitrobacteraceae; genus Bradyrhizobium; species Bradyrhizobium sp. ISRA430. The sequence goes on from NZ_CP094516.1 coordinate 1,648,400, forward strand.
GACTTCCTTCGCGTAAATGTCGGGCTTGAAGCCAACCAGGAGCTTGCGGCCGATCTCGAGGACGGGCCGCTTGATCATCGATGGTTGCGCTAGCATCAATGCCAGCGCCTTCTTCTCGTTCAGACCCTCTTTGTCGGCATCGGGCAGCTTCTTGAAGGTCGTGCCGGCACGATTGAGCAGCGCTTCCCAACCAACCTCGTCGCTCCACTGCTTGAGCCTGTCCTGCTCCACACCCGCAGTCTTGTAGTCGTGGAACTCATAGGCAACGCCATGAGTCTCGAGCCAGGCGCGCGCCTTCTTCATGGTGTCGCAGTTCTTGATGCCGTAGATGATGTTGGGCAAGACTCGATCCTCGCGCATGCGTGGTGTGATGCTGTAGTCGTGGCGTTGTACGAAACTCCGGTTCCCGCCACAATATTTTGAGCGAAGCTGTGAATTCTCGAACGGACATACCATGCACGTCACCCACGATCCCGCCGCGGCCGCATCGCCGACCATCGACTTCAACACCTTCCTCGCGGTCGACATCCGCGTCGGCACCATCATCGATGCCAAGCCGTTCCCGGAGGCGCACAAGCCGGCCTGGCGGCTGTGGATCGACTTCGGTCCCGCAATCGGCGTGCGCAAAAGCTCGGCACAGATCACAGAAAATCATCCGCTGGAGACGCTGGTGGGGCAACAGGTCGCGGCAGTCGTCAATTTCCCGCCGCGCCAGATCGGACCGGTCGTGTCCGACGTGCTCACGCTCGGCTTCCCGGATGCCGAGGGCAAGGTCGTGCTGATGCAGCCGAGCAAGCCCGTGCCCAACGGCGGCCGGCTGTTCTAGCGCTGCGGCTCCGGGCACCGGGGGCACCGTTGGGCGCCCGATAATTCCCTCCGCTTGCACCGCGCCGACCACGCGGACGCCTTGACGAACCACATCTTTGCCCCTAAATCTGACTGATCGATCGTTTTTTATTTAACTGTGCCACCCATCATTCCTGGCTTCGCCGAGATTAAACCGATCAGTTGGTCACTTATCCCTGGAGCGACCCGTGCCGAAAATCAGCGAGAAAAAACGTGAAGGCCGCCGCCAGCAGATTCTCGACGCTGCACTCGCCTGCTTCTCCGAAAACGGCTTTCACCAGACCGGCATGGCCGACATCGTGAAGCGATCGGGACTGAGCCACGGTGCCGTCTATCTCTACTTCCAGAGCAAGGACGATCTGATCGAGGCACTGGCGGACGACCGCCATCGCCGCGAGGCCGTGCTCAATTCGGTGGCGCAGGCCTCCGGTGATCCGCTCGAAGCGCTTCACGCGCTTGTCCGCGTCTACGGACATTGGCTCACCGATCCCGTGGGCGAAGCGCGGCGACGCGTCGGAATCCATGGCTGGGCGGAGGCGCTGCGCAACCGCCGGGTCCGCACCAGCGTCGTCGAAGGCATCGACATGCCGCGCGCGCTGATCGTGGCGCTGATCGAACGCGCCCAACACGACGGCCTCATCCAGCGCGACATCAGCGCGGAGGCAACCGCACGCGTGCTGATCGCGATCTTTCAGGGCTTTGTGCTGCAGAAGTGCTGGGGCGAGGAGATCAACGTCGGGGCCTGCATGACGGCTGTCGCTGGCATGATCGAAGGATTTCGCACGACCAAGCCGGACGTCAGGCGCCGGACCAAGGCATGAACGACAAGGCATGAGCGATGTCCTGGATCCATGAACTGCTCGCCGGCATCGGCGTCGGTCTTGCCGGAGGACTGACATCGGGCTTCATGGGCGTGAGCCCGGGTGGCGGCCTCGTGATCTTCTCCGTACTGCTGCTCGGCGCCGAGCAGCACGTGGCGCAAGGCACCTCGCTGATCGCGCAAGTACCGCCGACGGGCCTTGCCGGCGTCCGCAGCTATTGGCAGAGCGGCAATCGCAGCCCGCTGCGATGGATCATCTGGATCGGACTCGGATTTCTCGTCGGCGGCGTAAGCGGCGGCTATGCGGCGGTCGCGGTCTCCGACTCCCTCCTGCAATGGGCCTATGTCGTCTACCTCGCTGCGCTGATCGCAGCGCTGATCCTGCGCCGCGAGCGCGAGGATGGGACGGACGAGATTGGCAAGCCGCGCGAGTTGCCCTGGCTGCCACTGCTCCTCGTCGGCACGCTCGCCGGCTTCTCCTCGGGCTTCATGGGCATTGGCGGCGGACTTGCGATCACGGTCGGCCTCGCGGCGGGCCTGCGCGTTCCGCAGCATCAGGCCCAGCTCGTCAGCCTCATCTTCTCCGTGATCCCGACCACCATTCTGCCGGCTTCAATCTACTGGAGCAAAAGCCTGGTGGTCGGCTGGCCCGCCATCATCGGAATCCTTGCCGGCCTCTGGGTCGGCACGGATCTCGGTGCACGAATGGCCAATGGCATCAGCAAACCGGCGTTGCGGCGGATGATGATCGGCTTCGTCTCGCTGATGGCTCTCTACATGACTTACAAGGCGCTGAGCTGATCTTACGGCCGCTTGGGAATGTTGAGCCCGCGCTGCACGGCCGGACGCGCCAGCCCACGTTCGAGCCAGGCAGCGACCGACTTGAATTGGCCGAACGCGACGAGGTCGCCTGCCCCGTAGAAGCCGATGAGGTTGCGCACCCAGCCGAGCATGGAGATGTCGGCGATGCTGTAGTCGTCGTCCATGAACCATTGCCGGCCGGCGAGATGTGATTCCATCACGCCGAGCAGACGCTTGGACTCGCCCACGTAGCGCTCGAGCGGCCGCTTGTCCTCAAAATCCTTGCCGGCGAATTTGTGGAAGAAACCGACCTGGCCGAACATCGGCCCGATGCCGCCCATCTGGAAGTGCAGCCACTGGATGGCCTGATAGCGCCGCGCGGCATCCTGCGGCAGCAGCTTGCCGGTCTTCTCCGCGAGGTATTGCAGGATCGCACCGGACTCGAACAGCGGCAGCGGCCTGCCGCCGGGACCGTTGGGGTCGAGGATCGCCGGAATCTTGCCGTTCGGATTGAGCGAGACGAACTCCGCGGTCTTCTGATCGTCCTTGCCGAAGTCGACGAGATGGACCTCATAGGGTAGTCCGATCTCCTCCAGCATGATCGAGACCTTCACGCCATTGGGCGTCGGCAGGGAATAAAGCTGAAGCAACTCGGGATGTTTGGCCGGCCAGCGCTTGGTGATGGGAAAGGCGGACAGATCGGACATCGGGACCCCGGCTTCATTCGTGAGACATGGCCTAATCTAGGCGAGCCGTCGAATGGCGCAAGGTCGAGCGACCATCATACAACTTCAGTAATCGAAGCCCTTTCACAGTGGCCGCAACAAATGGCTCGTCGTGTAAACGATATCGCGCTGTGCGCGTTGCTCGATGAAGAGCTGCCCGGTGACGAGCAGTGTTGCGGTGAAGACGAGTGCGATCATCGCGGTCGCGAATTGACTGGCATGGTTCATCGCGAGGACTTCCGTCTGTTCAGTTCGCAACGTGAACGCGCGCAACCAGTCGCAGTTCCTGTCCATTTCGAAGAAAGTTGCCGTTTTTTCCCGGAATATCTCGCCGTGCCTGCCGACGCCGATGGGCTCAATAGTTGATCTCCATCCGAAGGCCACGCGGATCGATCTCGCCACCGTCGACACGCTCGGTGCTGTCGCGCGCCGCGACCGCACAGGCGCAGGCGTCGATGAGATCGTCGCAGCCGATGCCGGTGCCATGACGCTGCGTCAGCCATTTCGAGAGCTTTGTGAATCCTCGTTGCTTCAGGAGCGCCATGCGCTGCTTCCGGCCGCGCGCCGACGTCTTCCGCTCGAGCCGGATGCGGCCAGCGAGATTCCAGAAGATCAATTCCGGATGCGCCTCGCCGACGATCGCTTGTCGCGCGGGCGTCATGACATCGTCGACCTCCCTGATCTTGTCCCTGATATTCCAGAGCTGAGCCGACACGCCCCTGCCCTTGCCTTCGTGCTCCCAGTAGTGCCGATTGGCCGTAGCCATGTCGGGAAACGCCCAGAGGTTTCGCCGCGCACCGAGGAACACGCCTGCGCCGACCAACGCGCGGGCGCGCACGTCGCAGATGCGATAACCGTCAGGCTTCAAGCCGATCGGCATGTCGATCATCGCCCTCGCATGCGGCATCGCGAGCAACCGGGTCAGACCCGGCGAGTAATCGAAGCCGTGATCGCCGCCATCGTCGATCCAGGCCGCGACCCAGCCGAAACGAAATCCATCGAGGCCGAGATAGGTGGGCACGCAATTTCTTGAGATCAGCCTCCGACCGCCTGGTAGGCCAGACGCTTGAACTCGAAGAAGAAGGGATTCCAGAAGCCCATGTAGCGCTGGGTCATCAGGACGCCCGCGGTATTGGCCGTTGGACAGATCCACCAATGGGTCCCGGCAAGGCCACCCCACTGGAATTCGCCGGCCGAGTTTACGGGATCAAAGGGCGTCGGAGCGAAGGTGACGGCGCCGCCGAGGCCAAATCCCTTGCCGGGGATCGGTCCGAGATTGGCGAAGCGGATCGTCTGGCCTGCAGGGAGCTGGTTCGTCATCATCTGCCGCAGCGTCTCGGGCTTGAGGAGCGCGTCCGACCCCGGCAGCAGCGCGCGCACCAGCGCGAGCATGTCCGGCAAGGTCGAGACCAAGCCACCGCCACCCGACAGCCGCGGAAATAGCCGTCGATAGGCTTGCGGATAGGGCAGATTGTCGGCGCGCGTGAGGCCAGGCTTCATCGGGTCAAGCACGTCGGCGCCATTATAGAGACCGACCAGCCTGCCCTGTGCAGCCTCGGGCACGTGGAAGCCGGTGTCGGCCATGCCAAGCGGATCGAAAATGTTCGCCTTGAGGAAGGCATCGAGCGACTTGCCCGAAACGACCTCCACGACACGGCCGAGCACGTCGGTGGCGACCGAATATTCCCAGGCGGTGCCGGGATGATAGGACAACGGCAGATCGGCAAGCTTGTCGATCATGTCGGTGAGCGGTGTCAGCGGATCGAGAACGCGTGCCTCGTTGTAGCCCTTGAACAGCACCGTGCCGGGATCGAAGATGCCATAGCTCAGGCCGGAGGTGTGGGTCAGGAGTTGGCGGATCGTGACCGGCCCCCTCGCCGGCTCGACATCGGTGAGGCTCGCCGCGCCCTGCTTCAGCACCTTCCGATTGCCGAGCTGCGGCAGGAATTTTTCGACGACGTCGTCAAGCCCGACGCGGCCCTCCTCCACCAGCAGCATGATCGCGCAGGTGACGAAGATCTTGGTGTTTGAGAAGGCGCGGAAGATGTGGTCCGGACGGAGCCCGACGTTCGCCTCGCGGTCGGCCAAGCCGACACATTGCTGATCGACGACATCGCCCCCGCGCAGCACTGCCCAGGATGCGCCAGGGATGATCTCCTGATCGACATAGCGCTGCATCGCCGTCCGCACGGCGGAAAAATCGCTGACCCTCGCGTCCATCTGCTGCTCCCCAATGTGGCTGCGGACGATATAGCGCGAATTTGCCGGATATGAAGGCCCGCTGGCGACCGAACGACGATGTGCGACGTTCACGCCTGCTTCATCAGCGCAGTAACGTGCAAGCGGCGCCGAATCCGCATCCCCTGCCTCTGGTACAGCGCGATCGCTGATGCGTTGTTGGAGAAGACATGCAGGAACGGAACTTCGCCGCGCGCCTCGATCTGGCGCGCGATGGCCCCGAGCAGCGCCTGCGCGTAACCCCGTCCACGATGAGCAGGATGCACGCAGATCGCGGTCATCTCGGTGAAATTGCCCGGCTTCATCCGCTCCCCGGCCATCGCAACCAGTTCACCGCCAACACGGATGCCGAGAAACGTGCCGAGCTCATGCGTTCGCGCCGAGAACGGACCGGGCTTCGTCAGCGCGGTCAACGCCGTCATCGCGGGAACGTCGGCGGCGCCCAGCGTCACGATCTCGGCGCCCCGCAATGTGCTGTCGCCAGGCGCACCGATCATCTGCTCGCCGGTCTCCGCGAGCACGACCTTGAAGCCCGTGGGCGGTGTCACGACGTCCGGCGTAAACAGCACGGCCACTTGTGAAGGTGACATCAAGCCGCCGAGATCAGCAAAGCTTGCCGCCGACATGTCGACCATGTCGGCAAAGGGCGTCATCGCCACGGGGTAGCGCAACGCTTGAGGCCCGCCCTCCGCCAGATGCTTCTGGCGGGTCGTCAGCGCGCTCCAGATCGGACGATCCAGCAGCGTTTCGTCGCCGTCGGACACCTCGTCCTACTCCTTGTCGAAGCTGACGATGACGGCCGCGTTGGCGATGAGGATGGGGTCGTTGGCCTGCTCCGTGGCCGAGGGAATCTCCAGCCCGCCCTTGACCGCATTGACCGTCACCGTGCCGTAAGGAAGCTCCTTCGCGACCGCGTCCTTGTCGACGGCTTCGGGATTCGGCACCGCGATGGTGACCTCAACGAACATGTCGTTCGCGGTCTTCCCGATCATCCGGAAGAATCCAAGGCTCGAATGCCTGATCGCGTCCGAGACGGCGCGCTTGGCCGCCTTGGTCGCATTCCTGCCGTGGACGTCGACGCCCATGCCCATCTCGGTAACGCAGCGAACGCGGGTCATTTCCATTCCTGTGAATGCTGGAGTTCAGAGGGGCTGACCTTCCGCGATCCGCGCCTCCGGCACAAGCGTCTTTTCACGCAGGAAATATGCGTTGCGGTGTTCCTCCTGGGCAATCACGACCGCGCGAATACGCAACAGATCCTTGCGCGCGACCAGACCCACGACGCGATGGCTGGCGCGGTCGACCACCGGCAGGCGGCCGAGGTCGGAGGCAACCATGAGATCGGCCACCCGCCCCAGCACATCGTCGGGATGCGCCATCACCGCTGAAGTATCCGAGACGACGTCGTCGAGCGTCGCGGCCTGGTGATCGCCCTCGGTACGCCAGCGCAGCACGTCGGCACGGGTGACCATCCCGGTCAGCCGGCCATCGGCGGCGACGACGGGATAGGATTTGTGACGCCGCTCCTCCGAGGTGAAGAAGGCAACGGCCGCGTCGATGGGCAAGTCGACTGGAAGCGTGTCGACGCTCTTCACCATGACGTCGGCGGCGCGCAGCAGCTCGAACGGATCGATCGAATATTCGCGCGTGATGTGCTGGCCGCGGCGCGCGATCTTCTCGGTGAGGATCGAGCGCTTCAGCAGCAGGACGGTGACGGCGTGCGCGGCTCCTGTCGCCGCCAGCAGCGGCAGCAGCATGTCGATGTTGCCGGTCAGCTCGATTGCGAACATAACGCCGGTGAGCGGCGAGCGCATCGTGCCGCCCATCATCGCGGCCATGCCGACCAGTGCCCAGAACGAGGCACCACCGGGCAGCACCAACCCCTCCATCCAGCCCGCCGTGCCCCCGAGAATGAGCAGCGGCGCCAGCACGCCGCCCGACGTGCCCGAGGCCAGCGCGACGACCCATATGGCGGACTTGACCAGCAACAGCCGGATCGCCTCCTCGCGCACCATGTGGCCGGACAGCAGATCGGCGATGACGTCGTAACCGACGCCAAGCGCGCGCGGATCGACGAGACCTCCGAGGCCGACCACCAGCCCGCCCAGCATCGGCCACCACATCCAGTGCAGCGGCACATGATCGAACAGATCCTCGGCCGCATAGAGCAGCCGCGTCATCAATCCGGATTGCAGGCCGGCGACGACGCCGACGCCGATCGCAGCCGCCAGTCCCCACCAGGGCAGGTCCGGCCGCTCCGCGAACGGAAACAGCGGTCCCGTTCCGAACAGCAGCGGACGCCAGGCCGCGGAGACCACGGCGCCCGTCACCACGGGCAGAAAGCTGCGCGGCTTCCATTCGAACAGCAACAGCTCGACCGCGAGCAGCACTGCCGCGATCGGCGTTCCGAAAATCGCCGTCATGCCGGCGGCCGCGCCCGCGACCAGCAGCGTCTTGCGCTCGGCGGCGGTGAGATGGAAACATTGGGCGAAGATCGAGCCGATGGCACCACCGGTCATGATGATCGGCCCTTCGGCGCCGAACGGACCGCCGCTGCCGATCGACACTGCCGAGGACAGCGGCTTCAGGATCGCCACCTTCGGCTGCATCCGGCTGCCGCCGATCAGGATCGCCTCGATCGCCTCGGGAATGCCGTGCCCGCGGATCTTCTCCGAGCCGAAGCGCGCCATCAGCCCGATCACGAGTCCGCCGAGCGCCGGCGCCAGCACCATCCAGATTCCCGGATGGGCATTCGCCAGCGCGACGTTCTCGGTGCTGACATGGCCGAACCAGACCAGGTTCGTAACCAGCGCGATCAGCTTCAGCAGCACCCATGCTGCCCCGGCCCCGAGGCTCCCGACCAGTATGGCCATCCCGATCAGGATCAGCACACGGCGGTCGGCGGTGAAGTCTCCGGGCTTGCCGCGATGACGCGGAAGCCCGCCGGTTATGTCCAGGGTCTGGCGCATGTTTGCTCTTGTCGGGAGAATTCTCGCGCCTGCCAATATATCGTGACCCGATATATTTCAAGGAATGGCTGGTATTCGCCCTGCCTCTAAATCAGGCAGATGTTGTCTTTGAAAAAGCCGGTTGGCCGCAAAAGTTAATGGCCACCGCCCTGCCTGTCTCGGGCCCGCAGCTCGTCGACCAGCACCCGCACGTTCTCGGAATAGTCTATCGGGATCGAGATCAGGTGCACGCCGCCGTCCTTGAATGCGGCATCGAGCGTCGGCACGAAGCTGTCGATACTCGCGATCCGGTGCCCTTGCGCGCCATAGGCCCTGGCGTACATGACGAAGTCGGGATTGCCAAAGGTCATGCCGAAATCCGCGAAGTGATCGACTGCCTGCTTCCAGCGGATCATGCCGTAGGCGTTGTCCTCCAGTACCAGCACGACCAGGTTGAGCTTGAGGCGGACGGCCGTCTCCATCTCCTGGCTGTTCATCATGAAGCCGCCGTCGCCGGCGACCGCGAGCACGCGGCGATCGGGATAGAGCATCGCGGCCATCATTGCCGACGGCAGGCCGGCGCCCATCGTCGCCAGCGCATTGTCGAGCAGCAGCGTGTTGGCGACGCGGGTGCGGTAGTTCCGCGCGAACCAGATCTTGTACATGCCGTTGTCGAGCGCGACGATGCCGTTCTCCGGCATCACCTGCCTGATGTCGTGCACGATCCGCTGCGGTGTCGGCGGCCAGCGTGCCTCGGTGGCGCGATCGGCGATGTGGCTGAGGATCTTTTCGCGCAATGGCAACAGCGCCGCCGCGTGCGGCAGCTTGCCCTCGACGCGGTCGGCGAGCAGCTCCAGGCTGGGGCCGACGTCGCCGACGACCTCTGCATCCGGAAAATAGACCTGCTCGACGCTGGCGGGCGTGTAGCTGACGTGAATGACCTTCGGACCCGACGGCCCCATGATGAAGGGCGGCTTCTCGACGGGATCATGACCGATCGCGACGATCAGGTCGGCCGCATCGATCGCGTCATGGACGTAGTCGCGCTCGGACAGCGCTGCAGTGCCCATATAGAGGTTGGTGCCGCCGGGTACCGTGCCCTTCCCCATCTGGGTGGTGAAGAACGGAATGCCAGTGCGGCGCACGAAGCTCGCAATGCCGTGGGTCGACCTCGGCCGGCTGGTCGCCGCTCCCATCATCACCAGCGGCCGCTTCGCGGCCAAGATCATCGCGGCGGCACGGTCGAGTGCGGCACGATGGGCAACGGGGATTTCGATCGGATGGGTCGGCACCACCGGGACGGAGGCCACCTCCTCCCCCGCGACGTCCTCGGGCAGCTCGAGATGTACCGGTCCCGGCCGCTCCTCCATCGCCGCGCGGAAGGCGTCGCGCACCACCGTCGGGATGCTGGAGGCACTGACAATCTGCCGCGACAGTTTCGTCAGCGGCTTCATCGTTGCGACCACGTCGACGATCTGAAAACGCGCCTGACGGCTGCTCATGATCGCTTTCTGGCCGGTGATCAAGATCATCGGCATCGCGCCGAGATGCGCATAGGCCGCACCGGTGGACAGGTTGAGCGCGCCCGGGCCGAGCGTCGAGAGACACACGCCCGGCTTGCCCGTCAGCCGTCCATGGGTTGCGGCCATGAACGCGGCGGCCTGCTCATGCCGGGTCAGGATCAGTTCGATTTTGGAGTTGCGCAACGATTCCACCAGATCGAGATTTTCCTCGCCGGGAACGCCGAAGATGCGGTCGACGCCTTCGTTCTCCAGCGCCGCGACAAGCAGATCCGATCCCTTCACCTTGCGCTCCTGCCCGCTCATGTCGCCTCCAGCATATTTCGGCTCCCGCGCACCGCTGTAGCAGACGCATCGTAGCCGCCCGAGGCGCCGGCACAACTCACAAAGCGGCGCGTGAGGAGCTCTAGAGCTCGCTTAACATGGTCGTCCCGGCGAAGGTCGGGACCGATAACCACAGGCAGTTGTTGTTCGGTGGCCCAGCGAGCTTCGACAACGCTGACCGGGGTAATGGGTCCCGCCCTTCGCCGGGACGACGTCGGGAGATGGTCTGTATTCTACCTCAACAAACACCGTCATTGCGAGCGCAGCGAAGCAATCCAGAATCTCGCCGCGAGTGAGATGCGCTGTTCGTCTCGCGCGGGCCTCCGAAGTTCCGCGTCCAAGAAATCAGCACGAAATGGCCTCATGTGAGTCCGCAACTTTTCGCGGCGGCATGACTTCTTGGGCAGCGACTCTTCTGTCGCGATCTCAAATGCCAACCAAAGGAGTTCACATGGCTCTTCTCGGAAACCTGCTCGGCACGGTCGATGGCTTGCTTGGAACAGCTACAGGCAGTGTCGATGCAGGTGGAAGTGCAACGGCCGGCGCCAGCGGCGCGGTCGATCTGTCGCACACGCTCGATCTCGGCGCGCTGATCGAAACCAACCCCAGCATTGACGTATCCGCGTCGGGCCTCGCGGGAACCGGCGGCATCGAAGCCTCGATCTCCGCACCAACCGCGGTCGGCCTCAGTGCAGACGTCGGCCATCTCGACGTCGGTGGGCTCCTTCACGGCCTGGTTTGAGTCGCTGTTCCCTCACTTCATGACGATGCGTGGCGTGGGGCGACAGCCCCACGCAATTCAACGCGTAAGCCCGCCAGCGTCTCGGCGCGCACTCTTTATTTCCAGGGATCACACATATGGCGGCAGGGGCTTTGACGGTCGCGGATGAGGCGGCAGGGTCGTCTCGTCGTCACAGCGACGACGTTCGCGAGGCGTTACTCAAACTCTGGCCGCATTTCCTCTTTGCCGGACTGTTTTCCAGCGCGATCAACCTGCTCTATCTCAGCTCGCCGCTCTATCTGATGCAGGTCTATAACCGCGTCCTGCTCAACGAAAACATCTCCACCCTCGTCCTTCTCACCCTGATCCTCGCCATCGCGCTGCTGACCATGGCGGGGCTCGACGCAGTGCGCTCCTGGATCCTCATTCGCTGCGGCATCCGGCTCGACATGGAATTGTCGACGCGCGTGTTCGAGGCGCTAGTGGTGCGGTCGGCCGAGCGCGGTGCCTCGCGCGGCGCCCAACAGCTCCGCGATCTCGACCAGTTCCGCACCTTCGTGACGGGGCCTGGCATCTATTTCGCGTTCGACCTGCCCTGGATCCCGATCTACCTGCTGCTGCTCTTCTTCATCCATCCCCTGCTCGGTCTCGTCGCGACCATCGGCGCATTGCTGCTGCTGGGGCTCGCCGGCGTGAACGAGGTTCTGACCCGCGCGCCGATGAAGCAGGCTGAGGCGTCTGGAAATCAGTCCTACGTCTTCACCGAGAACGTTCTGCGCCACGCCGACGTGATCCGCGCCATGGGCATGCAGCCGGCGGTCGAGCGCAACTGGCAGAGCCAGCGTTCCGCGATGCTGGTCCAGCAGGCGATCGCCAGCGACAAGAACGCGGTGATGACGTCGTCGATCCGCTTCTTCCGCCTGCTGCTGCAATCCCTGATGCTCGGCACCGGCGCCTGGCTCGCCATCGACCACGCGATCATGCCGGCAACCATTTTCGCCGCCAGCATCGTCATGGGTCGCGCGCTGGTGCCGGTCGAACAGGCGGTCGGCACCTGGAAGCAGTTCATCGGTGCGCGCGACGCCTACACGCAAGTGCGAGACCTGCTCGCCACCATCGATCTGACGACACCTCAGACCATCGTGCCGAAGCAGCGCAACACCGTCGAGGTGCGCGAGCTCGTCTGCGAGCTGCCGTCGCGGCAAGAGCCGGTGCTCAAGGGCCTGTCCTTCGAGCTCGCCGGTGGAAAGGCCCTCGGCATCGTCGGTCCGAGCGGATCCGGAAAGAGCACGCTGGCGCGCCTCCTGGTCGGCGCGATGGCGCCCGCCACAGGGCGGCTGCGTTTCGGCGGCCTCGACTACAATCACTGGGACCCGGTCGAATTCGGCCGCCATGTCGGTTACCTGCCGCAGGACGTCGGCCTGTTCGCCGGCACCGTGCGCGAGAACATCGCGCGCTTCGGCGACGCCTCGACCGACGAGATCATCGACGCCGCCATCCGCGCCGGCATCCACGAGATGGTGCTCGAGCTGCCCCGGCAATACGACACGCGGCTCGGTGTCGGCGGCGTCGGGCTGTCGGGCGGACAACGCCAGCGGCTTGGCCTGGCGCGTGCCTTGCTCGGACGGCCACCGCTGCTCGTGCTGGACGAACCCAATGCCAATCTCGACGGCCCCGGCGAGGAAGCGCTGAAGGCCGCCCTGCTCCAGGCCAAGGCCGACGGCGCCGCCGTCATCGTCATCACCCACCGCACCACGATCCTCGACATCGTCGACGTCATGATGGTGCTGCGCAGCGGCATGCTCGACATGCTCGGGCCACCCGGCGAGGTCTATCAGGCCTTGCAGCAGCAGGCCGCTGCAAAGGCCACCGCGTCATGAGCACGCTCGGCGCAACTTATGTCACCAGCCGCGAGCGCGCCTTCTATGCGCGGCCGGGGCGGCCGGCGCTGGTCGGAGCAATCGTGGTAGGCGCGTTCACATCCGCGATGACGCTGTGGGGCACGCTTGCTCCGATCTCGGGGGCCGCGATTGCCAGCGGCAATCTTCAGGTCGAGGGGCGGCGGCAGAGCGTGCAGCATCCCTATGGCGGCGTGATCCGCCAGCTTCTAGTCCGCGACGGCGCCCACGTCGAAAAGGGACAGCTCCTCGTTGCGCTCGACGACAGCGATCCGCGCGCCAAGCTGGAGGTGCTGGTTGCAGATCGTGATGCGGCACGCGCTGCGGAGGCGCGGCTGATCGCCGAGCGCGACGGCCGCACTGCGCCGGACTTCGGCGTCGATGCGCAAGGCGCGAAGCCCGCGCTGCGCCAGGCGATGGCGAACGAGATCGCGATGATGGCCGCGCGAAGACACCAATTCGAGGCAGAGACCGCCGTGCTCAAGGGTAAGATCGCGGAACTAAACGCCCAGATCGGCGGCACTCAGGCCCAGCTCACCGGCACCGAGAAGCAGCGCGAGCTGCTGTCGGACGAGATGGGCGGTGCGCAGCGCCTGTACGAACAGGGCTATACGCCGAAGACCCGAATCCTGGCGCTCCAGCGCGAGGACGCCAAGCTGCAGGCCGATATCGGCGCACAGCGCGCCACCATCGCCGGCATGCAGCAGCAGATCTCGCAGAACGAGCTCGAGATCGCCAAGGCCGAACGCGCGAGGATGAGCGAAATCACCGATCAGCTCCGTTCCACTGAGAACAAGCTCGCCGAGCTTGCACCGAAGATCGAGGCCGCGACCGACGTCGTGACCCGCACGGAGATCAGGGCGCCCGCGACCGGCTCGGTGGTCGGGCTCGACGTGTTCACCGAAGGTGGCGTGATCCAGCCCGGCGCCAAGCTCATGGACATCGTGCCGTCGGACAATCCGCTGATCGTCGATGCGCAGCTAAAACTCTCCGACATCAACGACGTCACGGTCGGGCGCCGCGCCGAGGTCCGGCTGACCGGCGTCAACTACATCGAGCGTCCCCGTCTCTACGGCATCGTGCGAACGGTCTCGGCCGATCGCGTCACCAACGACAAGTCCGGGCCCGGCTACTACGCCGTCGAAGTCTCGCTCGAGCCGGAGGACGTGAAGAAGTCGCGCATCGAATTGCAGTCGGGCATGCCGGCCGAGGTGATCGTGCCGACGCGCCCGCGGACGCTGTTCGAATATCTGTTCGGTCCGCTGCGCGACGAGCTGACGCGCGCCTTCCGCGAACGCTGACGAGGAGCAAGGTCGATGTCTGCATCCAAGCAGAACAACCGCCGCGCCGAGAAGGCGGAGCTGGCGCGCCATATCACGACGGACGAGACCGTCGCGTTCATGACCGCGCTGATCGCCTTCCTGGACGAGGCTCACGCGGGTCGGCTTCACGACGCCATCGCTGCCCAGCCGCTTCCGACGGATTCCCACTCGACACCCGAGCACCCGACCGAGCCTGCGCCCGCCGAAATGGCTCCGAGTGAACAGCAACCTGCATCCGGCGATCAGCATGCCGATGCGACCGATCCGGCATCGCACGATGTCGCGCCGGTGCTGCACACCGACGCAACGATGGGCAGCGGCGCCTCGGACGCCCGTGGAGGCGCGGACGTTGCGGTCGGAACGCAGGGCCACGACTCCGCGCCGGTCGCGGCTGAAAGTCACGCTGACGCCACGAGCGTTCCCCACGCGTCTGATCACGCCGTGAGCGCCGGAGACGCCTCCACCCACGCCGATGCTGCGATATCCACCGCGATCGATCCGGCGACGTCCCTCCACCAGCTTGGCGATACCATCACAAACCTCGTCGACACCTCGCTCGCGGCGGTGTCGCATACGCTGGACAGCCTGAGCACGACCGTGACGGAGCTGACGTCCACGGTGACCGGGACAGTCGGACAACTCGTGGATGGTGTCACCGGCATCGTCGGCGGTCTGCTGCACTCCGTCGGAGGCGGTGCAGACCATGCGCCAGCCACCGATCTGGTCAGCGCGCTCGTCACCGACATCGTGAGTTCGCCGCTGGCGACAGCGCATGACGGTGCGGCGACACACGATGTCGATATCGGCGGCCTCGACACCGCCGGCGCGGTACCGATGGCGGCACTGCCACCACTCACACTGCATCTCGGCTTTCTCGGCCAGCCGACGAGCGAAGGCCACGACGTCCATGACGGCGCGTTCTCCGCGCTCGGCGTGCATCATTTTTAGCGAAGAGGCCTTTGCGCCACCTTCAGCGACAGCTCGGTGCCGCCCTCGGTCGGCGGGCGTCCCCGTCCCACGGACGTAGCAACGCATTGATCGCGCACTGATTGTCGGCGACGCGGTAGCATCCGACCGTTGATGTGGCGAAGAGACCGCCCCCAAGAAGCACTCCAGCTTTGCGGACGAACGGCGTCGCGCGCGCTATTCTGATTGCGGCATCACGCAAGCTGACACATTTGGCGCGCAAGATGCGCATCGCCGGTTCACCGACATCAGGGAGGACTCCATGGCCATCACCGAGAACAGCAAGGCTGCCGAGGCGCCGAAACCGGGCAGCATCGACTTCAAGCTCGAGATCGTCGTCGTGCCGGTGTCCGACGTCGATCGCGCCAAGGCGTTTTACGCGAAGCTCGGCTGGCGGCTCGATGCCGACTTCGCCTCGGACGACGGCTGGCGCGTGATCCAGGTCACCCCACCGGGCTCGAACGCCTCGGTCATCTTCGGCAGGAACGTCACGGCGGCAGCGCCCGGCTCCGCGCAGGGCCTGTACCTGATCGTGTCCGACGTCCAGACGGCCCGTGACGAGCTCGTTGCCCGCGGCATCGAGGTCGGCGAGGTCTTTCACGGCAGCGGCGACACGCATACTGGCCCGGACGAACCCTACATCTCCGGCTCGCGTCGCGTGAGCGGCCCGGATCCTGCGCGCGGCAGCTATCGCTCCTTCGCCTCATTCCGCGATCCCGACGGCAATGGCTGGCTGCTTCAGGAGATCACGACGCGCCTGCCCGGCCGTGTCGAGGCCGACACGACATTCAAATCGACCGCCGATCTCGCAGGCGCGCTGCGCCGCGCGGCGGTCGCGCATGGCGAGCACGAGAAGCGCACCGGCGGCAAGTACGATGACAACTGGCCGGACTGGTATGCCGACTACATCGTGAAGGAACAGGCCGGTGCATCGTTACCGAGCTGAGGCGCCGCCCCAGCCCGATTGACCTGAAAATAATATCTGACTAAAGTCAGATATATGCTCGACCCCGTCTCCCGCGTTCGCCGCTTCAACCGTGCCGTCACCTCCGCCGTCGGCGCGCTCGATACGTCGTTCCTCGGGCGCGGCCGGCCGCTGGGCGCGGCGCGCGTGCTGAACGCGATCGGGCATGGACGCTTCGACGTCGCGGAGATCCGCGATTATCTCGGCCTCGATTCCGGGCTGATGAGCCGGCTCTTGCGCAGCCTCGAGGACGAAGGGCTGATCGAGACCACGGCGCATGAGGATGACGCACGCCGCCGCGTCGCGAAGCTGACGCGCGCGGGCCGGCGCGAGTTCGCCGCCTATGAGGCGCTCTCGAATGCACAGGCAGAGGACTTCATAGGCCGTCATTCGCAAGCGGACGCCCTGCTCGCGGCGATGGACCTGATCGCGTCCGCGCTGACGCGCGACCGCATCGCGCTGGACGAGATCGATCCGCGCAGCGATGAGGCACGCTATTGCCTCGGCGAGTACTACGCTGAGCTCGGCCGCCGCTTCAAACAGGGCTTTGACGTCACGCTGTCGCGTGATCCCGATGCCGCCGACATGCGCCGCCCGCGGGGAACGTTCATCGTCGCGATGTCGGACACGCTGCCGATCGGCTGTGTCGGGCTGAAGGGCACGGACCACGGCTACGCGGAAATCAAGCGGCTGTGGGTCGCGCCCGCTGCGCGCGGACTCGGCCTCGGCCGGCGCCTGATGGATGCAACTGAGGCAGCCGCGCGCGAACTCGGCATCGCGCTGCTGCGGCTCGACACCAACAGCGCGCTGCCGGAAGCCGGCCAGCTCTACCGCAGGACCGGCTGGAGCGAGATCCCGCGCTTCAACGACGATCCTTACCCGGATTTGTTCTTCGAAAAGCGGCTTTGAAGTTCGGCGTCGCTTTCCCGTCATTCCGGGACGCGCAACAGCGCGAACCCGGAATCCACAAGTTGTGCCGCGAGATTCTGGGTTCGATGCTCCGCATCGCCCCCGGAATGACGGCTTCCTTTCTCACGCCGCCACCGGCGCCACTTCGCCTTGCGGCTTCGCAAACGGCCTGAACATCATCGCCATCAGGAACGCGCCGAGGCCCATCGCCCAGGAGCCGATATAGAGCCAGG
This sequence comes from Bradyrhizobium sp. ISRA430, assembly GCF_029909975.1. Taxonomy (NCBI): domain Bacteria; kingdom Pseudomonadati; phylum Pseudomonadota; class Alphaproteobacteria; order Hyphomicrobiales; family Nitrobacteraceae; genus Bradyrhizobium; species Bradyrhizobium sp. ISRA430. The sequence goes on from NZ_CP094516.1 coordinate 1,665,635, forward strand.
CGTAGCTCGAAAACGCGTCGTAGATCAGGCCGCCGGCGAGCGGACCGGTCGCCATGCCGAGGCTGCCGGCCATCGCCGTGCCGCCGATCACCGTGCCCATCATTCGCAGCGGAAAGTTTTCGCGCGCCAGCACCGCGTAGAGCGGCATCGTGCCGGCATAGATGAAGCCGAAGACGGCCCCGACCGCGTAGAACGTGGTGAGCTGATGCGCGAAGACATAAGCGAGCGCGCCGAACGCCTGCAACAGCAGACCCGAGACCAGCACGCGCTTGGCGCCGAAGCGATCGCCGAGGAGCCCGAAGGCGATGCGGCCGCCCATGCCCGCAAAACCCTCGACGCTGTAGATCGTCACCGCAGCGATCAGCGGGATTCCGCAGCTCACGGCATAGCTGACGGTGTGGATGATCGGACCGGAATGAGTGGCGCAGCAGAAAAAGTTGGTCGCGAGTAGGATGAGGAATTGCGGCGAGCGCAGCGCCTCGCCCATCGACATCTCGGCTTGCGGCGCGCCCTCGCCCGACACCGCGGCCGGCGCATGCGCGAGCGCGGGCGGACGGCGGACGAGGAGCGAGACCGGGATCATGATGGCGCCGACCACCAGCGCCACAATCTGCATCGAAGTGCGCCAGTCATGGTTGGAGACGAGCCAGGCCGCGAGCGGCGACATCGTCATCGGCGCCATGCCCATGCCGGCCGACACCAGCGACACGGCGAGGCTCCGATGGGTATCGAACCAGCCGGTGACGGTCGCCATCATCGGCGCGAAGATGGCCGCGCAGGAGGCGCCGACCAAAAGGCCGAAGACGAACTGGAACGCGAGCAGTGACGTCGCATGGCTCGCCGCGAACAGGCTCAGGACCAGCACCGTCGACCCCGTCAGCACCACCGGCAGCGGTCCGAACCGGTCCGACAGCGTGCCCCAGACCATGCTGGTGAAGGCCATCGCCAGAAAGCCGATCGTCATCGCGCTGGAGATGCCGGTCACCGACCAGCCGGTATCCTTGGCGATCGGCTGGAGGAACACCGGTAGCGAAAACATGCCGCCGATGGCGACGCAGCCGAGCAAGCCGCCCGCGGCGACGATCACCCAGCGATAAGGGAAAGGGGTCATTTTGGTCTCCCGTCAGGTCTGTCTGGGTGGAAGACGAATGGGAACGGCGGGGGCCGACACCGGCAACAATCGGACACGAAATAATTTTGTGCGCGGGTTCCGCGGGGGTCAGGCGAAACACCCATACTATTTCGGATTTCTTGTAACCGAATTCATTGTCAATGATGGATCGATGTCCAGGACTGCGGATGAACCAGCCGACTTGAGGCTTTGGGCCCCAGACAAAAATCTCGAAAACAACCCCATGCAAAGTAGCCGGCATCTGCCGGATCAACGACTTACGATGGCTGGAAGCAATTTGACACGTCGGACAAAACACCGGCACGATGTCATCATCAGCCGCACGCGATCTCATCACGCCGCAGACGCCTGCCGATCGGCGGAATACACCAGCAAATAGAACGCAGCCGCGTGCGTGATCATCAGCAGCGGCACATAGATGATCGGGATCGCGTAGGCGCCCCCCAACTCCCCCGCCTGCGGCGGAAGGCCAAGCTGAATGCCATGATAGTAGTCGACGAGGATGTCGCCTGCCCCGACGAGATTGAAGGCAACGACGAACGGCCAGAACAGCGCACGCAGCCTTACCGTGACAAACGCCAGCATGGCCAATAGCCCGGTTGCGAAATCGGCGTAGGCGGCCGTGGTGGCGAACCCGGCGGGCAGATGCGGCCCGACCACACCGGGGACCAGGAAGACAAGCCCAAAGAAGCGGAAGCTGTGAAGAGCGGCAATGGCGCGCTGCGCCTCGACCGGCTCCATCGACTTGAGCCAGGGCCACCCATACGCACCGAAGAGAAGCAGCCACGGCACGTAACCAAGCGCGAGATGGATTTGGAAGATGGTTGCCGGCGACATCTGGCATCCTCTCAGGAGTCGGTCGGTGCGGCCTCGAACACAGCAGTCAGGATGCCGAGCCGGCCTTCCCCGATATTGCGTCCCAGGTTGGCGGCGAGCTGGGCGAAGTCCGGCCCCATGACCACGCCGAGATTTGGCGACGGCGGCGGCCCGGACGCGCGGAGCTGGGCAGCCCAAGCCTTGGCGGCTTCGGTGTCGTCCAGCCAGACAAGCGTGCGGAAGCCGGCCGCCTCGACCGCCTCGCGCGTGGCAACGGCCGACAGCAGAAAGCTCGTTGCCGGCGTTCGCGCCCACGGCACCGGATAGTGCGGTTCGCGGCTGTCCGACACGACCACGTCAAAGGTCGCAAACCTACCCCCAACCTTCAGCACGCGCCGTATCTCACGATAAAGCCGCGTCCGGTCAGGAATGTTCATGGCGACATGCTGGAGCCATGCGAGGTCGAAACGACCGTCATCAAACGGCAGCTCCAGCGCGCTGGCGATCTCGAACGACACGCGCTCGCTCTGTCCTGTGCGCGCTGTCAGATAGCGGGCGGCATCGATGAAGGGATCGCTGAGATCGACGCCGATCACCCGGCAGCCATAAGCTGACGCGAGAAAGCGTGCCGGCCCGCCAATGCCCGCGCCGACGTCGAGAACCGACATCTCGGCCGTGACTCCAGCGAGCTTCGCAAGGTCGGCAGTCGCTGCGAGCCCGCGCGTGTGAAACTGGTCGAGGGCAGCGAGTTGCTGCGGCGTGAGCCGCTGTTCCTCTGGCCCGAAGGATGCGAGCGCTGTCTTCAGCCGCTCGGTGAGGCCGATTGCGCGATAGTGGTCGCGCACGCCATCCAATACTTCTGTCATTGCGAAGCTCCTCGCGTCGGGGTTTCCTCGACCGCCATCAGCGGCCACGGTAGGCGGGAGCGCGCTTTTCCTGCAGCGCTCGGAAATATTCTTGGTGGTCGTCGCTCTGCGCCAGTCGACCAAGTTCGGGGAGCAGCGCCGTGAAGGCGGCTTCCTGACCATCGAAGAGGGCACGATTCGCTGAACCGAGGGTCGCTCGAACGCCGAGCGGGGCTGCCGTAGCGATCTTGCGCGCCACCTCGATCGCGCGATCGAGCTGCTTGCCGGGCGGGGTCACGTATTGAACGAGACCGAGACGGTAGGCTTCGTCGGCCCCCCAATCATCGCCGGTCAACATGTAACGCATCGCATTGCCCCAACCTGCCTCGCGGACGAATCTGATTGTTGCGCCACCGGCCGGGAAGTGACCTCGGTTCACTTCTCCCTGGCCGAATACGGTATCGCTGGCGGCAACCCGGACATCGGCCGCGAGGAAAAGCTCGTGGCCTGCCCCCTGGGTCTTGCCCTGAACGGCGACGACGACCGGCTTCTCCCGGCGCGGTGGCACCGTACCGATCGGATTGACGAACTCGCGGGTTTCCGGGAAGCGACCGGTGCGCAGGACTGGTGCCCAGGTTGCGGGATCGAGGATCCCTCCTACAAAGTCGGGGCCTTGGGCATAGAGCACCCCGACGCGCAACGCGTCATCGTGATCGAGCAAATAGTACGCACGGCCCAAGCCGATGAAGGCTGAAAAGTCGATACGGTTCGACTGCTGCCGATCGATGCCGATCAGCAGAATTGAGCCATCCAGCCGGTCGACTTTGACCGTGCTGGGCATCGCTGCCTCGCTCATCGGAGCGGGCGCATCCACCGGCTGGTTCTGCGCGAGGGCTGTACGGCTGCCGGCGAGCACTGTCGCGGCTGCGCCGGCAGCCAGAAAGGCTCGGCGATGCATACCGATCACATCCTTCTCGGAAGCTTGCCGGGGGGACTGCTGATGGTGTTCTACTCGGGGCATGTCGCGACCCTCCTTGGGTTCTGTCCCAGACATACGGCCGCTTCCGCCGCGCGACTATCCGCGATAATGTCGACGGGCTATGAAGCAAGACTTCACAATCAGGCAGGGTGCGCTCGACGGCGTCGAGGCTTTTCTCGCCGTTGCCAGGCACCGCAATTTTCGGCGCGCGGCCGCCGAGCTCGGCGTGACACCTTCGGCGATGAGCCAGGCGGTACGCACGCTCGAGGCCCGCATCGGCGCGGCGCTGTTCACCCGCACGACGCGGAGCGTCGGATTGACCGAGGCCGGCGAGCGCTTCCTGTCGCGCGCAAAACCCGCCTTCGAGGAGCTCGTTGCCGCCAGCGAAGCCGCGCGCGACCTCGGCCAGCGGCCAGCCGGGCTGTTACGCCTCGCCGTGCCCCGATCGGTCGTGCCACTGATCCTCGAGCCGGTGATCGCTGCCTTCTGCCAGGCCTATCCCGAGATCGAGGTGGAGATCGCCGCAAGCGAGGAGATGGTGGATCTTGCCGCAGCCGGCTTCGATGCAGGCATCCGTCTCGGCCAGCTCATCGCGCCCGACATGATCGCGGTGCGGCTGACGCAGCCGTTCCCGTTCATGGTGGTCGGCAGCCCCAACTATTTGCGCGGGCGGAAGCGGCCGCAACGCATCGACGATCTTCGCCAGCACGCCTGCCTGCGCCTGCGCCGCGCCAACGGATCGATCGCACCCTGGCCTTTCGTGGATGGCAACAAGTCCGTCGAGGCGATCGTGACAGGCCCGCTCATCGCGCACGACTATGCCACGCTGCTCGGCGCCGCAATCCAAGGCGTTGGCCTTGCGCAGGTGCCCGGTCCGCTCGCGAGGGCGCCGATTGCCGAGGGACGGCTGCAGGCGCTGCTGACGCCGTTTGCCGTGACCGGGCCAGGGGTGTTTCTGTACTATCCGGGGAAACGTCAGGTCCTGCCCAAACTGCGCGCGTTTATCGAGCACGTGAGATATCGCGGCGCCGATGTACCGCGAGGCGCAGCGAACCCGCGGGGATCGAGCAAGACCCAGCGTGCACGCAGGTCTTGATTGTTACCGCTGCAGCTTCATCAAGGGCGAGTAAGCTGGATAAGTCGGCACGAAACGGCAGGAGAAACCATGCCCAAGATCGACATCTCAACTGTTCCGCAACGCAAGGGATCCGGATATCCGGCTGAATTCAGCGCGCCATGCGCCGACCGCATCCGGCAGCGGCTCGGAAATGCCGGTGGACTCAGGGATTTCGGGATCAATCTCATGCGTCTGCCGCCAGGCAACTGGTCGAGCCAGCGCCACTGGCACTCGCACGAGGACGAGTTCGTCTATGTGCTCGAAGGCGAAGTAACGTTGATCGAAGATGACGGCGAAACGGTGCTGCGCGCCGGCGATTGCGCCGCTTTCCCGAAAGGCAGCGGCAACGGCCATCACATGATCAACAGGTCGGACGCGACGGCGGTCTATCTCGAAGTCGGCTCGCGCTCGCCCGACGATCTCATCACCTGCTCCGACATCGACATGATGAGCCCGGCGTCCGACGGCCGGTTCCTGCACAAGGACGGCACGCCGTATCCGGGCCAGTGAACGGAAACGGCGAGGCCTCACATCGCTGCGCTGCGGCGCCACTCGCTGACAGCGAGCCATGCCGCCGAGACGAAAAAGTAAAGTGCACCGACCGCAGCATAGCCTGCGATGTTGTTCGCTGATCGACGCCGGCAAGTGTTAGGAGCCTGCATGACCATTCGTCCCATCGTCCGCTATCCCGACCGCCGGCTCGCGATCCCGGCCCGGCCCGTGACCGCTTTCGACGCCGGCCTGCGGGAGCTTGCAGCGGATCTGCTGGAGACGATGCGCGCTGCGCCCGGCATCGGCATCACGGCGCCGCATATCGGCATCCCCTTGCGCGTCGTGGTGCTCGAGCTCGACCCCAAGGACGGCGCGCGGACCTACGTCAATCCACAGATCGAATGGGCGTCACCCGAGATGATCCTGCATCGCGAAGGTAGCGTCTCCATGCCCGGCGTCAACGACGAGGTCCAGCGCCACGCCCGCTTGCGGATCAGCTATCAGGATCTCGACGGCAACATGCAGACCGAGGAGTCGGAGGCCCTGCGCGCCGTCTGCCACCAACACGAGATCGATCAGCTCAACGGGATGTTCTGGATCCAGCGGCTGTCGCGGCTGAAGCGAGAGCGACTGATCAAGCGGTTTGAGAAGACCTCGCGGGGATAGTTGGCGATCGCAGGATGGGTAGAGTGAAGCGATTTCGACCGCCCGCCGTCAGATATCTCGCTGCTTTCAAACGGCGGCTGGTCTTAGGCCTCATCATCGAACGGCGACGACCATCTCCAGTTCGATGGGCGCGCCTCTCGGCAACTCGGCGACCCCGATAGAGGTGCGCGCGTGGCGACCCCGCTCCCCGAGCCGTTCGATGAGTCGGTCCGAAGCTCCGTTCATGACTTGCGACTGTTGGATGAATCCCGGTGCCGAGGCGACATATCCGACGACCTTCAGGACCTGAACGATCTTCTCCTCGCCGCCCGCGGCATGGCTGACGGCGGCTATGCAGAGATCAACGCAGAAAGCGGCAGCCTCCTGGGCAGCCTTAACATCGACATCTGCACCGACCTTGCCGGAACAAAGGAGATCCTCGCCACGGCGCGGCAACTGGCCGCTCACATAGGCCAGTCCATTGTGAATGATGACCGGCACATAGTTTCCTCCGGGCCTGTTCAGATCGGCAGAGCTATTCGTGGACATTTCAAGGCACCTTTCCCATCACAGATTCAGCAAGTTCATCCGGGTTACCGTAACACCCTCGGCACTACCATTCCCGATCCACGGAGGCTGACTGCACCGTCACCGCAATTCTTCTCTCACGCCGAAGCTGCCGCGTCTATGGGTTCGCTTCGCTCTACCCGTCCTACATGCTTCCAGTCACAACCGGATCCGCTCACCGCTTTCGCCCGCGCGTCTTGCCGTATGCTGCGAGGAACGTGCGCACGCCGGCCGCAGCGTGACGTCGGAGCTCCGCCGGCTTGGGAATCGCCTCGTCACCGAGCAGCATTGCCCGATTCAATGGCTCCGCCATAACCAACCAATTGAACTGGCAGGCGGCGACAGCCGGATCATCGATCGCCAGCAGGCCACGATCGGCCAAGCGCTTGAACAACGATGCGAGCACCGCCATCGCGCGCCTGGGTCCGTCATCGAACAAAGTCTTCGCCAGTTCGGGGAAGCGGCCGACCTCACCAATCACCAGACGGCGTAGTTGCATGACGCGCGGCGTCAGCACGACAGTAAGCTGTCGGTACGCATAGCGCTCAAGATATTCGGAAATATCTTCGCCCGCGGCTATGTCCGGCATCTCGTTGTGGACCTTATCCCCGGCTCGGGTGCTCACACTTCTCACGATCTCCACGAACAGCGCTTCCTTGCCGGGAAAATTCTTGTAGACTGTCTGCTTCGATACGGCCGCGAGCGCCGCGATCTCATCCATATTCGTGGCCAGATAGCCTTTTTGCAGGAAGACTTCCGTAGCTGCGTCGATGATCGCCCGCCGCTTTCGCGCCGAGCGGCCCTGCTCTTCGAACTCTCTTGAAGCACCTGCTGACGGCGTCGTGGTCATACCCATTTGCTCGATTGACGTATGGAACTGGACAGTCTAGTTTGATATCGGTACTAGACAGTCTAGTTTGCCTGCAGCCCGGACGCAATGTGAGGGGTCGATAATGCACGTTCAGTTTGCCGAGCTTCCAGTATTAGACCAGGAGCGGGCCAAAGCCTTCTACGTCGCTCATTTCGACTGCCGCGCCGTCGCCGATCAGCCCATGGGACGGGACGGATGGCGATGGATCGAACTTAAATTTGCAGACGCCGAAACGACGCTGCATTTCGTTAGGCGCAAGGATCCGGCGCCGTCCGCCGAACCCGTGCTCGTGCTGGTGGATGCAAACGTCGAAGCGACGGTCGAGAGACTCAAGACGCGCGGCGTGGAAATCGTCACGGAACCAATGGAGGCTCCCTGGCAACCCGGGCGCACGGTCGCTGAATTTCGCGACTGCGAGGGCAACCGTATGGTGATCGCCAGCAGATGACACGCTCCCCCACCATGATCGCAACGTGCTCCTGCGGCAGCGTCGAACTCAAAGCGTTCGGCAGCCCGATCGTAAGCAACGTGTGTTATTGCGACGACTGCCAAAAGGGAGCCGAACAGATCGAAGCTTTGCCAAATGCTGGCGCCGTACGCGATCCCGATGGCGGGACGGCATATATCCTCTATCGAAAAGACCGCATCGAGTGCTCCAAGGGAGCCGACCTGCTGAGGCGTTACAAACTCAAGCAAAGTTCGGCGACAAACAGGGTTGTCGCTGCGTGCTGCAACTCGGCGATGTTCATGAATTTCGATACAGGCCCGCACTGGGTCTCAGCATACAGAGCGAGATTTCAAGGAGAACTCCCGCCACTGCAGCTCCGGATTTGCACGAAATTCAAGCCGGATGGCGTTGCACCTGCAGACGATTTGCCAAGCTATCGCGGCTATTCTCCAGGCTTCATGTTTAAGCTACTCGCATCGCGCATCGCGATGGCACTCGGTATGTAAGCTCGCAGGATGGGTGGAGCGAAGCGATAACCATCGATTCCGCTTCTCAATCGCAATGGGTTCGATTCACTGTTGATTGTCGCCCCCCTCTTCAATCGACGATCGCAGAACCGGCATCAGCGATACTGGCGAGATATTTTGCCGGCGGTCTCCCAAGCGCCTTCTTGAACATCGTGATGAAGGCCGCGACGGATTCATAACCGAGATCGGCCGAAACCTGCTGCACGCTCGCACCGGAGGTCAGCTCTCGTATAGCTACGATCAGGTGCAGTTGCTGACGCCAGCGCCCGAAGGTCAGCCCCGTTTCCTTGGCGACGAGGCGTGCGAGGCTGCTCTCGCTGAGGGCGACGCGATTGGCCCATTCGGCCAGGGTGCTGCGGTCGGACGGGTCTTCCGCCAGCGCTGCAGCAATCCGCTTCAACCGCGGCTCGGGCGAGAGCGGCAGATGTAACTGCTGAACGGGCATGCGGGGTAGCTCACGCAGAAGGACGCTCGCCAGGAGGTCCACCCTCGCCTCATCATCTGCAACCTGATCGGACAACTCGACGATCAATTCACGCAGTAGCGGCGAGATCGAAAGCGTGCAGCATTGATCCGGCAGGTCGACAATATCCGGCTCGATGTAGACGAAAAAGAGCCGGGCATTGGCTGTCGCGAGGTTGCTGTGCTGCATGCCGCCCGGAACCCACACCCCGCAATGAGGTGGCACCATCCATAGGCCACTGGGAACGCGACAGGTGACGCCGCCTCCCAGCGCGAAGATAAGTTGCCCCTTGCGGTGCCTGTGATCGGGCACCTCCACCCTGGATCCGAGAACGTCAACGCGCACGGCGATAACCGGCGCGGAGAGATCGTCCACATCGAGATTCGGCCACGGAAAGCGAAGAGGCTGCCGCATGACGATTGCATGTTTCTAGTAATTGATTGGCTGAATATCTAAATTCAGCAGGGGCGAAAGTCCATAGGTTGCCGCCTGAACCTGTCTGGCGGCGGCCAGGCGCTCACGCGATCAAGAGAGACGACCATGCATGGCTTCATGACCTCGAAAGCAGCCGAGCTCGGACGTGAGGTCCGCACGCAAGCAGGTCTCGTGCGAGGTCTCCGACGGGATGCGAGCGGCGTGCTGGCGTTCAAGGGCATTCCCTACGCAGCACCCCCGGTCGGACCTCTGCGTTGGTGTGCACCGCAGCCCCCGGCGCCCTGGGGCAGCGTGCGCGATGCGCTTGTCTTTGGCGCGGGGTGTCTTTCAGCACTCGAAAATGACCATCGGCCGGGACCGCGCGACGAGGATTGCCTCTATCTCAACATCTGGACCGCAGCGAAGCGCGCGGACGAGAAGCGGCCAGTGATGGTGTGGATTCATGGCGGCGGCTTTCAATTCGGCTCCTCGGCCAACCCCGCCACCGACGGCGGCGCGTTGGCAGCCGAGGGTGTCGTCGTCGTCAGCTTCAATTATCGCCTCGGCGTCTTCGGCTTTTTCGCCCATCCCTATCTCGATACGGAGGCGCCGTCAGGCAACTACGGCCTGCAGGATCAACTGGCAGCACTACGCTGGATCAAGGCCAACATCGCCGGCTTCGGCGGTGATCCCGACAACGTCACCCTGTTCGGCGAGTCCGCCGGTGCCATGGCCGTCGGCATTTTGATGGCCTCCCCGCTCGCACATGGACTGTTTCACAAGGCCATTGGACAGAGCGGCGCATTCTGGGATGGCAAACACGGACCACTCCAGGGTTTCGAAGAATCCCGCGCGCGCGGCATCGCTTTCGCCCGGCAACAGGGCGATGCATCCATCGCAGCTTTGCGCACCATGCCGGCCGCCCTGTTGAATGCAGCCGCGCCGTGGAGCTTCAAGACCAGCCCCGTCGTTGCGGCATTCTCACCGAGTATCGATCGCTATGTGGTGCCGGACGTGCCTGCTCGGCGATTCCTGCGCGGCAAACAGATGCACATCCCCTTGCTGGCGGGTTGGAATATCGCCGAGGAATTCCCTTTCCCTGCGCAATCACTCCCCGATCAGTCGGCGCCCGCCTTTCTCGCCGCGGCCGAGAAGATGTTCGGCAAGGAGCGCATGGCCGATTTCCTGAAGGTCTACCCGGCCGGGACCGACGCGGAGGCCAAGGCTTCCGCGGCTGCACTCACGGGCGACTATGTGATCAGCGAGCAGGTCTGGCAATGGCTGCGGCTACATCGACGCGGCAGGCGTGCGCCCGTCTACGGCTACCTGTTCAGCTATACGTCGCCCTACACGCCCATCGCCTCGCACGTCACCGAGATCCCCTTCGTCTTCGGCACACTGACACCGCAACAAGTGATCGGCAGTACAACGCCACCGGCTGAGGAGGACCGCGCTCTGGCGCGGACGATGATGAGCTATTGGGTGAATTTCGCGACGCACGGGGATCCGAACGGATCCGGTCTGCCAGCTTGGCCCCTCTATGATGAGAACGACGTCGTGCAGATCCTCGACACAACGATCCAAGCCCGCCCCAATCCGCAAGCCGCTCGCTTCCGCTTCCTCGACAGTTTCAGGCAGAATGGCATCCTGCCGATGCGCTGGCGCGAAATGCGGTAAGCGGCTCAACATCGTAATTTCGTAGGGCGGGTTGGCAAAAGCGTAACCCGCTATCTATGAGCGCGGCGCGATGAGAGAGATGCTGGATTACGTCCTCACGACGGAAAAATTACCGACGACAACCTCCAACGGCCGGAGATTCAAGTGCATCGGTCATTGCAAGGTTACTCTCAGCCTTCAGGCGGTTTTCGCGAACTTCGCCTACATGCTCCGAAGGAAGTCGATCATCGCGGTGCTGACCTCAGCCGCACGTTCCTGCTGGGTCCAATGGCCGCAAGCCGCGAGCATGACTGGCGGTCGGAGTTTGGGAACGAAGCTCGACTGCTTGGCTATGGCCTGTTCAAACGCAGTAGCAACGAAGTCGCGGTCGCCCACGATGTAGAGCGCCGGGACAGATACCGCCGTCCCGTCAAAGGGGGCCATGAGCTCCCAGCCGCGATCAATGTTGCGCCACCAGGCGAGCGGACCGTGAAACCCGCTCCGCGTGAATGCTTCGACATAAACATCGATGTCCGAATCCGTGATCCAAGCCGGCAAGGATGCCGGATCGGATAACAAAGCACCCTGGCGGGGCATCATCCCGCCAGCAAACCCGCCGCCCGGCGGCCTGTCACCCGAGAGCGAGTAGAACTGACCACGGAATGTGCGCCGCAAGTCCTTCCCGAGAGCCACTTCAGCCTGGGGGGTTTGGAGGAAGAGCTGGTAGAACACCGCATCTTTGGTCCGCGGCATGAGCGTCGTTGGTGGCCCCGAACTGCCAAACGCGCGCGGCCGGAACGGTGGGCTGAGAGCGATGACGGCCCGGAAGATGTCGGGGCGCAGAAGCGCCGTTTGCCATGCTATCGCGGCGCCGATGTCGTGGCCGGCGATCACCGCTTGCTTAGCACCCAGACCATCGACGAGACCCACGATGTCGCCGATGTCATCGAGAATCGTATACTTCTCCGCCTCCTCCGGACGGTCGCTGTGCCCATAGCCGCGCAAGTCGGGTGCCACCGCACGGAACCCGGCCTTCGCCAGCGCCGGGAGCTGATGCCGCCAGGAATACCAGCACTCGGGAAAGCCGTGGCAGAGGATGATGAGCGGACCGTCACCCTGCTCGGCAACGTGCAAACGGATGCCGTTCGTCTCGATCATGCGATGCGTCACCTCGGGCATCGTCGAATCCGGCCAAGATGTCGACTGAGCGCTGGCCCCGCTCGATTCGGGGGTGGCGGCGCTTGACCGCTCCGCGAACGCGGCACCGACGGTGAGCGCGCCTGCCGCCCAAAGCATGTCGCGTCGCGATAGCGTCGTGTCTCGTATTGCGCTGCTCCCTTCATCGTCGCTCGGCTGCAGCTTCGGCATCACCATGACTCCTTCATTGCGCTGGTGCGGGATTGGCCATGAGCAAACCGAGCGGCACGAGTGGACCGACTGCGATGTACTCCTGGTCCATGAGATTTGCCTTGCCCAGCGGCAGGCCTTCCATGATCGTCTGCGCCTCGGCGACGTCCTTTGTATCCAGCAACAAGACGACTCCACGGCCATCGCCACGCGAATACCATTGGCGAATCTTGCCACTGAGATAGAGCTGCACGGTCGCCCGGATTTCAGCAGGCATGACGGCCATCACCTGTTCGCGCGCGACACCGGCCTTCACGCCAAGGATGACGATCACGCCGGTGGCTGTGGGCGAGAAGGTCTGAGCCTTGACAGCGGATGTGATGGACGTAGCTCCCATCAGCGTCAGGGCGAGTGCAAAGACGACGTGACGGAGGGGGTTCGCCGTTCTCTTTTCTGCGATCATTGCGGGCTTCCTTCCAGGTGGCCGCTCGCTGGCTGCATTCTTGGTGACTTGCGCTGTTTTGGCGTCCGAGCTCTGGCCGTTCACATAGAAGCTCGAGATGTCGTTTGCCTCATCGATTTGTTCACATATGGTGTTCACAAATGAACAGGGATGATGATGCCCATGACCTGGCAGTGGGATGACGTACGCTTCTTCCTGGCCGTAGCGCGCGCCGGCAGCCTGTCGGGAGCTGCCCGTGCCTTGGGCGTGGGTCATGTGACGGTTGGGCGGCGGGTTGCGCTGCTCGAGGAGCGGCTCGGGGTGACACTGCTGAACCGGACCCCGGATGGCTTTGTGACCACGTCGGCCGGGGAGGCCATCCTGCGCCAATGCGCGACAATGGAGAGCGCCGCCATGGATCTTGAGCGCATTGTCGCCGGACGCGACGCGCTGCTCACGGGCTCGGTTCGGATAACCACGACCGAGGCGCTCGCCTATCAGTTGGTAGCGCCTGCCATTGCGGCGCTGCGCGAAACCCATCCAGAGCTGCGTGTGGATTTGATCGCCGGCGTTCGCTCGCTCGACATCGCGCGCCGCGAGGCCGACCTTGCGATCAGATTTAGCCGGCCGTCGGCTTCGGACCTCGTTTGTCGCAAGTTAGGCGAAGTCGCCTTCTCACTTTACGCGTCGAAGCACTACCTGGCGAGCACAGGAGTCCCGAAGCAGGGCCAGGGATTGGCGGATTTCGACCTGATCACCTTCACAGCGCCGCCAACCGCGATGAAGCCTTTCATGGGCGAGTCGCTCGAAGGTGCGCGGATAGCGCTTCGCTGCGACAACCCTCTCATCCAGCTTCGAGCCGCGGCGAGCAAAGCGGGCATTGCCGAAGCTGCCTGCTTTCTCGGCGATTCCGCGCCGGATCTGGTCCGCGTTTGGCCCGACAGGGCGCCGGCACGACGCGTGCTGTGGCTGATCGTGCATCAGGACATGCGGCGCGCCGCCCGCATCAGAGCCGTCTCAAGCGCAATCGCCGAGGCGTTCCGCCGCCAGAGACGAATTTTGGAGCACGGCAGCCTCACCCCGACTTAGGTGCGCGAAGTATTGCATCGTCCTGCCTCACTCCCACTCGATTGTTTTAAATGATGATAACGCGCTGAATTTTCGCCGCAATTTTTTCTGTGCCCGATGAAGAACCGTCTCACCGATCCGTCAGAAATTCGCGCTCTTGAATTCAAAAGCAAATTTCGCCGATTTGGATTCTGTCCGGTTTCAGCGACTATCGACAACGATCGGTCGATATTTTTGCAATCTCCAATGATAGTGGCATCACCGACCGGCTGAAAAAAAGACCGTCAGCGCTGTAGCGCATGACGCGCAGCCCCTCCGCCTCCATGGTTCACGTCGCCCGGGGCGACCTCAAGCACGAGATCGAGAAGGCTTCGATAGCGGAAACGAGTAACGTGAACGAAACTGCGCCCTAGAAGCGGATGAGGCTCCTGATCCATCGCATGCCAGGGTCACGGTGCATCCGCTCGTGCCAGATCAGGCGGAAAGAGATGCTTGGGCTGTTCGGCAGTGGCCGAACTTCAAGTCCCGCGATACTTGCAAGCCTCTCGGCCGCGCGCCGGGGGACGCAAATGACGAGATCGGTCTCGGCGATTATCCAGGGTATCGACAAGAAGTAAGGCGTGCGCAAAGTTGTCATGGTCGGCACAACCCCAAGCTCCCGCAGCACCTCGTCGGGAAGCAATCGGTTGCCTTCGGGATACATCATGATTGCCTGGGGCGACGCGGCAATGCGCTCCAGAATGTTTCCCCGCTTCGAAAGGGCAGGATGACCTCGCCGGGCAAGACAGGCGTAATCGTCCCGGAACAACTCGCGATAGTGAAAGTCCGGCGGGAGATCCTCGTCGGCATCGAGTGCACAGTCGAGGCCGCCGCTCTCAAGGTCCGAAAACGTGTTGGATCCGAAGGGCACCACGTCGAGGCACACGCGCGGCGCATCACGCGCGACCTGCGCGGCAAGCCGGCCCAACACTGTCACTGAGCCGTAGTCTGTTGCGGCGATGCGGAAGGTGCGCCGCGCCGTTGCAGGATCGAAGCCGCCTCCCTCGAACATCAGCCCGATCGCAGCCAGAGCGTCGGCCACGCGGGGCTTGAGCGCCTCGGCTCGGGCAGTCAGCGCGTACCCCTTGCTGGTGCGAACGAGCAGCGGATCGCCCAGCGCCCGCCGAAGGCGCGCAACAGCACGACTCGCGGCAGGCTGGCTCAAGCCCAGCATCTCACCGGACTGAGTGACGCTCGCAGTGTCGAGGAGTGCCGCGAGCATGCGCAGGGTTTTCAAGTCAATCTGGTCGAGTTGTGCATCCGGTTCGCGCATGTTGAGCATGCTAGCTGCGGCGTTTTCCGAATACAACCGCATGGATAAGTTGGGGGCCAACCAGGAGATGCCCCATGCACACCGCCCCCGCACTTGCCCTTGCCATCGCCACGACCACCACACTCGCGAGCGTGCCTGCTCTCGCTCAGGCGGGCGGACCGGCCGCGAGCCGTCCAGCCGCCACCCTAAGCGGTCCGTTCGAGACGCAACCTTGGGGGCCGCATCGACGGCTTGAGACCCCACGCTACTCGGTCGAGCGCGTTACATACCTGAGCGAGGGTACGGAGGTGGTTGGCAACTTGTTCACGCCAGCCGGTCCCGGCCGCAAGCCAGCGATCATTGTCATCGGCCCGGTCGCCTTCGTGAAAGAGCAGTCCCCGATCCAGTATGCCTCACGCCTCGTACGCGACGGTTACGTCACCCTCGTCTTCGATCCGCGCCACCACGGCGAGAGCGGGGGCGAGCCGCGCCGGCACGAAAGCGGGGCGGCGAAGATCGACGACCTGCGCGCCTCCGTCGACTTCCTGATCGCCCGCGGCGACGTCGACCCGGAGCGCATCTTCATCCTCGCCATCTGCCAGGGCGTGAACTGGGGTATCGAGGCCGCTAGCCTCGACCCGCGTGTGAAGGCGCTCGCCATCGTTGCCGGACATTATCTGACGCCCGAGGTGGCGAGGATGTATGTGGGCGATACGGCGGAGGCGCGCATAAGCCGCTCTCGCGAGGCCGAGGCCCGGTTCAAGGCAACGGGCGAAGTCTCCTATATTCCCGTCGTCTCGGCTCAGCCGACGCCGCCCGATCCGACCGCGCTGCTGACCGCGCCTCCGATCCACCAGTTCTACATCCGCTGGGCGGACCGCGGCCCGTTCTGGAATTTCCACGGCCTGTGGGAGAACCGGATGACCGCCATGTCCGAGGCGGCGATCTGGAGCTACGACGTACGCACGACGATGGCGCGCCTCACCACGCCGACCCTCATGGTCCATGCCGATCGCGCGGCCTCTGGCCCGCAGATCCCGCGAGACCTCTTCGAGAGCATTCCGGCGGCCCACAAGGAACTCGTCTGGCTGGGATCGCAGAACCAGCTCCAGTTCTATGAGGATCCGATCACCATCGATCAGGTGGTACCCCACGTCGCCCGCTTCTTCTCCAACCGCTCCTGAGGCGCCGGACTGAAGTGACGCTGGCGCCGTGCACATGAGGCTCGCCGAAGAAAGGCCCTGCCGTGCCGGCGCCGGATCGCAAGCAACATGACCCGAACAATTAGGAGACTTCCCATGCGTGTCTTCCTGACCGGCGCGACCGGCTTCATTGGTTCTCACATCGTGCCCGAACTCATCGGCGCCGGCCATCAGGTGCTCGGGTTGACCCGCTCCGACGCCGGTGCGCGTTGGCTCGAGGAAGCGGGCGCCGAGGCACACTGCGGTACGATCGAGGATCCGGACCGCGTCGCTCGTGGTGCTGCGCAGGCGGATGCGGTGATCCACACCGCCTTCGATCATGATTTTTCGCGCTACGCCGAGAATTGCGAAAAGGATCGGCGGGTGATCGAGGCAATGGGCGGCGTACTCGCCGGCTCGGACCGCCCGCTCATCATCACGTCGGTCATCGGGATGGGTAGTACAGGACTTGGCGAGCCCGCGATCGAGCAAACGGTCGACTGGCACCATGCCAATCCCCGCGCCGCATCCGAGCAGGCGGGTGCCGAGATGGCGGCAAAGGGTGTTTCGGTGCTGGTGATACGCCTGCCGCAGGTGCACGACACTGCGAAACAGGGACTCATCACACCACTGATCGAAGTCGCGCGCGCAAAGGGCGTATCCGCCTATGTCGGCGATGGCGCGAACCGCTGGCCGGCAGCACACGTCAGTGACGTAGCCCGCCTCTATCGCCTGGCACTGGAGCAACACGAGGCCGGCGCGCGCTACCACGCGGTCGCCCAGGAAGGTGTGCCGATGCGTGAAATTGCCGAAGTTGTCGGCGCAGGGCTCGGTGTGCCGGTCGTGTCGCTGTCGCAGGAGGCGGCGGCGGACCACTTCGGCTGGCTGGCGATGTTCGCCCGGCTCGATATGCCGGCGTCGAGCACATGGACGCGTGGACGTCTCCGCTGGCAACCCGCCGGTCCGAGTCTTGTCGCCGATCTCAGGGAGTGCGCCTACCGTCCCGCAGCCGCCGAATGAGAATTCGCGGGACACGCGGTCTCGCCGTATCGCCAGACCGCCTCTGGCAACGCTCAGACGCGCTGCAGGTCTCTCAGGTAGGCGCAAAACATGTCAGCCATGGCGTCCGCATAGGCTTTAACCTCTCCGGGAGTTCGGGGAGCCTCCGAGAACTGCTTTCCAACCGCACTGAACGTCGCCGTGATCAGGTCGGCGGCCAATGCGCGGGTCGCTTCCGAGGCCTTGGGCAAGACCTCTCGCATAAAAACCTGGACGATACGCTCGCCCGAAGCCGTCGCCTCCCGCGCTTCGGGCGCGTCACGATAAAGGGGCGCGGCATCACCGAGCGCGACGCGCACCGCGGCCTCATCGCACTCCGAGCGGATGAAAGTGTGAACGAGTGTGCGTAGCCGTTCGAGCGGCGGTCGCCGGACGTCCTCGAGTATGCCGCGCAGCAACTCCGTCGTCTGTCGCCATTCGTCGCTCTGGAGTCGGAAGAGGATCGCCGCCTTGTTCGGGAAATATTGATACAGCGATCCGACGCTGACGCCGGCTTTCTCGGCCACCCGTGCGGTGGTGAAACGCTGCGCGCCTTCCTTCGCCAAAACCTGAACAGCAGCCTCCAAAACCGCGGCGACGAGCTCATTCGAACGGACCTGCTTGGGCTGTTTTCGTGAGGAAATCTGGGCTCTTCGACGATTGGGCATGGCGGCGCCTGGCAATGCGAATAGGAAACACGACGAATTAGTCGTATTTCTACTCCAACGGAAGAACGCAACTCAAGTCAAGTCGGAGAACCTCCATGACCACCTTGACCACCACGCCGGTCGCGCCGCTGCTCGCTGGCTTGTTCGAAAAGGCGGCCGCGGCGACCAGCCCGGCAATGGCTGATTTGTCGTCCGATGAACAGGCGCGCCTGATCCGGAGCAAGACAGAATATCTCGACCTCTATGGACGCCTGAAAGATCTTTGGCTTCCCGTCTCACCGCAGACGGGCGTGCTGCTCTACATGCTGGCGCGGGCCTGCCACGCACGGACGATCGTCGAGTTCGGAACGTCGTTCGGCATCTCGACCCTGCACCTCGCCGCGGCCCTCAGGGACAATGGCGGCGGCCGTCTCATTACCAGCGAGTTCGAGCCGTCCAAGGTGGCGCAGGCCCGTCGACACCTGACGGACGGCGGTCTCATCGACCTAGTGGAGATCCGGGAGGGAGACGCGCTCAAGACGCTGAGCGTCGATCTTCCTGAGACGATCAACCTGCTGCTGCTCGACGGCGCCAAGGCGCTCTATCCCGAAATCTTGGCCCTGATGGAGAGCCGCCTACGGCAGGGCGCCCTTATCGTCGCCGACAACGCCGACTTTTCTCCCGAATACTTGGCGCGCGTCCGCTCGCGCGCGGCCGGCTACTTGTCCGTGCCATTCGGCGAGGATGTCGAACTATCGATGCGGACCGTCTAGCGCCAGCCGTCGGCGGCTGCGCCGCCGAGCAAACCCAACGATCGACAGAGCCAATGCCGAGCCCGCTGGGCCGGGCACAGGAAAGGAGTCTCGAAATGCGTGTCTTCGTAACAGGCGCCACCGGATGGGTCGGTTCCGCCGTGGTCAACGAGTTGATCAGCGCCGGCCACCAAGTCACCGGCCTCGCGCGCAGTAAGGAAAAGGCGACCGCGCTGGCCGCGGCAGGCGCGGACCCGCTCTGCGCCACGCTCGACGACCTCGACGCCTTGCACGGCGCGGCGTCAGCAGCGGATGCGGTGGTCCACACTGCATTCAATCACGATTTCTCCAAGTTCCCCGAGAGTGCTGCTCAAGACCAGCGCGTGATCGAGACGCTCGGAAGCGCCCTCGAAGGATCGGGCCGACCGCTGCTCGTCACATCGGGCCTGTCAGGACTGCCGCGTGGCGCGACCGAGGCTGACATGCCCAACCCGGCTTCGCCGCGGAAATCAGAAGCGGCCGCACAAGCTCTGGTGGAGCGCGGCGTGCGCACAGCCACGGTCCGGCTCGCACCATCGGTCCATGGTCTCGGCGACCACGGCTTCATCCCCATTGTGATCCGCATGGCGCGCGAGAAGGGCGTGTCAGCCTATCTCGGCGAGGGTCTGAACTGCTGGTCCGGTGTACACAGAGCGGACGCTGCACGCGTCTACCGGCTTGCGCTCGAGAAGGGCGTAACGGAGCGGGTCTACCACGCGGTTGCGGACGAGGGCGTGCCATTCAAGACAATCGCCGAGGTGATCGGCCGTCGGCTTGGTCTGCCGGTCGAGCCGCGGGAGCGCGACCACTTTGGCTGGTTCGCCAACATGGCGGGCGCCGAGATGTCTGTATCGAGCGAGCATACACGCGCGCTGCTCGACTGGAGACCGACCGGTCCGGACCTGCTCAACGACATCGCTGACCCCGGATACTAAGCCGGGTGAGGAACTCCGCCAGTCGCACTGGCCGTAAGCGTTCACGTCAGCCAACGCACTCAACGATCCTCGTCGATCGGAGTGCGTCTATTTCCGCACGCCGTCGATTGAGGAACAACATGGAGAATAACCATGTCTCTCCAATCGACACGCGACCCGGCGCAGGCTCGCCTGCTGCTGCTGACCGCCATTCTCTTCGTTTCTTATCTCTGCGTTGCGATGCCCCTTCCAATCGTGCCGGTCTATGTGGCCGAGCAGCTTGGGCTCGGCAACGCCTGGGCCGGGCTCGGCGTCGGCATCGCCTTTTTCGCGACGATCGTGACGCGGGGCTACGCCGGCACGCTTTCTGATCGTCGTGGCGCCAAAATCGCCGTAGCGCAGGGTCTCGCCTATTACGTGGCAGGAGCGCTGATCTCGTTGATAGCAGGCCTTCTATCGCAGACGCCCCTGGTCTCTTTCCTGGTCCTCCTCGCCGGCCGGCTGCTCGTCGGACTCGGTGAAAGTCTCGTTGGAGTCGGCGTGATTGCCTGGGGCATCGGGCTGGTCGGTCCGGCTCGCTCGGCCCGGGTCTTGGCGCTGATCGGCACGGCAATTTACGGCGCACTCGCCGTCGGTGGTCCGATCGCCCTCATATTGCTTGAGCGATTCGGCTTTGTCGGCGCGATGGCGATCAGTGCGGTTCTGCCTTGTCTTGGGCTGCTGGCGATCTGGCCCATGGCCGGTGTTGCCGCGCATCCGGATGCCGAACGGCTGTCGTTCCGGAGCGTGATAGGAAGGATCTGGTGGCACGGGTTGATTGTCTGTCTTCAAGGCATCGGCTTCGCCGCAATCGGCGCGTTCTTCGTGCTCTACTTCCTTAACCGAAACTGGAGCTATGCCGGGCTAGGCCTGACCGCCTTCGGCGGCGGATTTGTTTTGGTTCGCGTGCTGTTTGGCCACCTGCCGGATCGCATTGGCGGCCTGCCAGTGGCGATAGGGTCGCTCGCGATCGAGGCCATCGGCCAAGCCCTGATCTGGAGCGCCCCCAGTCCGGCCTTTGCCCTCATCGGCGCATTCCTGACGGGGCTCGGGTGCTCGATGATTTTTCCGGCCATGGCCGGCCATGGGGCGGGAGGTCGTGCATCTTGTCGAACCGCATCTGCGCGGCACTGCGCTCGGCGGGTACGCGGCGTTCCAGGATCTCGCCTACGGCCTGACCGGACCTTTGGCTGGGCTTCTGGCAGACAGGGCCGGATATGGCAGTGTCTTCCTGATTGGCGGAGCCGCTTCGCTGGGAGGTCTCTTAATCGCACTCACCCTTCGCCGAACCCAGAGAGCCTTGTTCCAGGGATAGTGAACGTGAGCGTTCGAGCTAACACGCTGTCAGCCGTCCGAAACTATCGACTACTATCGGTGAGACAGCATCGCCTGCTGTACTCTGCACTGTCCGATTTTACTCTACAGCACTCCCCCTCACTCCCACTCAATCGTCCCAGGCGGCTTGCTGGTCACGTCGTACACCACCCGGTTCACGCCCTTCACCTCGTTGATGATGCGTGTCGCGGTCTCACCTAAGAACTTCATATCGAACTGGTAGAAGTCCGCGGTCATGCCGTCGGTCGAGGTGACGGCGCGCAAGCCGACCACGTAGTCGTAGGTGCGGCCGTCGCCCATGACGCCGACGGTTTTTACGGGGAGCAGCACCGCAAAAGCCTGCCAGATTTCGTCGTAGAGACCTGCTTTCCGGATCTGGTCGATGTAGACGGCGTCGGCCTGACGCAGGATCTCGAGCTTCTCCCTGGTGATCTCGCCGGGGCAGCGGATGGCAAGGCCCGGGCCCGGGAACGGGTGGCGGCCGACGAAGATCTCAGGCAGGCCGAGCTCGCGACCGAGCTTGCGCACCTCGTCCTTGAACAGCTCGCGCAAGGGCTCGACGAGCTTCATGTTCATGCGCTCGGGAAGACCGCCGACATTATGGTGCGACTTGATCGTCACCGAGGGACCGCCGGTGAAGGAGACGCTCTCGATCACGTCGGGATAGAGCGTGCCTTGCGCGAGGAAGTCGGCGCCGCCGATCTTCTTCGCCTCTTGCTCGAACACCTCGATGAAGAGGCGGCCGATGGTCTTGCGCTTCACTTCCGGATCGGTGACGCCTTCGAGCTCGCCGAGAAACTGCTTCGAGGCGTCCACGTGCACGAGCGGGATGTTGTAGTGGTGGCGGAATAGGTCGACCACCGTCTCGGCCTCGTTGAGGCGCATCAGGCCGTGATCGACGAAGACGCAGGTGAGCTGGTCGCCGATCGCCTCGTGGATCAAGACGGCGGCGACCGCTGAATCGACACCGCCGGACAGGCCGCAGATCACCCTGCCCTTGCCGACTTGCGCGCGGATCTTCTGGATCTCTTCCTCGCGGAAGGCGCGCATGGTCCAGTCGCCGGAAAGGCCGGCGATCTTGCGCACGAAATTGCGGATGAGTTTTGCACCATCGGGCGTGTGCACCACCTCGGGGTGGAACATCAGGCCGTAATATTTGCGCTGCTCGTCCTGGATCACCGCGAACGGCGTGTTCGGCGAGGTGCCGGCGACGGTGAAGCCCGGCGGCATCTTGGTGATGCGGTCGCCATGACTCATCCAGACCTGATGCTTGCCGCCGAGCGACCAGATGTCCTCGAACAGCTTGCTCTCGGCCTTCACCTCGACGTCGGCGCGGCCGAATTCGCGGTGGTGGCCGCCCTCGACCTCGCCCCCTAACTGGGCCGCCATGGTCATCTGGCCGTAGCAGATGCCCATCACTGGCACGCCGGAGGCGAAGATGAGCTGCGGCGCGCGGGGCGAACCGGCCTCATGCACCGATTCCGGGCCGCCGGAGAGGATCACCGCTTTCGGCTTCATCTCCTTGAAGGCCTCTTCGGCCTTGTTGAACGGAACGATCTCGCAATAGACGCCGTCCTCGCGCACGCGACGGGCGATGAGCTGCGTCACCTGGCTGCCGAAATCGATGATGAGAATCTTGTCGTGCGCCGAGGCCACCGAGGGCGTCGACGACTCGCGGGCGTTCTGTGCTGCTGTCATGGCAAGCAGATACGCGACGAGGGCCCTCCCCGCAACAGCGCGGGCGGGCACGCCCACATTCTTCTTTGGGCATGGACACAGCAGCAATAGGGCAATATTATTGACCTAATTTTTTGCCGCTACGTCGGCGGCTAGCCTGTCGTGCATGTACACGCGCGGGAGGCGCCTTCCCACCCACCGCTGTCATTCCCCGCGAAAGCGGGGAATCCAGTACGCCGCGACCTATCCGTATCCCATCGCTGCCTTTGGAATACTGGATCGCCCGCCCCAGTGCGCAATTGCGCACAAGGCGGGCGATGACAGCGAGAGTGAGGTACGGTCGTTCCGCACACTGTCATTGCAACGACGGAAACTATGGCGGCGGCGTGCCATAACAGCAGCACGGCCGCCGTCGGAACAGGATCACCGCCATGAAACTCCCGACCTCCCCCTTTACTGTCACCGACTGGGGCCAGGTTGCGCCGGCGGTGCATCCTGGCGAGACCGGGCAGGCGTTGTGGCGGACGCTCAACATCGGTGATCTCCGCGTGCGGATGGTCGAATATTCGCCGGGCTATCTCGCCGATCACTGGTGCGACCGCGGGCACGTGCTCTACGTGGTGCAGGGCGAGCTCGACACCGAGCTGCGCGACGGGCGCAGGTTCAAGCTCACGGCGGGGATGAGCTACCAGGTCTCGGATTTCGGCGATGCCGCGCATCGCTCGTCGACCGCCACCGGCGCGACGCTGTTCATCGTAGATTGAAGCACGCCGCGAAGCCTATGAGGCGAAGTTGCAGCGCAAAATAGAAAACTGATGCGATGTCGCGATGTGCGGGCAGTGCCTTGAAGTAGCCCCATTATCTCTCTAGATTGTGAACATCGATCATTGGCCAAACGACTGGGCCGCTTCGCCTCGTCCCTGACGGGCGCGCACGTTTCAGAGATTTCTCCAAAATCGACCAATCGGACGTTGGGCGTGAAGCATTCGCGCGCGAGTCCTCGTGCGTACATTGTCATGGAAAGGAAAACATTATGGCTATGGGTACCGTGAAGTGGTTCAACAACCAAAAGGGTTTTGGCTTCATCCAGCCAGATGACGGCAACAAGGACGTGTTCGTCCACATCAGCGCGGTGGAGCGCGCCGGCCTCAGCACCCTCAACGAAGGCCAGAAGATCTCGTTCGACATCGTCGCAGACCGCCGGAGCGGCAAGTCCTCCGCTGACAATCTCCGCGTCGGCTAATCCGCCGCGCCACGCTCTGACCACGGACGTACTGGCAGGGCGCAATCTAACAGGCCCCGCGACCGAGCTTCGGTGCGCGGGGCTTTTGCTTGAGTGGGACAGCGTGGCCTGGCCCGCGCTGCCGTAGGGTGGGTTAGCGAAGCGTAACCCACCACTTCTGTCGCCGCGAGAAAAGTGGTGGGTTACGCCTTCGGCCCTCGCTCGTGGAAGCTACGGCAGATGTAGTCGGCTAACCCACCCTACGAGTTCGTCATTCCAGGGCGCGTAGTGAGTCCCGGAAATGACGATGGACGATCAACCAGCCTTCTTCATCACCGAGACGAAGAACCCATCCGTCCCCGTCCGGCGCGGCGTCATCAGCCAGCCTTCGCCCGACTGCAGCGCGGCCTTCGCGAAATCCTCGGCCTTGTCCCAGAGCACGCTTGCGGTCTGCTCCGGTGGCACGACGGAAAATTCGGGATGGCGTTCGACGAACGCCCTCACCTGCTCGCCGTTTTCCTCTGAAAGCACCGAGCAGGTGATGTAGGCGATGCGGCCGCCCGCCTTCACCAGCGGCACGGCGCGCTCCAGCACCTCGGCCTGGTCGCGCAGGCGGATCTCCAGCGCGCCGGGGCGCATGCGCCATTTGGCGTCGGGGTTGCGGCGCCAGGTGCCGGTTCCCGTGCAGGGCGCGTCGATCACGACGAGATCGGCCGAGCTGCGGATGTCGGAGAGCGGATCGGCCTCACCCTTGGGCGTGCGGACATCGGCGTTGTGGACACCGGCGCGCGACAGCCGCTCGTGGATCGGGGCGAGCTGGCGCTTGTCGCGGTCGGTCGCGATCAGCCGGCCCTTGCCCTGCATGAGGGCCGCGAGCGCCAGCGTCTTGCCGCCGGCACCGGCGCAGAGATCGATCACCTGCTCGCCGGGTTTTGCCGCGGTGAAAGCGGCCGCAAGCTGCGAGCCTTCATCCTGCACTTCAATGCCGCCCTTGATGAAATCCTCCTCGGCCTGGATGCCGGGATTGCGCGAATCGGCCGAAAGCTCGATGCGCAGGCCGGTCGCCGACCACGGCGTCGGCTTCGCATGAAGATGAGCAAGCGCGCGCAGCGCCTTGTCGCGATTGGATTTTAGCGTGTTGACGCGCAGATCCAGCGGCGCCCGGCTCGCCATCGCGGTCGCTTCCGCGGCGCGGTCCTCGCCGAACACTTTTGCAAAATGCGGGTCGAGCCATTCCGGATAATCGCCGGCGACCGCGGCCGGGGCACCCTTCAGGGAACGCGAGGCCAGCGCCGCCTGCTCCGCCTCCGTCAGCGGCGCCGGCGCAAAGCGGCTGCCGTCGAACAGCGCGGCCATCGTCGCCGTATCCACGTTGCGCTCGAGACGCAGCATGCCGATCAGCCGCGCCCGCGCGGTGTCGGCGTCCATCAGGAACGCGCTCGAGGCGTAGCGGCGCAGCACATCCCAGACGAGGCCGGCAATCGCGGCGCGGTCGCCCGAGCCGGCAAAGCGGTGCGCGGTGCCCCACTCCTTCAGCGCCTTGGCCGCGGGCACGCGGTCTTTCTCTATGGTGTCGATCAGTTCGATGGCCGCGGACAGCCGGGCAGCGGGGGTCATTTGAATCTTTCAGATAAGAATTGGCGCTTAAGCGCTCAGATCAGCAACAAAATCCGCAGCGCGAAGTAGATCCACATCGCGAGCAGCACGAGCACGCCGGCAAGCCAGATCGTCGAGCGCCGGCCGAGATCGTTCGTGGAGACGAAGACGGCGGCATGGGCAAAGCGCGCCACCACGAACACCCAGGACATCAGCACGATGAAGAGATCGGCATGGCGTAAGGGAAGCGCCAGCGCAATCAGGGCATAGAACAGCACCGGCAGCTCGAACTGGTTGCGGTAGCAATTGGCGATTTGTGTGGCACCCTTCGGCCAGTTCGGCTCGCCCAGCGCAATGTCGCGGATCTTGGTTTCGCCAGAGACCAGCGCGCGCCGGCGCGCCAGCACCATCCAGATCAGGAGCGCGAAGGTCAGGGCGACCTGCACGAAAACCGGCAGCAGAACCATCTGAACGGACATTGAAATTTTCCCAACCGGCGGGAGCCGCCACTCCGTCAATTAGCCGTCACCGTTGTTCCTGACAATCAACGAGTTGAAGCGGCGTTCCCGGCGCAACGCCCAACTACCTATAGTTAAAGGGATTTCACCCTCATCCGGGCATGGTTCCTAGCGTCATCGTTCGGTCTCGCGGTCGGGCTATGCTTGGAGCATGCCCGAATTCCGCCTGACGCAGATTTCCGACACGCATCTTGGCCGGCGCTTTCCCGGCCTGGTCGCGAACTTCCACCGCATCAGCGAGCATATCGACGCCGACAGGCCCGATCTCGTCGTCAACACCGGCGATGTCGCCTTCGACGGGCCGAGCGAGCCGGATGACGTCGCGTTCGCCAAAAGCCTGCACGACGCCCTGCCCGTCGACTGCCGCTACCTGCCCGGCAATCACGACATCGGCGACAATCCGACCGCGATCGGCCCTGCGCCCGAGCCGCCGGTCAGCGAGGCGCACCGCCAGCAGTTCTGCTCGGTCATGGGCGAGGACCATTGGGCATTCGAAGCGGCCGGCTGGCGCTTCATCGGCCTCAACTCGCTGGTGATGAATTCTGGCCTCGCCTTCGAGGCCGAGCAGTTCGATTGGCTCGCCTCCGAGATCGCGCGCATAGACGGCAAGCCGGTCGCGCTGTTCCTGCACAAGCCGGTGTTTCTCAACCTGCCCGACGATCCTGAAGCACCCGAAACCTCGATCCGCTACGTGCCGCAGCCGGCCCGCGCGCGCCTGATCGAGATGTTTTCCGGCGTCGATCTGCGCCTCATCGCCAGCGGCCACGTGCACCAGCGGCGTGACTTCACCTATCGCCACACCCGTCACGTCTGGGCGCCGTCGGCGGGCTTTGTCATCAACGACAAGCGCCAACAGCGGATCGCGATCAAGGAAGTCGGCCTCGTCGAATACCGCTTCCAGCCGACAGCCTCGAGGTCCGCCACGTCCGGGCGCCGGGCCAGGTCGATATCGACATCGAGGAAATCCTCGCCCAGATGGGCGGACACTAGCGATGAGCGTCAGGCGACGCCCTTCAAATCCTGCTGGATCGCTGCCAACAGCGATTGCAGGGTGGCACTGCTCACCGGCTTTGCCTCATCATTTACAGGCTGGACATCGGCAGGCCTGATGGTCTTGACCGGACGCTGCGGAAATGGCGGTGGCGGAGTCGGCATCTGTGCCGGCGCGAATTCGGCCTCATCGTCGGCATGAACGAACTTGCCATGGATCACGTCGGCACGACGGCCCATGACATACATCGCGGTCCAATAGCCGACGGCCAGCAATATTACGCAGAAAATACCGGTCTCTAACATCATCGCACCTGAAAATGCGCGATGATTCAATGCCTTCGCTCAGAGGTCAATGAACTGACGGTCACACCCGGAGCTTTTACGGGCCGGGTGTTGCCGATCAGTGACTCCTTCTTAACCACTCGCTCTACCCCGAGGGAGCCGAAGACGGCCCCTCGGGAGCGAAAGACGCCGGCTACGTCTTGTCCGGCCCGACCCGGACGAGCTGCTTGCCGAAATTGGCGCCCTTGAGGAGGCCGATGAAGGCGACAGGCGCGCTCTCCAGGCCCTCGGTGACGAACTCCTTGTACTTGACCTTGCCCTCGCGGACCCAGGTCGACATGTCGCGCAGGAAGTCGCCATGGCGTGCCGCGAAATCACTGACGATGAAGCCGCGGAAGGTCAGCCGCTTGGTCAGCGTTGCACGCATCATGCTGGCGGCCCATTTCGGCGGCTTGGCTTCGGTGTCGTTGTAGTGCGCGATCAGGCCGCACACCGGTACGCGCGCGAACGGATTGAGCAACGGGAAGACCGCCTCGAACACGGCGCCGCCGACATTCTCGAAATAGACGTCGATACCCTTCGGGCAGGCGTCCTTCAGCTTGGCCGCCAGATCAGCGTCGCTATGATCGATGCAGGCGTCGAAGCCGAGTTCTTTCACCACGTAGTCGCACTTGTCCTTGCCGCCGGCGATGCCGACCGCGCGTGCGCCCTTGATCTTGGCGATCTGGCCCACGGCAGAGCCGACCGCGCCAGAGGCGCCGGCGACGACGACGGTCTCGCCTGCCTGCGGCTTGCCGATGTCGAGCAAGCCCGTGTACGCGGTCATGCCGGGCATGCCGAGCACGCCGATCGAGGTTGAGATCGGCGCCAGCTTCGGATCGACCTTGATCAATCCCTTGCCGCTCGAGATCGCGTGCGTCTGCCAGCCCGCACGGATGCGCACGATGTCGCCCTTGGCGAAGTCCGGATTGTTGGAAGCCGCGACCTCGCTGACCGTCTCGCCCTCCATGACACCGCCGACCGGCACGGGTGCGGCGTAGGATGGTCCCTCGCTCATGCGTCCGCGCATATAGGGATCGAGCGACAGCCATATCGTGCGCAGCAGGACTTCACCTGCCGCAGGCGTCGGGATCGCGAATTCCTCGATGCGGAAATCAGACGGCTTGGGCTCGCCGACAGGACGCGCGGCGAGAACGATGCGTTTGCCTTGGGGCATAGGGGCTTCCTCCGAATTGTCTTTCGACGCGAACGGAAGCGGAGGGAGCGGAGCGCGTCAATACAAAAGCACTGGAGTGCGTGGCCGCAGATGCTTCTTGCAACGAAGAGAGGCGGCACGAACGAGCCGCCCCCTCGCCGTCATCGCCCGCGGAGGCGGGCGATCCAGTATTCCAGAGACGGCGACGAATACGGATCGGCCGCGGCGTACTGGATGCCCCGCTTTCGCGGGGCATGACAGCAGAGTGTGGATGAGCCGACCTAACCCCCGCCGGGATAGTTCGGGCTCTCGCGCGTGATGGTCACGTCGTGGACGTGGCTTTCGCGCAGGCCCGCGCCCGTGATGCGGACGAACTGCGCCTTGGCATGCAGCTCGTTGAGGTCGCGCGCGCCGACATAACCCATCGCGGCACGTAAGCCGCCGGCGAGCTGGTGCATGACGTTGGCGACCGGGCCCTTGTAGGGCACCTGGCCCTCGATGCCTTCGGGCACGAGCTTCAAGGTATCCTTGATGTCCTGCTGGAAGTAGCGGTCCGCCGATCCGCGTGCCATCGCGCCGACCGAGCCCATGCCGCGATAGGCCTTGTAGGAGCGGCCCTGAAACAGGAACACCTCGCCCGGCGTCTCGTCGGTGCCGGCGAGCAGCGAGCCGACCATGGCGATGTCGGCACCGGCGGCGAGCGCCTTGGCGAGGTCGCCGGAGAACTTGATGCCGCCGTCGGCGATCACGGGAATGTCGGCTTTCTTCGCCGCCTCCACCGCATCCATGATCGCGGTGAGCTGCGGCACGCCGACGCCCGCGACGATGCGCGTGGTGCAGATCGAACCCGGGCCGATGCCGACCTTGATGCAGTCCGCGCCCGCGTCGATCAGCGCCTGCGCGCCGTCTTCGGTGGCGACGTTGCCGGCGACGACCTGCACCGAGTTGGAGAGGCGCTTGATCCGGTTCACCGCATGCAAAACGTGCCGCGAATGACCATGCGCGGTGTCGACTACGACGAGGTCGACGCCGGCATCGATCAGCCGTTCGCTGCGCTCGAAGCCGGTGTCGCCGACCGTGGTCGCGGCGGCGACCCGCAGGCGGCCGTGCGCATCCTTGCAGGCGAGCGGATGGGCGACCGCCTTCTCCATGTCCTTCACGGTGATCAGGCCGACGCAGCGATACTGGTCGTCGACGACGAGCAGTTTTTCGATGCGGTGCTTGTGCAGCATCCGCCTCGCCTCGTCCTGGCTGACATGCTCGCGTACCGTGACGAGGTTTTCGTGCGTCATCAGCTCGGAGACTTTTTGCCGGCGGTCGGTCGCAAAGCGCACGTCACGGTTGGTGAGGATGCCGACCAGCTTGCCCGGCGTGGCCTTGCCTGCGCCGGTGACGACGGGAATGCCGGAGATGCCGTGATCGCTCATCAGCTTGAGCGCATCGTCGAGCGTCGCCTCCGGGCTGATGGTCAGCGGATTCACCACCATGCCCGACTCGTATCTCTTGACCTGCCGCACCTGCGCGGCCTGGCCCTCGGGATCGAAATTGCGGTGGATGACGCCGAGGCCGCCGGCCTGCGCCATCGCGATCGCCATCCGTGCCTCGGTGACGGTGTCCATGGCGGAGGCCATGATCGGGATGTTGAGCGGAATGGCGCGGGTGACGCGGGAGCGGATGTCAACTTCGGAGGGAAGCACGTCCGACAGGCCCGGCTTCAACAGCACGTCGTCGAACGTAAAGGCTTCGCGGATGCCTTGAAGACCTTGCACCGTGGCCATCTGCCAACTCCTTCCTGCGGCCATGCCGCAAATGCTTATGGATGAGCGCCGCCCTCGGCGTACCTTGCGGCATCGCCGTCGAATCGGAGCCCATCGGTGGGGTTGACGCCGGTCGATAGCACGACCGGGTGACGAATCAAAGCAATTCGGACCGGTTGCCAGCCATGCACAGGCTTTTTTTGCGTCAGATCAGCGTGGACAGCCCGGCGGCGGACCACCACCGTCATTCCGGGGCGCGACGAAGTCGCGAGCCCGGAATCCATCCGGCAGCGGTCTCTGCGGCCTAGTGGATTCCGGGCTCGCGCCAAGAGGCGCGCCCCGGAATGACGAGGGAGCGAGAGTCCCTGCCAGCTCACGCCTCGCCGCGCCCAGCAGCGCGAAGGATGTAGATCATCACGGGACCTCCGGCGTCCGGCGCAACCACGGGTCACACCGTTGTTACGCGGGATTTAGGTGCTATGCGTGGTTCCGCAATGGTCTCGGCCCGGCGGCGGTGATAAGCCGCAAGTCCCACCTTTCCTTCTGATTTCCATTACCAATCCGTCATGTCGATCGACAAGCAACGCGTGATTCCGCTGATCGTGGCCACCGCACTGTTCATGGAGAACATGGACTCGACGGTCATCGCCACCTCGCTGCCGGCGATCGCCGCCGACATCGGCACCAGCCCCCTGACGCTGAAGCTCGCGATCACCTCGTATCTGCTGTCGCTCGCGGTGTTCATCCCCGCGAGCGGTTGGACCGCCGACCGGTTCGGCGCGCGGCTGGTTTTTGCGATCGCCGTTTGCGTGTTCATGGTAGGCTCGGTCGGTTGCGCGCTGTCAACCTCGGTCACCGATTTCGTGTTCGCGCGCATCCTCCAGGGCATGGGCGGCGCGATGATGACGCCGGTCGGACGCCTGGTGCTGCTGCGCTCGATCGACAAGAGCGCGCTGGTCAATGCCATGGCCTGGGTCACGGTCCCTGCCCTGATCGGTCCCGTGATCGGGCCGCCGCTCGGCGGCTTCATCACGACCTACGCGTCGTGGCACTGGATCTTCCTGATCAATATCCCGATCGGACTCCTTGGCATCTTCATGGCCCTGCGCTTCATCGATCCCATCAAGAGCGAGACGCAGGAGAAGTTCGATCTCTACGGCATGGTGCTGGCGGGCATCGGGCTCGCCGGCATCGCGTTCGGACTGTCGGTCGCCGGGCTCAACCTGCTGCCGTGGAGCACGGTCGCGGCCCTCGTCGTGGGCGGATCGATCTCGATGACTCTCTATGTGCTTCACGCCCGGCGGACGGGATCGCCGGTGCTCGACTTCTCGCTGCTAAAGCTGCCGACCTTACGCGCCGCCGTCCTCGGCGGCTTCATGTTCCGGCTCGGCATCGGCGCGCTGCCCTTCCTGCTGCCGCTTCTGATGCAGATCGGGTTCGGGCTGACGCCATTCCATTCGGGCCTCGTCACCTTC
Organism: Bradyrhizobium sp. ISRA430; assembly: GCF_029909975.1. Lineage (NCBI taxonomy): Bacteria > Pseudomonadati > Pseudomonadota > Alphaproteobacteria > Hyphomicrobiales > Nitrobacteraceae > Bradyrhizobium > Bradyrhizobium sp. ISRA430. Next base: position 1,697,415 of record NZ_CP094516.1, read on the forward strand.
GCCTCCTCACTCGGCGCCATGGGCATGAAGACGCTGGCCGCGCGGATAATCCGCACCTTCGGCTTCCGCAACCTGATGGCGGTGAACGCGATCGTCAGCGCATTCTTCCTCGGCGTGTGCGCGCTGTTCACGGTGACGACCCCGCTGCTCATCATCATGGTCATCCTGGTGGTCGGCGGCTTCTTCCGCTCGCTGGAGTTCACCGCGATCAACACGGTCGCCTATGCCGAGGTCGAAACCGCGCAGATGAGCCGCGCCACCACGCTCGTCAGCGTCAACCAGCAGCTCGCGGTCTCCGCCGGCGTTGCCGTCGGCGCCGCCTCGGTGGAGACGACGATGTGGCTGCGCCATGTCAGCGAGCTCGACGCGACCATGTTCGCACCGGCCTTCGTCGTCGTCGCGCTGACCTCGGCGGCCTCGAGCTGGTTCTTCTGGCAGATGCCTCATGATGCGGGCCACGAGATCTCCGGCCGCAAGGCGGTCGAGATCTCCAGCCGCAAGGGCGCGGCAAAGAGTGCGGCGAGCGCCGCCGTCAAGGCGGCGACTGAGGATACGCAGGACATGCGGGATCAGCGGCTGGGGTAGTGCCTCGCCTCGTCATTGCGAGCGAAGCGAAGCAATCCAGAATCTTTCCGCGGAGACTCTGGATTGCTTCGTCGCTTCGCTCCTCGCAATGACGGAGTTTGGGGCTAGGCCTTCGCCTCCCCCCGAAATCCCGTCGCCAGCACATAGCGCTCCGAGGAATCCTGCCGGCTCGCGGCCGGCTTGACGTGACGTACGGTGGCGAAGTCGCGCTTGAGCTGGGCGAGCAACTCGGCGTCAGCACCGCTCTGGAACGTCTTCGCCAGGAACGTGCCGCCGGGCTTGAGCACGTCGCAGGCAAAGGCTGCGGCGGTTTCGACCAGGCCGACGATGCGGAGCTGGTCGGTCTTGCGATGGCCGGTGGTGTTGGCGGCCATGTCGGACATCACGACGTCGGCGCCGCCTCCTAACATCGCGGTGAGCCTCGAAGGCGCGTCATTGTCCATGAAGTCGAGCTGCGCGAAATCGACACCGGGGATCTCCGGCATCTCCAAGAGATCGATGGCGACGACCTTGCCCTTGCCGTCGACCGAGCCGACGCGCTTCGCCGCGATCTGGCTCCAGCCGCCGGGCGCAGCGCCAAGATCGACCACCGCCATGCCGGGCTTCAGCAGACGAAACTTGTCGTCCATCTCCAGCAGCTTGAACGCGGCGCGCGAGCGATAACCTTGCGCCTTGGCCTTGGCGACATAGGGATCATTGAGTTGCCGCTCCAGCCAGAGCTTTGACGACAGCTTGCGCTTGCCGCCGGTCTTGACCTGGACGTGCAAGCGGCCGGTGGTGTCCTTCGCCATCTCACCAGCTCCTGAGCGCGCCGTCCTCGCGCATCATCTCGACCAGCATGCCTTCGCGTAAGCCGCGGTCGGCAACGCGCAGGCGCGGCAGCGGAAAGGCGCGGCGGATGGCGTCGAGGATGGCACAGCCGGCCAGCACGAGGTCGGCGCGCTCGACGCTGATGCAATTGTTGCCGGCGCGTTGCTCATAGCTCATGCCGAGCAGCTTATTGATGGTCGCGGTGATGTCGGCATCGTTCATCCAGATGCTGTCGATGCGGCGGCGATCGTAGCGCGGCAGGTTGAGATGGATGCCGGCGAGCGTCGTCACGGTGCCGGACGTACCCAAAAGGTGCATGTCGGCGAGATCGCGCCCGTGCTCTTCCGCGAACGGCGCGACATGGTTCGCGACCTCCTGCTCCATCGCAGCATAGATCTCCGGCGTCACGTCGCGGCCGCCGAAATGCTCGGCCAGCGTCACCACGCCGAGCGGAATCGACATCCAGGCCTTGATGCGCGGCTGGGGATTTTCGTCCGTAGGATCGCGCTCGATCCGAACCAGCTCGGTCGAGCCGCCGCCGATGTCGAACAGGATCGCACCGCGCCCCCTGGGATCGACCAGCGGCGAGCAGCCGAGCACGGCCAGCGCCGCCTCGGTCTCGCGGTCGATCACCTCGAGCTCGATGCCGGTCTCGGCCGCGACGCGGCTGCGAAAGCCTTCCGCGTTCGAGGCCGCGCGGCAGGCTTCGGTGGCGATCAGCCGTAGCCGTCTTGCTTTGCGCAGGTTGATCTTGTCGCGGCAAATGCTGAGCGCCGCGATCGCGCGCTCGATCGCCGCCTCGCTGATGCAGCCGGTCGCCGAGACGCCCTCGCCGAGCCGGATGATGCGCGAGAAGGAATCGACCACGCGAAAACCATCGCTGGTCGGACAGGCGATCAACAGCCTGCAATTGTTGGTGCCGAGGTCGAGCGCCGCATAGACGCCGGTTCCCGGCGCCGGCGCGGGGACGGCCGATGCGGCGGCAAGCGCCACCGTCGCCATCGACCCCTCCAGGCCCCCGTCCGGCGCATGGCCGTTGTGGAGCCGCGTGTGGTCATTCATACAAACGTCTTTCCGCGGCCCGCTGGGCCGATCTGGAATTGCTTTTTCGCCTGAAACTTTAGCAGCGCATTAGGCCTGCGCAACAACGCATCACATAGGACCATGCCCATTCGTGCGTTGTCGTGAACGGGGCCGTGGGTTATCTGAACGGGGTCGGTCCTTCAGGCGCCCGCGAAACCCGCGCAAATGCCGGCTTTTCAGGACATTTCCATGCAAGAACACACCAAATCGTCGACGCTCGAAAACGCTATTGCACTGCAAAAATACGGCGTTGGACAACCGGTCCGCCGTAAAGAGGACGACACGCTGGTGCGCGGCAAGGGCCGCTATACCGACGATTTCAACCTGCCCGGCCAGGCCTACGCCGTGATCGTCCGCTCGACCCATGCCCATGGCGTGATCCGCGGCATCGGCACCGAGGCCGCCAGAGCGATGCCGGGCGTGCTGGGGGTGTGGACCGGCACCGACCTTAACGCCGCCGGCTACGGCCCCTTCACCTGCGGCCTGCCGCTGAAGAGCCGTGACGGCTCGCCCCTGCTCCAGACCAACCGCCAGCCCCTCGCGACCGACAAGGTCCGCTTCGTCGGCGATCCCGTCGCCTTCGTGGTTGCGGAGACGCTGGCGCAGGCGCGCGACGCGGCCGAAGCGGTTGAGGTCGATGTCGAGCCCTTGCCGGCAGTGACCGACCCCGAGGAGGCCGCAAGACCCGGCGCGCCACAGCTCTACGACCACATCCCGAACAACGTCGCACTCGACTATCACTATGGCGATGTGGAGAAGGTGAACGCCGCCTTCGCCGGCGCCGCCCATGTGACCAAGCTCGACATCGAGAACACCCGTGTCGCCGTGGTCTCGATGGAACCGCGCGTGGGGCTCGCGTCCTACGACAAGAAGACCGAGCGCTACACCATCCAGGTGCCGACGCAGGGCGTCGCTGGCAACCGCGCCAACCTCGCCAAGAACCTGAAAGTACCGAACGAAAAGGTGCGCATCCTCACCGCCAATGTCGGCGGCTCCTTCGGCATGAAGAACATCAACTACCCCGAATATATGTGCATCCTCTATGCGGCCAAGGAACTCGGCCGCCCGGTGAAGTGGCTCGACGAGCGCTCGACCAGCTTCCTCTCGGACAGCCACGGCCGCGCGCAAAAAATCCATGCCGAGCTCGCGCTGGATGCCGAGGGACATTTCCTCGCGGCAAAGCTCGAAGGCTACGGCAATCTCGGCGCCTACATCACCGGCGTTGCGCCCGGCCCGCTCTCGCTCAACACCGGCAAGAATTTCTCCAGCGTCTATCGTACGCCGCTGATGGCGGTCGACATCAAGACGGTGTTGACCAACACCACGCTGATGGGCGCCTATCGCGGCGCCGGCCGGCCCGAGGCGAACTACTACATGGAGCGCCTAATCGACCGCGCCGCGGACGAGATGGGCATCAACCGGCTGACGCTGCGCAAGCGCAACTTCATCAAGCCGAACCAGATGCCGTTCCCGGCCTCGTCCGGCGTCACCTATGACAGCGGCGACTTCCAGTCGGTGTTCAACAAGGCGCTCGAGATCTCCGACCACGAGAACTTCGCCAAGCGCAAGAAGGAGAGTAAGAAAGCCGGCAAGCTGCGCGGCATCGCGGTCGGCTCCTATCTCGAGGTCACCGCGCCGCCGAGCGTCGAACTCGGCAAGATCGTGTTCGATCCGGACGGCACCGTGCAGCTCATCACCGGCACACTCGACTACGGCCAGGGCCACGCGACGCCGTTCGCGCAGGTTTTGTGCGCGCAGCTCGGCATCCCCTTCGAGAGCGTCAGGCTGGTGCAGGGCGACAGCGACATCGTCCACACCGGCAGCGGCACCGGCGGCTCGCGCTCGATCACGGCGAGCGGCATGGCGATCGTGGAGGCCTCCAAGCTCGTGATCGAGAAGGGCAAGCGCGCCGCCGCGCACATGCTGGAAGCTTCCGAGGTCGACATCGAGTTCGCCGATGGCAGCTTCACCATCGCCGGCACCGACCGCAGCATCGACATCATGGAGCTCGCAAAGCGCCTGCATGAGGGCAAGGTGCCTGAGGGCGTGCCTGACTCGCTCGACGTCGATCACACCAGCGACGTTGTGCCGTCGGCCTTCCCGAACGGCTGCCACGTCGCGGAGGTCGAGATCGATCCGGACACCGGCGTGGTGCAGATCGTGCGCTACAGCGCCGTGAACGATTTCGGCACGGTGATCAACCCGATGCTTGTGGCGGGCCAGCTCCACGGCGGTGTCGTCCAGGGCATCGGCCAGGCGCTGATGGAGCAGATCCGCTACGACGAGAGCGGCCAGCCGATCACGGGCTCGCTGATGGACTACGCGCTGCCGCGCGCCGAGGACGCGCCGTTCATGACGGTCGGCGATCACCCGGTGCCGGCCAAGAGCAATCCCTTGGGCACCAAGGGCTGCGGCGAAGCGGGCTGCGCCGGCAGCATGTCGACGGTGGTGAACGCGGTGCTCGATGCGCTCTCGGACTACGGCGTCAAGCATATCGACATGCCGCTGACGCCGGAGCGCGTCTGGCGCGCGATCCAGCAGGCGAAGGGCGGGGCGTAGGGGCGACTTCCTGCTTCCACAATCATCACTGTCATCGCCCGCGAAAGCGGGCGATCCAGTATTCCAGAGACGTCGGAGGGGTACGGAGAAGCCGCGGCGTACTGGATGCCCCGCCTACGCGGGGCATGACACCGTAATTTGGGTTAGATGCGCTCGCTGCCGCCACACCCGCAATCGTCATCGCCCGCGAAAGCGGGCGATCCAGTATTCCAGAGACGTTGGAGGGATACGGAGAAGCCGCGACGTACTGGATGGCCCGCATTCGCGGGGCATGACACCGTAATTTGGGTTAGACGCGCTCGCTGCCGCCACACCCGCAATCGTCATCGCCCGCGAAAGCGGGCGATCCAGTATTCCAGAGACGTTGGAGGGATACGGAGAAGCCGCGGTGTACTGGATGCCCCGCTTTCGCGGGGCATGACACCGTGTTTGCGGCGACGCGCGTGCCCCTTACCGCCCTACGCCGCCGCCTGCTCGCGCGGCTGGTAGATCGCGGTGTGGTGGCAGTGCGCCAACGGCGTTTCCCCGTTGGCGACGACCAGCGCGTCGAGCTCGACGAAGCGATGGCCCTTCTTCTCGTAGTTCGCGATGACCTTCGCCCGCGCGGTGATCTCGTCGCCGGCACGCGCGGCCGACAAGAGCTGCATGCGGCTGCCGACATGGATCCACGGGCCCAAAATCGTGTTGTCGACCAGCACGCGGTTCATGACCCGCTGGATCAGGCCTGGATGGCCAAGCCCTTCGCGCGCGAACATCGGATCGGCCTCGCGGATGTCGGCGAGATAGTCGGCAGCGTCCTGCCCGGCCCAGCGGCGCGGCACTGTCCCGAGCCATTTGCCCGCCTCGAATGTCGCGGGGCTGATCGGCTTGCGCTCGGTCACGGCCGGGACCGCGACATAGTCGTTCAAAGCCACCGCCGGCGCGGCAGCCGGCAGCGAGGCGGTGCCGGTCGCGCAGAGCTCGGTGCGGCTGAACACCTCGATCGTGAGCAACTCGTTGTGCTCGGTCGCATCGATATCGGCGGCCTCGCCGTCATAGACCGGCTTGATGAAGCGCGCCTCGATCAGCCCACGCGCAAGGAAATCGCGGCCCCAGCGGGCGATCGGCACATGCATCATGTAGGCGAAGACATCGGCGCCGGGCACCAATCCACCGGAAAAGCCGAAGCGGCGCGCCACCGTATCGTCATGCATCTTGTTTTCGGACTGCTTGGCCGTGTTGTAGGCCTGCACGCGATAGGTTTCGAGCCGGTTCGGCATGGGGTTCACCTTCCCTAATTTCTTGCCCTGAATTCTTGTTGTTTCGGGCGCGATGGTAGGGCCTGAGGAACCGGGGTCAATCCCCTCGCCTTTGCGGCCCGAATGGGGTACCACGCCGCCGATGACTGACACCACCACCCGCATCTATGTCGACGCCGACGCCTGTCCGGTGAAGGACGAGATCTATCGCGTCGCGATCCGGCACGGCGTGCCGGTGAGCGTGGTCGCCGGCAATTTCATCCGCGTGCCCCAGGATCCGCTGATCGAGCGTGTCGCGGCGGGCGCCGGCATGGATGCGGCCGACGACTGGATCGCGGAGCGCGCCGGTCCCGGCGACGTCGTCGTGACATCAGACATTCCGCTGGCAAGCCGCTGCGTGAAGGCGGGCGCGGACGTCATCGCGCCGAACGGCAAGCCGTTCACGGAAGAGTCGATCGGCATGACGCTCGCGGTGCGCAACCTGATGACTGACCTCCGCTCGGCGGGCGAAGTCACCGGCGGTCCCAGATCCTTCGCGCCGCGCGACCGCTCCGCGTTCCTCTCGGCGCTCGACCAGACACTGCGCCGGATTCAGCGTCGCCGCCCCGAGCAGGCCATAGCGAGCGAGGGCTGATCGTGGCGCCGCCGCTGATCCAACTGAAGGACATCAGGCTGACCTTTGGCGGCACCCCGCTTCTGACCGGCGTCGAGCTCAACGTCGCGCCAAGCGAGCGCGTCTGCCTGATCGGCCGCAACGGCTCCGGCAAGTCGACGCTGCTGAAGATTGCGGCGGGACTCGTCGAGGCCGACGCCGGCACGCGCTTCGTGCAGCCGGGCGCGACGGTTCGCTATTTGCCGCAGGAGCCGGATTTCGGCGACCACAAAACCACGCTTGCCTACGTCGAGGCCGGGCTCGCGCCCGGCGATGACCATCACCAGGCGCGCTATCTGCTGGAGCAGCTCGGGCTGACCGGCGAGGAGACTCCCGCAAATCTCTCCGGCGGTGAAGCACGGCGCGCGGCGCTCGCGCGCGTGCTGGCGCCCTCGCCCGACATCCTGCTTTTGGACGAGCCGACCAATCATCTCGACCTCACCACCATCGAATGGCTGGAGAAGGAGCTCGACAGCCGGCGCAGCGCGCTGGTCTTGATCAGCCATGACCGCCGTTTCCTCACCAACCTCTCGCGCTCCACGGCCTGGCTCGATCGCGGCAAGATCAAGCAGATCGACCGCGGCTTTGCCGCATTCGAGGCCTGGCGCGACGGGGTGCTGGCCGAGGAGGAGCGCGACCAGCACAAGCTCGACCGCAAGATCGTCGACGAGGAGCGTTGGCTGCGCCACGGCGTCTCCGGCCGGCGCAAGCGCAACGTCAAGCGGCTCGCCAATCTGCACGCGCTCCGCGCGCAGCGGCGCAACTATCGCGGCACGGCCGGCAGCGCCAGTCTCGCGGCGGCGGAAGCGGAGCAGTCCGGCAAGCTGGTGATCGAAGCCAAGGGCGTCAGCAAGGCCTATGGCGAGCGCAACATCGTCGAGAATTTCTCCACCCGGATCCAGCGCGGCGACCGCCTCGGCATCATCGGGCCGAACGGCGCCGGCAAGACCACGCTGGTCAATCTGCTCACCGGCGGCGCGCAGCCCGACTCCGGGACGGTGCGGTTAGGGGCCAATCTGGAGATGGCGACCCTCGACCAACACCGCGAAAGCCTCGATCCCAAATCGACGCTGGCCGAAGCCCTGACAGGCGGCCGCGGCGACCACGTCATGGTTGGCGGCAAGCCGAAGCATGTCGTCGGCTACATGAAAGACTTTCTGTTCGCGCAGGAGCAGCGCGGCACGCCGCTCGAAGTGCTTTCGGGCGGCGAGCGCGGCCGGCTGATGCTGGCGCGCGCGCTGGCCAAGCCCTCGAACCTTCTCGTGTTGGACGAACCGACCAACGATCTCGACCTCGAGACGCTCGACGTGCTGGAAGAGATGCTCGGCGACTACGAAGGCACGGTGATCCTGATCAGTCACGACCGCGACTTCCTCGACCGCGTCGTCACCTCCGTGATCGCACCCGATGGCGACGGCAGATGGATCGAATATGCCGGCGGCTACAGCGATATGCTGGCGCAGCGCGGCGCCGACCTGAAGCGCGAGACGGTCAAGGGGCAGCCTGTCGCGGAAAAGAAGGAAGAGCGGCCCGTTGCTCCGACGTCGGCGCCGAAACGCCGGTTGAGCTTCAACGAGAAGCACGCGCTCGAAACGCTGCCCAAGAAGATCGAGACGCTTCACGCCGATATTGCAAAACTGCAGCGCGTGCTCGACGATCCCGGTCTCTACGCCAAGGATCGCAAGACATTCGACGATACGTCCGCCGCGATCGCCAAGGCCCACGAAGAACTTTCCGCTGCTGAAGACCGCTGGCTCGAACTTGAAATGCTCCGCGAAGAGATTGAACAGGCTTAACCATGACAACGACTCTCGCCGCCAAGATCGCCCGTGAATATGGCACGCCCTGTGCCGTCATCGACATGGACAAGGTCGAGCGCAACATCGCGCGGATCCAGAAGGCCTGCAATGAGGCCGGCGTCGCCAACCGGCCGCACATCAAGACACACAAGAACCCGACGCTCGCCAAGATGCAGATCGCGGCGGGGGCCAAGGGCATCACCTGCCAGAAGCTCGGCGAGGCCGAGATCATGGCCAATGCCGGCATCGACAATATCCTGATCAGCTACAATCTGCTCGGCGAGGAGAAGATGGCGCGTCTCGGCGCGCTGCAGGCGAAGGCCAACATGACGGTGGCCGCCGACAATTCGACCGTGGTCGCCGGCCTGCCCAAGGCTGCGGCCGCCTCCGGCCGTCCACTGTCGGTCGTGGTGGAATGCGACACGGGGCGCAAGCGCGCCGGCGTCGAGACGCCGGCCGAGGCGGTGGCGCTGGCACGCGAGATCGCGGCATCGAAGGGGCTGCAATTCGCCGGGTTCATGATGTACCCGACCGAGACCGGCTGGGCCGAGGCGCAGAAATTCTACGATGAGGCGCTGGCGGGCGTGCGCGCGCACGGGCTGGAGGCCCCGATCGTGTCGACCGGCGGCACGCCCAACCTCGTCAATCTCGGCAAGCTCAAGGGCGGCACCGAGCACCGCTTCGGCACCTACATCTACAACGACCGCATGCAGGTCGCGGCCGGCTCCGCCACCTGGGACGACTGCGCTCTGCACATCTATTCGACGGTCGTCAGCCGCGCGGCGCCCGAGCGCGGCATCCTCGATGCCGGCTCGAAGACGCTGACGACGGACACCGGCGGCCTCGACGGCCACGGCCTGATCCTGGAGCATCCCGAAGCCAGGATCGCGCGCTTCGCCGAAGAGCACGGCTTCCTCGACCTCTCCCGCAGCAACACCCGCCCGAACGTCGGCGACGTCGTGCGCATCGTGCCCAATCACGTTTGCGTCGTCGTCAACATGATGGACGAGGTGGTGATGGTCCGTGGCGAGGAGATCATCGGCGCACTGCCGGTGGCGGCAAGAGGCAAGCTGCGCTAGGCGCCGATCAGCGCCTGCAGTTCGCGATCCAGCCCGTCGCGGAACAGCTTGATCGGACGCGCCAGCCGGCCGGCGGGCGGGCGATGCACGATCCACGCGCGCACCGCGGGATTGAAATCCCGCGCCGCGACCGGCTTGAGCTTGTCGCGAAACGCGCTCCGCTTCAGCCCGATCGGCGTCACAAGGCCGACGCCGAGGCCGCGCGCGACCAGAGACAGGCGAAGCTCGCTGTCGAGCGCCTCGACGGCAATGTTGAACGGCAGATGCTCGGCATCGAACCGGCGCTTGAGCGTGTCGCGAAAGCCGCAGCCGTCCTGGTTGATCACCCATGATATTTGCGACAGGCGCTCCAGATCGACGATGCGCGGGATCTTCATGTCGCGCGCAACGACGAACACCACCGGCTGCGCGCCGAGATCGTCTGCGACGAGGTCGGCTGGCGGTACTGCGCCATCGGGCAGGCAAATCGCGGCCGCGTCGAGTTCGTTGCGGCAGACCCGCTCGACCTGGTTGGGCGACCAGCCCGAGACGATGCGCACGCTCAGCGCCGGAAATTCGGCGCGCACGGCATCGAGCGGTGCAGTGAGCCCGGCCTCGGAGAGAAACGGCGTGAGCCCCAGCCTGAACTCGCCGCGCACTACGCCGTCATTGGCGACTCCCGACTTGAGATCGTCCAGCATCCTGAGCAGGCGGCGGCCCTGCTCATAGGCCTCATAGCCCGCGGCCGTCGGCTTCAGCGGCTTCGAGAGCCGATCCAGGAGCTGCGCACCCAGCATCTCCTCGAGATTCTGGATGCGCCGTGTCACGCCGGGCTGGGTGAGGTTGAGGCGCGCTGAGGCCGCAACGATCGATCCGGTCTCGACCACTGCGACGAAGGCGACAAGGTCATGGGTGTTCATAACGAACTCGCATATTCTTTATAGGCTTATTTGAATTGTAGCATATTAGGGAGCCCGCTTAAAGGACCCGCATCACAGCCTGCGAGGTCCCATGACCATCTTCGAAACCACCAAGCTTGCGCCCGCAAAGCAGCGTGCCGAGCGATCCCTGATCTGGCTCGGCGCCGTCACCACCGGCGTCGTCGTCACCAACCTGTTCGCGCCGCAGATTCTGGTTGGCCTGATCGGCCGGTCGCTGGCCATGACCGCCTGGCAGGCGGGCCTCGTCAGCACGCTCACGCTGCTCGGCTATGCGCTCGGCCTGTTACTACTGGTGCCACTCGTCGACCTCATCGAGAACCGGCGCCTGATCCTGCGGACACTCGGCTGCGCCATTCTCGCTGCCCTTGCGACGGCGCTCGCGCCGACGCCGTCGCTTCTGCTGCTGGCCACCTTCGTCCTCGGCGCCTCCTGCGCGGCCATCCAGATGATGGTCCCCCTCGTGGCGTCCATGGTGGCGCCGGAGCGTCGCGGCCAAGCCATCGGCGAGGTCATGAGCGGATTGATGATCGGCATCCTGTTGTCGCGCCCCGCGGCGAGCCTCATCGCCGATCTCTGGAGCTGGCGTGCCTACTACCTCCTCTCGGCCATCCTGATGGCGTTACTTCTGGGCGCGCTCGGCCGCTATCTGCCGACGCTGCAACCGGCGGCCGGTGAAAGCTACGGCGAATTGCTGCGTTCCTTCCCAAGGCTCCTGCGGGAAGAGCCTGTGCTGCGCGTGCGGGCCTGGACCGCGGCGCTGGTCATGGCGTCCTTCACTGCGTTCTGGGCCGCGGTCGCGCTGCGGCTGCCGGACGTGCCATTCGCCCTCGACGCCAAGGGAATTGCGGCTTTCGCCCTGATCGGCGTGGCCGGCGCAGCCGCGACATCGCTGGCCGGCCGCTGGGGCGACAAAGGCTGGGCGCGCCCGATGTTCCTTGCGGCCCATCTGCTCATCATCGCCTCGCTCGCGCTCTGTGCCTGGGCCGGTGTGATGGAATCACGAATAGTCGCCCTGCTTGTATTGAGCCTCGGCACGATCCTGCTCGATGTCGGCATCACCACCGACCAGACGCTGGGCCGCCGCGCCATCAACCTGCTGCGTCCCGAAGCGCGCGGCCGCATCAACGGCCTGTTCGTTGCGCTGTTCTTCATCGGCGGTGGCGTCGGCGCTGCCGCGGCGTCGCTGGCCTGGACTTACGGCGGCTGGACCATGGTCTGTGTCGTCGCCGCGAGTTTTGGCGTGCTCGGTCTCCTCACCGATCTCATGACCAGGACCGGTACGTCATGACGCGCCCGCGCCATCCTTCGAGGCTCGCAGCGAAGGCCTCGGCGGCGTTCTAGGAACGTTTCAGCCACTCCAACGCACCCCGCCCCGCGGCGGCGCCAGTCGCAAACGAGGCCTGAAGCAAGTAGCCACCAGTCGGCGCTTCCCAGTCGAGCATCTCACCGGCTGCGAACACGCCCGGCAGCTTGCGGATCATCCAGCTCGCGTCGATCTCACTGAAGGAAATGCCTCCGGCACTCGAGATCGCGCGCGCGATTGGCGCAACGCCGGTGAGCTTGATCGGCACGGCGTTGACGAGCTCGGCCAATCGCTCGGCCGGCATTGCCGATAATGATTGGCCTGCCCCGATCGCCGCTTCCTGCAACAATCCGAGCGCAACGGGCGAAAGCTGCACGGCTTTGCGCAGAAAGTTGGAGAACGACTGCTTGCCGCGCGACACGGACAGACGGCGGACCAGCTCGGCGCGATCGAGGTCAGGCCGCAAGACGACCTCGAGAGCAGCCTCGCCTCTCGCCGCGATCGCCTCGCGCAACTCAGCCGACAGCGCATAGATCGCGCCGCCTTCGATGCCGGTGCGCGTGATGGTCGCCTCGCCGCGCACGCGGTGCGGGCCGCAGCTCAGGCCAATGCCCTTGAGCGGCTGGCCTTCGAAGCGCGTGCGGAAGACATCGGACCAGGCGATGGTGAAGCCGCAATTCGCGGGCCGCAGCGGCGATATCGCAAGCCCTTTGTCGACGAGGATTTGCGTCCAGCCGCCGTCGGAGCCGAGCCGCGGCCAGCTTGCGCCGCCGAGCGCCAGCACGGTGAGGCGGGCTGCAACAGCGGACGTGCCGCCGGGTGCCCGAAACAGCAACCGTCCCTCATCATCCCAGCCGGTCCAGCGCTGGCGAAAGGCAAAGCGCACGCCGCTGGCATCAAGCCGGCGCAGCCAGGCCCGCAACAAGGGCGATGCCTTGAACGCCTTCGGAAAGACGCGGCCACTTGAGCCGATAAAGGTCGGCTCGCCCAACCCTTCGCACCAGGCACGCAACGCATCCGGTGGGAAGGCCTCGATCGCCGCTTGCAGGTTCGCCGTCGCCTCGCGATAGCGCGCCATGAACAGCGGCACTGGCTCGCTGTGCGTGAGGTTGAGCCCACCGCGACCGGCCATCAGGAATTTGCGGCCAGCCGACGGCATCGCATCGTAGACGGTGACGTAAGCACCGCCTTGCGCCAGCACCTCCGCCGCCATCAGTCCGGCGGGACCGGCACCGATGACGGCGACGTGGTTTTCGGTTGAGGTCATGGCGTGAGTTTAGGCCAGATTCTCGCGCCACAAACAGGCTCGTCATTCCCGGGCGCGTCCGCTTGGGCACGAGCCCGGAATCCACTAGGCAACGCGCTGTGCGGCACGATGGATTCCGGGCTCGATGCTCCGGGCCGCTCTCGCGCAGTCCCGTCGCATCGCCCCGGAACGACGGCGGTTAGAGTTTGATGCCGGCGCGGGCCGCGGCCTGCGCCACATATTTCTGCGTTTGCTCGAACGCGCCCGTCAGCGCCTTGGCCTTCGACATATCGCTGATCTCGGCGAAACGCGCGGCGACGGCGTCGGGGGTCCATTCGGACTCCGGCAGGTTGATGCCCTCGCTCTCCAAAATCTTGATCACCGCGAAGGAGCCGGCACCGGCGCCCATGATGGTGCGGGTGGGCGCATCCTCGCTGAGGAGATATTCGACCGCCGGCGTGATCGCGTTCGGCTTCATGAGCTGCAGCGCCTGCGGCGGCAGCAGCTCCTCGGTCATGCGGGTGGCCGCCGTCGGCGAGATGATGTTGACGCGGATGTCGTTCTTGCGGCCCTCTTCGGCCAGCACGTTCATCAGGCCGACCATGCCGGACTTCGCCGCGCCGTAATTGGCCTGGCCGAAATTGCCGTAGAGACCGGAGGACGAGGTGGTCAGCACGATGCGGCCGTAGTTGCGGTCGCGCATGCCGGCCCAGGCCGCCTTGCAGCAATAGAAGGTGCCGACGAGGTGCACGTCGAGCACCTTCTGGAAATCGGTGGTCTCCATCTTGCCGAACGACTTGTCGCGCAGGATGCCGGCGTTGGCGCAGAGGAGATCGACGCTGCCCCACTCCTTGGTGGCGCGCTCGACCATGGCGGTGACCTGCTCGAAATTCGACACGTCGGCGCCGTCGGCCATCGCCGTGCCGCCGGCCTTGCGGATCTCCTCGACCACGGCCTCAGCCGGCGAGAGCGAGCCGCCGGTGCCGTCGCGCGCGCCGCCGAAGTCGTTGACCACGACCTTGGCGCCGCGGCTCGCCAGCCCCAGCGCATGCGCGCGCCCCAGACCATTGCCCGCGCCGGTGACGATGGCGACGCGTCCGTCAAACCTGATTGCCATGAGTGAAGTCCTGTTCTTCCGTTTCCTTCTCCCCTTGTGGGAGAAGGTGGCGCGAAGCGCCGGATGAGGGGTCTCTCTCCACAGATGCGCTCGCGGAGAGAGACCCCTCACCCGCCTCGCGTTCCGCGAGGCACCCTCTCCCCCAAGGGGAGAGGGTCCGAGTGCATCGATTGGAGAGCTTTTGAGCAGCGATGGATTGCCGGGTCAAGCCCGGCAATGACGGGCACGCTCAGGCGAAATAGATCAACCCGAGCCACTCGGCGACCAGCGCCGGCTTGTCCTCGCCTTCGATCTCCACCGTGACGTTGGTGCGGGACTGCAATTCGTTGGGCTTGCGCAGCTTGGCTTCAGTCAGCACGAAGCGGCCGCGGACGCGCTTTCCGGCGCGGACCGGCGAGATGAAGCGCAGCTTGTCAAAACCGTAGTTCACGCCCATCGTGGTGCCGGCGATGACCGGCATCACCTCGTAGGACATGATCGACAGCAGCGACATCGTCAGGAAGCCGTGCGCGATGGTGGTGCCGAAAGCCGTCTCCTTCTTCGCACGCTCGGGATCGACATGGATGAACTGGTGATCCTCGATCACGTCGGCATAGCTATTGATGCGGGGCTGGTCGATCAGGTGCCACGACGACACGCCGACCTCCTTGCCGACCAGGGCCTGATAGGCCTCAAGGGAAATCGGCGGCTTCTTCCAAACTTCGTTCACTTAGGTCTCACTCCGGGTTTTCGGCAGCTCCGGAAAGTCCTCTTCCCGGAATTCGCGACCGCGCAGGGGATCGGTGCGATCGTCGTCGCGTTCGAGCCGGCGTAGCTGCACGCGGCGAATTTTTCCAGAGATCGTTTTCGGCAGCTCGGTGACGATCTCGATGCGGCGGATGCGCTTGAACGGCGCAAGGCGCGTGTGCAGATGCTTGAAGATCGACAACGCGGTTTCCGGCGTCCGCTCCGCGCCCGAGGTCAGCAGCACGAACGCCTTGGGGATCGCGAGCCGGATCGGATCCGGGCTCGGCACCACGGCGGCTTCCGCGACCAGCTCATGCTCCAGCAGCACGCTCTCCAGCTCGAACGGGCTGACGCGGTAGTCGGAGGACTTGAAGACGTCGTCGGACCGCCCGACGAACGTGAGATAGCCTTCCTCGTCCGCGAAAACGACATCGCCGCTGCGATAGAGCGTGCCTTCGGCGCCCGACAATTTGCCGTCGTCGCCCTGGTAGCCCTGCATCAGGCCGGCGGGACGATCCGCGCCGAGCAGCAACGTCACCTCGCCCTCTTTCGCCGGATGACCGTCGGCGTCGCTGATCTGGACGCGATAGCCCGGCAGCGGCCGGCCCATCGAGCCGACCTTGACCTTCTGACCCGGCGAGTTGCCGGCGAGCGCGGCGGTCTCGGTCTGGCCGTAGCCGTCGCGGATGGTGAGACCCCAGGCTGCCTGGACCTGGTCGATCACCTCCGGATTGAGCGGCTCGCCGGCGCCGCAGACTTCGCGCAAGGCCACTTTGAAGGACGAAAGGTCCTCCTGGATGAACAGCCGCCACACCGTCGGCGGCGCGCACAGCGTGGTGACGCCGCAGCGGCCGATGGTGGCGAGCAGGCCTTTCGCATCGAAGCGCGGCTGGTTGACGACGAACACGGTGGCACCCGCATTCCATGGCGCGAAAAAACAGCTCCAGGCATGCTTGGCCCAGCCGGGCGAGGAAATGTTGAGGTGAACGTCGCCGGGCTTCAGCCCGATCCAGTACATCGTGGAGAGATGGCCGACGGGATAGCTGCGCTGGCTGTGTCGCACCAGCTTTGGCTTGGCCGTGGTGCCGGAGGTGAAATAGAGCAGCATCGGGTCGTCGGCGTTGGTCGGACCATCGGGCACAAAGCTCTCCGACGATTTCGCCGCCTCATCGTAGGCACGCCAGTCATCGGTGGCCGCGCCGACCACGATGCGGACGAGATTTTCGGTGCCGAGCCCCGCGAACTTCGCGACCTGGTCTTGCGCCGCCACCACCGCCCTCGCCTTGCCGCGATCGAGCCGGTCGCGCAACTCATCGGCGGTGAGCAGCGTGGTCGCAGGAATCACGACGACGCCGAGCTTCATCGCGGCGAGCATGGTCTCCCACAGCGGAACCACATTGCCGAGCAGAAGCAGAAGATGATCGCCGCGCTTCAGGCCTTGCGCGCGCAGGAAGTTCGCGACGCGATTGGAGCGGCGCGACATCGTCTCGAAAGACAGCTTGGTCTGCTGGTCCTGCGCGTCGACGATCCAGAGCGCGGGCCGGTCCTTGCTCTCCGCATTCGCCGCCAGCTCGGCGTCGAACCAGTCGAGCGCCCAGTTGAAGGGAACCGGATCGGGCCAGCGGAAACCCTTGACCGCTGTCTCGTAGTCCGTGCGGTGCTTTAGCAGAAAGGCGCGCGCTTCCTGAAATGTCGTCATCAAGCTTTCCCGGCCAACTCCCTAACGTGCTTGATAATTCCGGAAAAATCCACCCCGCCATGGCCGGCTGCATCGAAAGACTGATAGATCTCCTGCGCATGCTTGCCGAGCGGAGTCGCGGCGCCCGCCGCCTTCGCGGCGTCCTGCGCGAGCGTCAGGTCCTTCACCATCAGTGCCGAGGCGAAGCCCGGCTTGTAGTCGTTGTTGGCGGGCGAGGTTGGCACCGGGCCCGGCACCGGGCAATAGCTCGTCAACGACCAGCACTGGCCCGACGAAGTCGAGGCGACGTCGAACAGCGCCTGATGCGAGAGCCCGAGCTTCTCTGCGAGCGCAAAGGCCTCGCTCACCGCGATCATGGAAATGCCGAGGATCATGTTGTTGCAGATCTTCGCCGCTTGTCCCGCGCCGGCACCGCCACAATGCACGATCTTCTTGCCCATCTTCTCCAGCACGGGTTTTGCCGTCGCAAACGCTGTCTCCTCGCCGCCGCACATGAAGGTGAGCGTCGCGCCCTTGGCGCCGCCCGTGCCGCCGGAGACCGGCGCGTCGACCGACAGCACGCCGTGCTTGGCGGCAAGCGCATGCGCCTGCCGCGCGCTTTCGACGTCGATGGTCGAGCTATCGATGATCAGCGCGCCCTTGGCCATCGCGGGAACGACCTCGTTCCAGACGCCGAGAACATGCTTGCCGGCCGGCAGCATGGTGACGACGATGTCGGCCCCCTTCACGGCCCCTGGCGCACTGTCGGCAATGCTGGCGCCATCGGCCTTGGCCTGGTTGCGGGAGGCCTCGACCAGGTCGAACGCAACGACCTTTTGGCCGGCTTTGACTAGATTGGCCGCCATCGGGCCGCCCATGTTGCCGAGACCGATGAATGCGATCGTGGCCATCTTCGTCTCCTCCGCTGATGCGCGTTTCGCTCTGTCAGTTGAATTTCAGCTCGTCGGCGCCGATCTCGGCGAAATACGGCGCCACCATGTCGGGCGTGACGTCCTCGATCCGCGGCGGTGACCAGGTCGGATTGCGGTCCTTGTCGATCACGGCGGCGCGCACGCCCTCGCGGAAATCGTCGCTGCGGAAGACTTCGAGCGCGGCGCGATATTCGCGCACCAGGCACTCCTCCAGACTTGACGCCTGACGTGCGAGCCGCAGCAGCTTCAACGTCACCACCATGCCGCGGGGCGACTTCTCGCCAAGAGTCTTCAGCGTGGCTATCGCGAAGTCCGAGCCGTCGCGCTTGAGCGCAGCGACGATGTCTTCCATGCGGTCGAACGCAAACAGCGCGTCGGTCGTCGCCTGCTTGGCGGCCACGGGTCCGGCGGTCCCGCCGGTCGCAAATCCGTCGATGAGCTTACTGACCTCGGCCGCGGTCGCGCCCGGGCGAACTTTCGTCAGCGCCTCGCGCAGCGCCGGCAGCTTTGTGGCGGGGACCACCGCATCGGCAAACTTCGCGTGGATCGCATCCGGGCCGTTCATGGTCTGGCCGGTCAGGCCAAAATACGTGCCGATCTCGCCGGGCGCGTGCGACAGCAAATAGGTGCCGCCGACATCGGGGAAGAAGCCGAGGCCGACCTCGGGCATCGCAAGCTTGGTACGATCGGTCACGACGCGATGGCTTGCATGCGCGGAGAGACCGACGCCGCCGCCCATCACGATGCCATCCATGAAGGCGACGTAGGGTTTTGGAAATTTCTTGATTCGGGCGTTGAGGATGTATTCCTCGCGCCACAGGATCTTGCCGAGATCGCCGTTGACCTTGGAGCTCTCCCAGAGCGCGCGGATGTCGCCGCCGGCGCACAGGCCGCGCTCGCCGGCGCCTTCCAGCAGGATCACGGCAACCGCGGGATCGGTCTCGAATCGGTCGAGCGCCTTTTCGATGTCGCGAAACATCTCCAGCGTGACGGCGTTGATCGCCTTGGGGCGGTTGAGCCGGATTACGCCGGCAAAACCTTCGACGCGCGCAACCAGATCGCCTTCTTCCACCATCGCCGTCATCGTGCGCCTTCGATCAGTTTGCGCGCCACGATGAGCCGCATGATTTCATTGGTGCCTTCGAGGATCTGGTGCACGCGCAGGTCGCGCACGATCTTCTCGATGCCGTATTCGCTGAGGTAGCCGTAGCCGCCGTGAAGCTGCAGCGCATGGTTGGCGACCTCGAAGCCGATATCGGTGCCGAAGCGCTTGGCCATCGCGCAGAGCATGGTGGCATCGGGGTCCTTGCGGTCCAGCGCCGCCGCGGCGCGCCACAAGAAAGTGCGTGCGGCCTCCAGCTCGATCGCCATATCGGCGAGGCGGAATTGCAGCGCCTGGAATTCGTCGAGCCGCTTGCCGAAGGCCTTGCGCTCCTTCATGTAGGCGCGCGCCTTGTCGAGCGCGGCCTGCGCGCCGCCGAGCGAACACGCCGTGATGTTGAGGCGGCCGCCGTCGAGCCCGGCCATCGCGATTCTGAAGCCGACGCCCTCCTCGCTCAGCCGGTTGGCCACCGGCACGCGCGCGTTCTCGAACATCACCGCGCGGGTCGGCTGCGCGTTCCAGCCCATCTTGCGCTCATTGGCGCCGAACGAGACGCCCGGCGTCTTGCCGTCGATGACGAGAGTCGAGATGCCGCCGGGCCCGTCGCCGCCGGTCCGCACCATCGCAACGAGAATATCGCTGCCGCCGGCACCCGAGATGAACTGCTTCTGGCCGTTGAGAACATAGTGATCGCCGTCGCGCACCGCGCGGGTGCGCAGCGCCGCCGCGTCCGAGCCGGCGCCCGGCTCGGTCAGGCAGTAGCTTGCGATCAGCTCCATGGTGCAGAGCTTCGGCAGCCACTTCTGGCGCTGGCTGTCGCTGCCGTAGGCATCGATCATCCACAACGCCATGTTGTGGATGGAGATGAAGGCCGAGGTGGTCGGGCAGCCGGTCGCGAGCGCCTCGAAGATCAGCGCCGCGTCGAAGCGCGTCATGGCGGAGCCGCCGACATCGTCGCGGATGTAGATGCCGCCCATGCCGAGCGTGGCGGCCTCGCGCATCACGTCGACAGGAAAATGCTTCTCCTCGTCCCAGCGCAGCGCATGCGGCGCGATCTTCTCCGCCGCAAACGCCAACGCCATGTCGCGAACCGCGATCTGATCCTCGTTCAGAGCGAACTGCATCATCGCCTCGCTCTAAAAAGAATTACTTCATCAGCGGGATCGAGAACTCCGCACCCTCCTTGACGCCGGACGGCCAGCGCGAGGTCACCGTCTTGGTCTTGGTGTAGAATCGGATCGAGTCCGGGCCGTGTTGGTTGAGATCGCCGAAGCCCGACTTCTTCCAGCCGCCGAAGGTGTAGTAGGCGATCGGCACCGGAATCGGCACGTTGATGCCGACCATGCCGACGTTCACCTTGGCCGCGAAGTCGCGCGCGGCGTCGCCGTCGCGGGTGAAGATGGCAACGCCGTTGCCGTAGTCATGGTCGGACGGCAACGCCAGCGCTTCCTTGTAGTCGTGTGCGCGCACGACCGAGAGCACCGGGCCAAAGATCTCTTCCTTGTAGATGCGCATGTCCTTGGTGACGTTGTCGAACAGCGAACCGCCGAGATAGAAGCCCTTCTCGTAGCCCTGCATCTTGAAGCCGCGGCCATCGACGGCGAGCGTCGCGCCTTCCTTGAGGCCGATGTCGATGTAGCTCTTGACCTTCTCGACCGCCTCACGCGTCACCAGCGGACCGTAATCGGCCGACGGATCGATCGAGGTGCCGATCTTCAGCGACTCGACGCGTGGAATCAGCTTCTCCATCAGGCGATCGGCGGTGGTCTTGCCGACGGGAACGGCGACGGAGACCGCCATGCAGCGCTCGCCGCCCGAGCCGTAGCCTGCGCCGATCAGCGCGTCGACGGTCTGGTCCATGTCGGCGTCGGGCATGACGATGGCGTGGTTCTTGGCGCCACCAAAGCACTGGCAGCGCTTACCGGTCTGCGCGGCGCGGGTATAGATGTATTCGGCGATCGCGGTGGAGCCGACGAAGCCGATGGCCTTGATGTCGGGATCGTCGAGGATGGCGTCGACCGCCTCCTTGTCACCGTTGACGACGTTGAGGATGCCGGCCGGCAGGCCCGCTTCGATCATCAGCTCGGCAAGCTTCATCGGCACGCCGGGATCGCGCTCCGACGGCTTGAGGATGAAGGCGTTGCCGCAGGCGATCGCGGGCGCGAACTTCCACATCGGGATCATCGCCGGGAAATTGAACGGCGTGATGCCGGCGACGACGCCAAGCGGCTGGCGCAGCGAGTAGATGTCGATGCCGGGACCGGCGCCTTCGGTGTACTCGCCCTTCATCAGGTGCGGAATGCCGCAGGCGAACTCGACCACTTCGAGACCGCGCTGGATGTCGCCCTTGGCGTCGGGAACGGTCTTGCCGTGCTCGCGGGCCAAGAGCTCGGCGAGCTTGTCGTAGTCGCGCTGCACCAGCTCGAGAAACTTCATCATGACGCGGGCGCGGCGCTGCGGATTGGTCGCAGCCCATTCCGGCTGCGCGGCGCGCGCGTTCTCGACGGCGGCGCGGACTTCAGCCTTCGACGCCAGCGCCACCTTGGCCTGGACGTCGCCGGTCATCGGCTCAAAGACGTCGGCGGTGCGGCCCGACGTGCCCTTCACTTCCTTGCCACCGATGAAATGTCCGACTGCGCGCATGAATACCTCCCACGGAACGGGTTAGATCGCTTTGACAAATCCTATTGACCTGCATTTTATAGGATTCAAGTCTGAGATATTGCACCATAGATGTGCGAAAATGCTGGATCAAGGCGCGATCGACTGGGATGATTTTCGTTTCGTGCTGGCCATCGTGCGGGGCGGCTCGGTCTCGGCTGCGGCCAAGCAACTCGGCGTCGACCATGCCACGGTGATCCGCCGCGTCGACCGGCTCGAACGGCACCTCTCCGCAAAGCTGTTTGACCGGCGCAAGACCGGCTATCTCCTCACCGAGGCCGGCCAGCGCGTCGCCGACAGTGCGGAAGCGATGGAATCCACCATCGTTGCCAACCAGGAGCAGGTCGGCGGCTCGGTGGCGCGCCTGACCGGCACGGTGCGGATCGGCGCCCCCGACGGCTTCGGCACCGCCTTCCTGGCGCCGCGGCTTGTGGCCTTTGCCGATCGCTATCCCGATCTCGATCTGCAACTTGTGGCAACCGCGCGGCTGTTCAGCCTCTCCAAGCGCGAAGCCGACATCGCCATCAGCCTGACCATGCCGAACGAGGGTCGGATCGTTGGCCGCAAGCTCTTGGACTACCGCCTCGGGCTTTATGCCGCACCTGCCTATCTCGACCGCCACCCCAGGATCACCTCGCGCGAGGTGCTCCCGCAGCATCGCTTCGTCGGCTATATCGAGGAACTGCTGTTCACGCCGGAGCTGGACTATCTGCCGCAGGTCGCGCCGCGCCTTTCGGCGCGCTTCCGCAGCGCCAATCTTATAGCGCAGCTCAACGCCACGCTGGCCGGCTTCGGCATTGCCGTGCTGCCGCACTTCATGGCGAGCGACTATCCGCAGCTCATCCCGGTGCTGCGGGACGAGGTCTCGATCACTCGAACGTTCTGGATGCTCATGCACGCCGACAGCAAGGATCTCGCGCGCATTCGCGCGGTGGCGGATTACATCAGCGAGATCGTGGAACAGGAGCGGGGACTGTTTTCGGGGCGATGAATTGGGGCCACCTCTTCTCTCGCTCCTTGCTACAGAAGCGGTGGGTTACGCCTAACGGACTGCGCTTCGCGCAGCCGCGGGGCTAACTCACCCTACGGCAGCTCGCGCTAATTCTGCTTCTCGCGCGGCTTCTTCGCCGATACCTTCGCCGGCTCGCGGCGGGCGCCATCGAGCGCGCTGTCCCTGCCCGCCTTCAGCACCTCGTCCGACAATTCGCTGGAACCAGAAATGCGCGCCAGCAGCATGGTGCCAGCCATGGTCGCCAGCGTCGCGATCGCTTGCTTGCGCGCCGCCTTGCGCGGCAGGTTGGGGATGAAGTCGGCCATCATCTCGATCATCTCGTCGAGCTTGCCAGCAAAGGCCTTTCGTGTCTTCGGGCTCTCGCGCGCGATCTCGGCGCCGAGCGAGGGGATCGAGCAGCCGTGCCCGGGATTGTCACGATGAAGCGCCGAGAGATAGCTCTCCGCGATGAGCGCCAGCCGCTTTTCGGGAGCGGCCTCGTCCGTGATCTTGCGCCAGTGCTCCATCGAGCGGTCCATGGCGTAGGCAAAAGCCTCGATCACCAGCGCCTCGCGGGAATCGAAATGCGCATAGAAGCCGCCATGGGTCAGGCCGGCTTCCTTCATGAGGTCGGCAACGCCGATGCCGTGGGCGCCCTTTTCGCGCAGCCGTACGGAGGCCTTCCTCACGATGCGGTCGTGGGTTTCCTGCTTGTGTTCCCTGGAGTAGCGCATGCTGATCCCATTGGATGTCGGAAATCATCTAATACACGACAATTGCCCGATTGGCGCATTAATTCGCAGTTAAGTTGTTGCCGATCATCGAAAAGGTTGCAGTTGCATGGACCGCCAGCGCCCCCTTCCCGTCGCGAACGAAGCCTTCGGCGTAGCTGCTCTGGCGTCCCAACTTGATCACCTTACCTTCGGCCGAGATCAGCCCGGACCGGATCGAGAGCGGGCGCAGGAAGGTCAGCTTTAGATCGAGCGTGACGGACCCTTGCCCGGCCTCCAGCCTGGTCGAGATCGCGCATCCCATGGCGGTGTCGAGCAGCGCCGCTGCGGTCGCGCCGTGCAGGAGGCCGATGGTGTTTTCGAGATCCTCGCGCGGCTCGAGTTCCATGACGATCCGGCCGGGCTCGACTACGGCCATGGTGAAGCCAATCAGCTTGGCGAAAGGCGGCGGCGGCAGGCGGCCGTCGCGAATGCCCAGCATGGCGTCCATGCCCGAGAGTCCCATGGCCGCCTTCGCAACCGGTGCCGGCACCTGCCAGTCCACCACGCGCTCGCGCCGGTGCGCGGGCGAGAACAGGTCGAGTTGATCCGTGTCGGTCATGGGGTGCCTCTTTGTATGATACGCATCATACTATCTGACGGACTTCGTGTTGGCAACTCAGTCGCCCTGCCCGCTTGACAAGCGGAGCATTTCAGCCCGGAAGTGGATCCGACCGATGCGCACGGCGCGCACGTCCACAAAGCTTCGAGATCCCGCTATGGAAATGCTCAATCATCACTGCGGCGTGGCGCGCGATGGGCGCGGCGTCGTTCATGTTGCAATCTGCAATGCCGGCTCGCTCAACATCCTCGGCTCGCCCGTCACCGATGCGGTGCGCGAAGGCCTGCAGCAGCTTGCCGCCGACCGCAGCATTCGCGTGGTGGTGCTGCGCGGACAGAGCGAGAAGAGCATGATCGGCGGCGCCGACATCAAGGAAATGGCGAAGCTGGACCAGAAGTCGGCCGAAGCCTTCATCAGCCGCCTGCGCGATCTCTGCGAAGCCGTGCGCGCCTTCCCTGCCCCGGTGATCGCGCGCATGCCGGGCTGGTGCCTCGGCGGCGGGCTCGAAGTCGCAGCCGCCTGCGACTTCCGGATCGCCGCGCACGATGCGCATTTCGGCATGCCGGAGGTGCGTGTCGGCATTCCCTCGGTGATCCATGCCGCGCTCCTGCCACGCTTGATCGGCTGGGCTCGCGCGCGCTGGCTGGTGATGACGGCCGAGAACATCGACGCGCCGACGGCGCTGGCCTGGGGACTGGTGGACAGGGTCGCCGCGCCGGACGAACTCGACGCTGAGGTCGAGCACACCATCGAAAGCCTGCTCGAATGCGGCCCCGAAGCGCTGCGGTCGCAGAAGGCGCTGCTGCGTCAGTGGGAAGAACTGCCGCTGACGGAGTCGGTGAACCTCAGCGTCAAGGTGTTCGGCGAGTCGTTCCTGAAGGATGAGCCGACCCGGCTGATGCAGGCGTTCGTCAATCGGAAGCGGTAGGCTATCTCCGCGGGAGCGGTGTCATGCCCCGCGAAAGCGGGGCATCCAGTACGCGGCGGCTTCTCCGTATCCTTGCGCTGCCTCTGGAATACTGGATCACCCCCCTTCGCGGGTGATGACAGCGTCGCATGGGGCAAGATCTGCGCCAACAGCAGCAAGCTCCGCTGATCACTCCAACAAAAATCTCATTCGAGTCACGACAATTTCTCATGCCGGGTGCCGTTGCAATTTTTGCGTCGCATCATATGATGATCATAATCTTACAGATGCATCATCTTTAGGGAGCCCCGTCATGGCCGAAGCCGCCGATCCCGTCGTCATCGTCTCCGCTGCCCGCACCCCGCTCGGACGTTTCATGGGCGAGCTTTCGCCACTCGCCGCGCACAAACTCGGATCGCACGTGATCGGAGCAGCGCTCGAACGCGCCAAGCTTGCGCCGGAGAAGGTCGACGAGGTCTTCATGGGCTGCGTGCTGCCGGCCGGCCAGGGCCAGGCACCGGCACGCCAGGCGGCGCGCGCGGCCGGCCTGCCCGACGCCACCGGCGCGACCACCATCAACAAGGTCTGCGGCTCCGGCATGAAGGCGACTATGCTGGCGCACGACATCATTCGTGCCGGCTCGGCCGAGATCGTCGTCTCCGGCGGCATGGAGAGCATGAGCAATGCGCCGTATCTGCTGGCAAAGGCGCGCGGTGGCTATCGCGCCGGCCACGACCGTATCATCGACCACATGATGATGGACGGGCTGGAAGACGCCTACGAGACCGGCCGCTCGATGGGCGATTTCGGCGAGGCGACGGCCGAGACCTATCAGTTCACCCGCCGCGACCAGGACGCCTACGCGATGGAGACCCTGACCCGCGCGCGGAAGGCGGTCGAGGGCGGCGCGTTTAGGGCCGAGATCGCGCCGATCACGCTGAGCGAAAAGGCAGGTCCTCGCGTCATCGCCAATGACGAGCATCCGCTGAAGGTCGATCCGACGAAGATCCCAGGGCTGAAGCCGGCGTTCCGCGCCAACGGCACCATCACGCCGGCGGCCTCTTCTGCCAATGCCGACGGCGCCGCCGCGCTCGTGCTGACGAAGCGCTCGCTCGCCAATCGGGGCGGCCTGCCGGCGTTGGCCGAGATCAAGGGCCACGCCACCCACAGCCAGGAGCCGCAATGGTTCACCACGGCGCCGATCCCGGCGATCCGCAAGCTGCTCGACAAGGTCGGCTGGAGCGTCGGCGACGTCGACCTGTTCGAGATCAACGAGGCCTTTGCCGTCGTGGCGATGGCGGCGCAGCGTGATCTCGGCATTCCCCGCGACAGGCTGAACATCAACGGCGGCGCCTGCGCGCTCGGCCATCCCATCGGCGCCACCGGTGCACGGCTGATCGTGACGTTGCTGCATGCGCTGGAGGCGCAGAACCTCAAGCGCGGGGTCGCGGCGCTCTGCATCGGCGGCGGCGAAGCCACCGCGATCGCAGTGGAGCGGCTCGCGCGCTGAACGACGATGACGTCCGAAATTGAGGGAAGTCTGGCATTTTAGACTTCCGACTCCTGTGCCAGACTGCAATGATGACGCGGGCCTCCCGGCGCCCGCCAACCACGATTGAGGGGCTATGATTTCGAACTGGCTCGCGGCAGCACTTTCCCGCCGTAATATCCACTACGGCTGGGTGATGGTCGGCGTGACCTTCCTCGCCGCGCTGATCAGCGCCGGCACGGTCGGCGCGCCCGGCGTGTTCATCGTGCCGCTGCAGAAGGAGTTCGGCTGGAGCACGGCGCAGATCTCGTCGGCGTTGTCGATCCGCTTCATCCTGTTCGGGCTGATGGCGCCGTTCGCCGCTGCATTATTGAACCGCTACGGCCTGCGCAACGTGACGCTGGCCGCGCAGCTCATCGTGGTCTCCGCGCTGGTGGCATCGCTCGGCATGACCGAGGTCTGGCAGCTCGTGCTGCTGTGGGGCGTCGTGATCGGCATCGGCACCGGCATGACCGCGCTGGTGCTGGGCGCCACCATTGCCACGCGCTGGTTCGCGGCGCGGCGCGGGCTCGTCGTCGGCATCATGACCGCGAGCGTCGCCACCGGCCAGCTCGTATTCCTGCCGCTGCTTGCAAGCCTCACCGACCGCTTCGGCTGGCGGCTTGCGCTCGGCTTCGTCTGCGTCATGCTCGGCGTCTCCGCGCTGGCCGTCGCGCTCGCGATGCGCGACCGCCCAAGCGATCTGGGCCTGCGCCCGTTCGGCGACGAGGGCACCGAGCCCCTGCCCGCGCCGCCCGTCAGCCACGGCTCGATCACGGCCGTTGCGCTCGGCACGCTGCGCGACGCCTCGAAGTCGAGCGCGTTCTGGATCCTGTTTGCGACCTTCTTCGTCTGCGGCGCTTCGACCAATGGCCTCGTTCAGGTGCACCTGATTCCGATGTGCCTCGACTTCGGCATCCCGCAGGTGCAGGCGGCGAGCCTGCTCGCGGCGATGGGCATCTTCGACTTCTTCGGCACTATCTTCTCGGGCTGGCTGTCGGACCGCTACGACAATCGCTGGCTGCTGTTCTGGTACTACGGCCTGCGCGGGCTCTCGCTGATCTTCCTGCCGTTCAGCGACTTCTCGTTCTACGGCCTGTCGCTGTTTGCGATGTTCTATGGACTCGACTGGATTGCGACGGTGCCGCCGACGGTGCGCCTCACCGCGCAGAAGTTCGGCCCCGAGCGCGCCAACCTGGTGTTCGGCTGGATCTTTGCCGGCCATCAGCTCGGCGCCGGAACCGCCGCGTTCGGAGCAGGCCTGTCGCGGACGTTACTGGCGAGCTACCTGCCCGCGTTCTTCGTCGCCGGCGCGCTCTGCGTGTTTGCATCCCTGATCGTGCTGGCGCTCTCGCGCCAGCCGAAGCCGAAGCCGCAACCGGCGATGGCCTGAGCGAGCGTATTGGGCCGGCCCGCGCCGGCCTAATACCTGATCGTAGTGGTCACCCCGAAGACCGCAGCGCCGCCGATCTGCGAGCCAGCGTTTTGAAGGCGTCAGAGGTCAGCAGTTCGTTCACATCGAATGCAGTGACCACGAGCGCGTTAACGCTGCCATCCTTCGCATGGTTTATTCTGGTAGCCCTGCCTTGCGGAGCCCTTCGCGCATCGTCTTGGCGTTCGATTGTCCGCCCCGAGCAATCCATGTGGATATTGTGAAAGCGGGATCGAGCTCAAGCAAACGCGCTGCCGCCTCATGCGCCTCGGCGTCTCGTCCAGCGTGGGCAAGCGCGGCGGCCAAACAGCCGAAAGCTGGCCCAAATGACGGGTTCTGACGCAGGGCTTTCCTGGCCGCGGCGATGGCCTCCTCAAAGCGACGAAGCTCGATGAAGGCCATCCCCATTCCCACAGACAGCCGGTCCATCAGCGGGTCAACCGGGCTCATGCGCATGGCCCGTTCGAAGCACCGGATCGCCTCTTCGGGCACTCCCGCGGTGTGATAGACCCAACCCCTGTCGAGCCATACCCAGTACGAATTGGGATTGAGCGCGACCGCTCGGTCAACCATTTCGATACTGCCTTCGTAATCGCCGAGCATGAACGCCGAGACGACGGCAACTATTGACAGCGTTTGAGGATCACCATCGTCGACCCTAGTCGCCAAGCGAAGGAACCGAGCAGCCTCCCTCCGATCGAATTCAGGATCGCTGGCAAAGCCCACGGCGACGTTGAGCATGTGAGAGAGAGCCGCCAAAGCCGCGACAAAACCGAGCCCCGGGTCAAGCTCCAAAGCGCGATTGGCAAGCCTTATCGCCTCAGCCAAGCCTTTGGGGGTCGCTTTGGAATACTGAGACATGGCACGGAGCTGAAGATCATAGGCGGTGAGGTCCTCCGGTCGCCGTCGCGCTGCCGCCACGATTTCGGTTCGCATCAATTTCGGCAGGATCGCGCAGACGACCGCGGCCGCTATCTCGTCCTGGAGCGGGAAAATATCGCTCAAGTCTCGTTCGTAGCTATTTGCCCAGACATGCGCGCCCGTCACCGCGTCGATCAACTGTCCCGCGATGCGGACTCTCCCCGATGCCTTGCGCACGGATCCCTCAAGGACATAGCGCACGCCAAGCCTGTGGCCGATTTCCTTGATATCGACGGCTCGGCCCTTGAAAGTGAAACTCGAATTTCGAGCAATGACGAACAACCACCTGAAACGCGAAAGCGCGGTCGTGATCTCCTCAACCATTCCGTCCGCGAAATACTCCTGCTCCGGATCGCCAGTCATGTTCGCGAACGGTAACACGGCAATCGAGGGCTTGTCGGGCAGTGCCGGTGCAGCATCCAACAAGTGAATCCGGCTGTCCAAAGCCATCGCGCTGTCGGAAGCTCCATCTCTTTCGTGCACCACGCCGACGAAGCGGAAACCCTTGCGTGGCAGAGTCTTGATCAGGCGCTGTTGCTCTCCGCAATCACCGATGGCGGTGCGGGCGGCATTCAGCCGGGTCGTCAACGCAGCCTCGGAAACGATGCGCCCCTTCCATATCGCGTTCATGAGGTCGTCTTTGCTGACAACGCGCTCCCTGTTGCGGATCAAGTAATCGAGAATGTCGAAGACTTGCGGTGCAACGGAAACAGCATTAGCCCCGCGATGCAGCTCGCGTCGATCTGTGTCGAACACGTACTCCTCAAAGAGATAGCGCAAATTGCCAATCCCTGTCGGCGACCACCGCTGCGCGGAGCCGTCTTTGCACGCGTATGAAGGTAAAGAATAAGCCGCCGGTTAGGAAAATGTAAGCCGCGCGTCAAGCGTGTCTGGCCGAGAGCTGGCAGCCTCACTCGGGTAGAAATGCCAAGGAAAACACCCGATGAGCGCAATCTACAGCGCTGCGCGGATGCGGCGGACTGCCGCATCCCCACAGCAGGCTATCAGCCTTTTCCAGCGGCTCCGGAGCGCATGGCAGGAACGCCGCAGGCGGCGAGGCGTACAAGCCGACCTAAGTGCCCTCAGCGACAGGGAGCTCATGGATATCGGCACGACGCGCGGCGAGATCGACTACATCGCCTCGCAGCGAAGCATCGCGAGGCCGCATCGCTCGTCAGCCCAGCGCATTGGCGATGCACTTGTGATCCTGTTGCTCTTTAACGTGTTTAGCCTGATTTCCGCAGATCGCGCCCGCGCTCAATGCACTGCACAGGATGTTCTGCGCAATCACTTGGCGGTCAAGGCTGCTCCGGCGGCTCCCGGATCGCAGATTCCAATCAGCTCCGCTGCCGATGTCTCGGTTTGGAAGACGATCCTGATCGGGACGTTCGCGGATTCATTCGCTCTACGCCGCGCCATGGATGCAATAGGGTGCGGCGTCGGAAACTCGGCTGACGAGATACTCGCTCGACCCGCCTTTAGCCTGAGCGACAAGAAAGCCGAAGTCCAGCTTGTTGCCGTGTCGGTCGCCGAGCTTGGCTTCCAAGGTGAGACAGCGTCGTTGCGAGACATCTATGCGCGTGCACAAGGGCTCGGCTTTGGACTTGCTGCCGCCGAAATCGCGCCTCAGCTCAGGCTCCAGTATCTGGATCAGCCAATCGGTGAGTTTCTCACCATCGGGATGGAGCCTATCAGAACATGGGCGGGTGAACCGGTTCTCCTAACGGTCGCCAATGGCGGAGCAGGCCTCATCCTGATCGGCCAGGATGGCCACGACGACGCCCAAATATCGGTGATATCCCGCTTTGTGTTCGTGCGACCCGATAAACCCGCTTCTGCGGAGGCCGCAGCGATGGCCAGGTAATTCGGTTAAATGCTTAGGCCCGCCGCCACCTGCACAGCAGGCAGCGGCGAGCCGGTCACGGTTGTGCCGTGTACCTCAGCTCACCCGCGCGGGTTGACGACCGTGTAACCCCGCAGTGAACGCGCGTGCATTCGCGTTGCGTGTCCGCCCGAGTTGGATTCATAGGCCATCCAGACGTCCCTTCCGAGGTGCTGCTCCAGGATGAAGACATGGCCGCGTCGTGCCGCCACCATTCCCGGCGCCGGCGATGTCCGCGGAAAGCGTAGCCAGTTGGAGGCAAGATTCAATTCCGGCACGATACGACCGAACACGCGCAGGGCCGCGCCACAGCCGCAGAACGACGACGGGCAACCAGCCGGCCTGCCGCCGACGCGAACGCCAGAGATGTTCACCGCCGTAGCGGCGCTACCAGTGTCGGTCACTGTCAGTTGCGTTGAACGATACGCTTGTAGTGAGTCCCGCGAAACTTGCTCGCGGCGCGTTTGCGAATACGAGAAGTCACAGGGCATGGTCACATTGCATCCGGGTGCTTGTGCTTGATGAATGCGATAGGGCCGTGCTTCCGAGGCGACAGAGCTAACGATAACCAGAAGACACGTAGAAACAACTTGCCTGAACATCGCAGGACTCCGAATTGATGGTCCTGCCCCGGGCAATGAGGAACCAATAACAGTTTGGCTGAAATGGGCCTAAACAACGGCCGAAAATGGCTGCATCTGCGCGCCGCTCGCTGTCCAAATGGTAAACGGGCAATTCCACCGTCGTCCGTCACAAAATTGCAAAGCATCCTCGTGATACTGATGGCTTGGCCAGCGCTTTCTTCATCAAGACGCATTTCGAGTGGCTAGGGCCGTCGATAGGAGGCGCGTGCGGCCGCCCCGACCATCGCTCTCATCGCCATTGCGTCAGGCGGAAACCAATGAGCTTGCCACCGCCAAAAATCGATAGCGGGTGGCTTTGATTGTCAGCTCAGATTGATTATCGTGAGGCCTTATTTCAGGAACTACTCATATTTTCAGGAGCACCCATTGTGTCATCGACCATCGAATCGATCGTTTCCGCTTATGTACGTTTGAAGAACCAGCGAGCGCTGGAGGACATGCAGGACCTTCGACGCCAGTTGCTTGGAAACCTGCAGTCTACGTCCAGCATCGATCCCCGTAAGGCTCTCGACGTCGTGCGTGAGGATCTGCGAGTTATCGAGCAAGGGCTGGAGCAACTCCGACCGCAGCCTGGGACGCTGCCCGATACCGAGTGGCGCTAAATTAGTCGCGCCGAAGCCGCCGCTGTTCAGGCAGTCATGGATTCCTTAGCGCTGAGTTTGGCGCGGGATCTCCCATTGCTCGAGGCGATCGATTGACGCCTGCCGTTCGTGCTGGCCTAGCCAAATCGTGAGGAGAACCAGCGCGGCGGCGAGAGCGCCGATGCCGAAATACAGGTTCCTCATGCGCGTTGAATGCGGAGCGCCGAAAATGGTTCCTGCATCGGGCCTTTCAGCGGATGCTACAGGGCAAGATCGGCAATGTTGGACTGAACAGATTCGGAAGGAGCCGGCACACAACCGGTGTCGTCCCGGCCTAGTGCGCAATTGCGCACGGGGGCCGGGACGACGGCGGAGATTGTGGGGCGCGTCCCCATCCGCCTCGTCATTGCGAGCAGCGGAGCAACGAACCAATCCAAACTGTCCCCGCGGAAGAATTCTGGATTGCTTCGCTGCGCTCGCAATGACGCCAGTAGCTACGGCCTGATCGTCATATTCCCCGGTGGCCCCGGCGTGCGCAGCGGCTCGGCGAGCCGCGCGAATTCGCAAAGCAGCGAACGCGTCTTGCGGGGATCGATGATCTCCTCGACCCAGAATTTCTCGGCCGAGCGGAACGGCGAGCGCAGCTTGTTGAGGCGCTCCTCGATCTCCTTAAGCTTGGCGACCCCATCCTCCGCCGCGTCGATATCGGCGCGGTAGGCGGCCTCGATGCCGCCTTCGAGCGGCAGCGAGCCCCAATAGGCCGAGGGCCAGGCGTAGCGGATCGAGAAGCGGTCGGCGGGCTGATGCACCACGCCTGCAACACCGAAGGCGTTGCGCAGGATCACCGTGCACCAGGGCACCGTGGTCTGGTTGACCGCGGCCATGGCGCGGACGCCGTGCCGGATGGTGGCTGACTTCTCCGCATCCAGGCCGATCATGAAGCCGGGGCAGTCCATGAGATAGACGATAGGCAGATGGAAGGTCTCGGCGAAATCGACCCAGCGCACCACCTTCTGGCACGCATCCGCCGTCCAGGAGCCGCCATAGTGAAAACTGTCGCTGGCGAGCAGCAGCACCGCCCTGCCCTCGAGCCGCGCGAGCCCGACGATGATCGGCTTGCCGAAGTTCCTTGCGACCTCGAAGAAGGAGCCCTTGTCGACGACCGACTCGATGATCGGCCGCATCTTGTAGACCTGCTTGCGGTTGCGCGGCACCGCGTTCATCAGCGCTTCTTCGGTGCGCTCGGGATCGTCGGTGCAGGGCAAGGTCGGCGGCAGCTCGTAGACCGACGACGGCAGATAAGAGAGGAAGCGGCGCGCGCAGGCAAACGCCTCCTCCTCGGTCTCGACGGCATGATCGATCGCGCCGGCGCGGGTCTGGATGTCGGCGCCGCCGAGATCCTCCTTCGAGAGATCCTGTCCGAGCGCCTTCACCACAGGCGGCCCGGCGACGAACATCGCCGAGGACTTTGTCATGATGGAGTAATGGCTGGCGGCAAGACGCGCTGCGCCAAGGCCCGCGACCGAGCCGAGGCCGAGCGCAACCACCGGCACGCGGGACAGATTTTCCGTCGTGAAGCGATACCAGCGCGTGCCGCCTATGCCACCCGGCAGATTGGCCGCGCCCTTGGTTTCGATCGTCTTCACCGAGCCGCCGCCGCCGGAGCCTTCGATAATGCGGACGATGGGCAGACGGAAGTCGTGCGCCATCTCCTCCGCCATCAGCGGCTTTGCGGAGATCGACGCATCGGCCGAGCCGCCGCGCACGGTGAAGTCGTCGCCGACCACGACCACGGTACGGCCATCGACGCGCGCGCGGCCGAACACGCAGTTCGCCGGCGTCACGTGTTTCAGCTCGCCCTTTTGATCGTATTCACCGATGCCGGAGACGGCACCGATCTCGTGAAAGCTGCCCTTGTCGGTCAGCTTGTCGATGCGCTCCCGAACAGTCAGCCGGCCCTGGTCATGCTGTCGCTTGACCTTGTCAACGCCTCCCATCTCCCGCGCGAAGGCTTCGCGCCGAGCGAGCTCGTCGAGTTCCGGCTTCCAGTTCATTCACTCCCTCCGACCTGATGGGCTTGTTGTTGTTTTGAACTGCCATCGCGATCGGCTTGCGTGCGAGACGGTTGTTGAACACATCAGCTTCCGCGCCCTCAAGCAGGCTGCCCAGCGACCTGCCAAGCCCGACCATCAGCGGCGCGACCTCGTCATGCAAACGCTGCTCGTCATACATCGCGGCCAACAGGCCGATCGTGACGACGACGAAGGTCTGGTATTGCGGCGACCACATCGGCACGGCGAGGCCGTTGATGTGCGGGCTCCACAGACCACAGGCCACGACATAGCCATGCTCGCGCAGGAACTGGCGGTTGGCCTCGATGCGAGGCCTCAAGATCTTGGCGGTCTCGGGAGCTTCGCGTTCCATTTCCGCAATCAAGGCATCGCCGACTTCCGGCGCCAGTGCTGCCGTGTAGGCCGCGCCCGCGGCGGTCGACGCCATCGAGATGCGGCTACCGGTCCCCTCATGCAGACCGAGTGCGGACGCCGAGCGCGCGAATTGCAGATAGACGAGATGAAAGCGATCCGGCACGACGAAGCCGACCGTGCCCGGCAGTTGCTCGGCGACCTCCTGGAGGCGCTGGCGGATCATGGAGCGCAACTGGGCGCCCTTCATCATCGAGGCGCTCATCGCCACCGCGCTCGGACCGATGCGATACTTCTGATCGCGCGGCAGGTAAACGAGCTGTCCCATCCGCGTCAGCGTGTGGGTGAGCCGCGACACCGTCGATCGCGGCAGACCGCAGCGATTGGAAATCTCGAGATTGCCGAGTCGGGCCTCATGGCCCTCGAAGCATCGCAACACGTCGAACGCGCGCGAAACCACCTGGATGACATCGCTCTCACCGGCATCACCAGCGAGCACTCCTTGCCTACTCAACCGCTCCGAACGTCGTCCCATTGATCCCTACCGTTTGTTCCGCTCTGCGGAATTAAATTCCACTTGCAGACGAAGCTACCTCAGGCATTTTGCGACGACAACAAAAAGGCGATTGGCATGCCAGATATTAAGATCGTCACCGAGGTTGCAGGACGCGTGTGTGCGATTCCCGTGCAGGTTGGAGGAAGCGTCGCGGATGGCGATGACGTTGCAGTTGTCGAAGCGATGAAGATGGAGATACCGGTGCCCTCGCCTGCGGCCGGCACGATCAAATCGCTTCTCGTGAAACTCGACGATGTCGTCGCCGAAGGCCAGGCCATAGCGATCGTCGCGAGTTGAAGCGCACTTCGTGGATATCTTCCGCGACAATCTGTCAGTCCGACTTTCGCATTCGTGGTACGGCGTTGCCATCGCCGATTCTCGATGACATGATCCGCGCCAAGCAAGAACGTCTTCACAACAAGGGGAGACGATTGGAGGGAAACATGCTTCGTGGGCTGCTCATGCTCGCGCCTGCCTTGGTTGCGGGCTTTTCTTTTGCGTCTACACGCTACGCCTCGGCTGAAGACATCAAGCTGCCGCCTAGTCTGACCTTCACCGCCTATGACACCGGAACCGCCGGCTTCAACATCGCGGTCGGCGTCGGCAAGATGATGAAGGATAAATACGGCACCGATGTGCGCGTGCTGCCCGCCGGCAACGACGTCGCCCGCCTCGCGCCGCTGCGCGCCAAGCGCGCGGCCTCGTCGGCGATGGGATCGGGCACCTATTTCGCACAGGAAGGCGTGTTCGAGTTCGGCAGCAAGGAATGGGGCCCGCAGCCGCTTCAGCTCATGCTCTCCACGGTCGACTGCAATTGCGGATCGCTTGGCGTTGCCGCGGATGCCGGCGTGAAGGAGCTCAAGGACCTCAAAGGCAAGCGGGTCGGCTTCGTGGTCGGCTCGCCGGCGCTGAACCAAAACTCGCTTGCCGTTCTCGCCTTCGCCGGTCTCACGAAAGACGACGTCAAGGTCGTCGAGTTCGCAAGCTACGGCGCGATGTGGAAGGGCCTGATCAACAACGATACCGATGCCGCCTTCGGCACCACCATCACCGGCCCCGCCAAGGAAGCCGAGACCTCGCCGCGTGGCCTGGTCTGGCCTCCGCTGCCCGCCAAGGACAAGGAAGGCTGGGCGCGCATGCAGAAGGTCGGCTCGTTCTTCTTCCCGCAGCTTGCGACCTGCGGCGCCGGCATCTCGCCGGAAAAGCCGGTCGAACTCGGCAATTACCCCTACCCGATCTTCGTCGCCTACGCCTCGCAAGCAGCGGATCAGGTCTACGCGATGACCAAGGCGATGATCGTGAACTACGACGCCTACAAGGACTCCGCGCCCGGCGCCGGCGGGCTTGCCGCCGACCGCCAGACCAAGAACTGGGTAGTTCCGGTGCATCCCGGCGCGGTCAAGGCGCTGAAGGAAGCCGGGCAATGGACCGACGCGCAGGAGTCCCACAACAACAAGCTGTTCAAGCGGCAAGAGGTGCTCGCGGCCGCCTGGGCCGACTACGGCAAGTCCAACCCGCCATCGGACGACAAGGCATTCCTCGACGGCTGGATGAAAGCGCGCGCGGCCGCGCTTGCCAAGGCCGACATGCCGAACGGGTTTGATTAGTCTGCAAGAAGCGCAGCCAGCCACCACGCGCGGGGTCGATCATGTCGTCTGTTTCAGTTTCACCCGGCCCGCAGGAGCAAGCCAAGCGGGTCGTATTCGACGACCCTCACGGCGCTGCCGGCAACATGCAGGAAGCCGAGGTGACGCGCGTGCGTACGTTGCGCGGCGCCTGGCGCTGGACGCTGGTGGCTGCGACCGCGGCAACGATCCTGCTCTGCATCAACCAGCAATTCTCGCTGCGCTTCTTCGTCGGCTACACCCAACTCAACACGGAGTACTTCTATCTCCTGATCGCCTTGATGCTGCCCTTCACCTTCCTGATCTTTCCGGGCAGCGAGCGCGCGCCGCTCGACCGGATTCCCTGGTATGACCTTGCGTTCTTCGTCGTGACCTTCGCGGCGGCGCTGCTGCTGATGTCGAACGTGCGCAAGGCGGCTGAAGCCGGATGGGAATTCGGCGGCGCGCCCAACAGCGTGATCGTCGCGGGTCTCGTGATGTGGGCGATGCTGATGGAGGCGCTGCGCCGAACCGGCGGCTGGAGCCTGCTGCTGAGCGTGCTGCCCTTCACCGTCTATCCTCTGTTCGCCGAATCCGCGTGGCTCGGGCCGTTCCGCGGCACGCAATCGACGCTGGAACAGGCGACCGCCTATCACGTGCTCTCGGGCGAGAGCCTGCTCGGCATTCCGATCCAGGCGTTCGCCGACACCGTGATCGGCTTTCTCGTGTTCGGCACCGCGCTGATGATGACGGGAGCCGGCAAGTTCTTCATCAATCTCGCCTTCGCGCTGTGCGGCACCTTCCGCGGCGGCGCCGCGAAAGTCTGCATCTTCGCGAGCGGCCTGCTCGGCATGATGTCGGGCTCGATCATCTCCAACGTGCTCACCGCCGGCACCATGACCATTCCGGTGATGAAGAAGAGCGGTTTTCGCGCCTCCTATGCCGGTGCAATCGAGGCTTGCGCCTCGACCGGCGCGGTGCTGGCGCCGCCGGTGATGGGCGCGACCGCGTTCGTGATCGCACAGTTCCTCAACATCAGCTACGCCGAGGTCGCGGTCGCCGCGATCATTCCGGCCGCGCTCTACTATGTCGGCCTGTTCATGCAGGTCGACGCCTATGCCGCGCGCCACGGGCTGAAGGGCATTCCGCGCGCCGAGCTGCCGCGGGTAATGGATACGATCAGGGACGGCTGGTACTACGTTTTCGTCATCGCGCTGCTGATCGTGATGTTGCTGTACTTCAAGCGCGAGAGCCATGCGCCATTCTATGCCACCGCGCTGCTGCTCGTTCTCAACCAGATCTTCTCCAAGGACACACGCTGGACCGCGGCGACGATCGGCAAGTTCCTCGAGGTCAACGGGCGCACCTTCGTTGAGCTCGTCGGCATCCTCGCCGGCTGCGGCCTCCTGATCGGCGCGTTCTCGATGACCGGCGTGGTGTCGAGCCTTGCCAACGACCTGCTGCGGCTTGCCGGCGACAACGCGTTTCTGCTGCTTGCGATGTGCGCCTTCACCAGCCTGATCCTGGGGCTCGGGCTGACGACGACGGCCTGCTACATCTTCCTCGCCATTCTGGTCGCACCGGCTTTGGAAAAGCTCGGGCTCAACCGCATGGCCGTGCACATGTTCATCTTCTATTGGGGCATGCTGTCGTCGATCACGCCGCCGGTCGCGATCGCATCCTTCGCGGCCGCGGGCATTGCCGGCTCGCCGGCGATGAAGACGGGCTGGGAATCGATGTGGGTCGGCAGCATCATCTATTTCATCCCGTTCTTCTTCGTGCTCAATCCCGCGCTGGTGCTGCAGGGACCAAGCCCGTATCTGCCCGGCCTTGGCCTGATGGCGCTCGCCGCGTTTGGCACGCTATTCATCTGCGGCGGCATCCAGGGCTACCAGGCCTTCGTCGGCGACCTCCGCGGCGCGGGCGCGCTCGAGTGGCCCATCCGCGTGCTGCTGGTGATCGGCGGATTCGTCGTTGCCACGCCCGGCGGCGGGATCATGCCGCTGTCGCAGATGCAGATCACGCTGCTGGGGCTCGCGATCCTGGCGCCGACGAGTTTGCTCGCCCTTCTCCTGGTGCGACGGCAGAGCCCGGTGCCAGACGGGTTGCGCGTGCCCTGATTGCGTTGCACAAAGAGAGGCGATGAAACCGCTATCGCCTCCCGCTTCCGCCTGGACCCGCTCGAAACCGCCCTTGCTGCGGTTTCTGGACAATTGCCTCAGCGAATTCTCCGCCGAGAACTCGGGCGCGGTCGCCGACTACATTCCCGAGCTCGGCAAGGCCGATCCTGCCCATTTCGGGATCAGCCTCGCGACGCTCGACGGGCATGTCTACGAGGTCGGCGACAGCCGGGTGCCCTTCACCATCCAGTCGATGTCCAAACCATTCGTGTTCGCGCTCGCGCTGGACCTGCTCGGCGCGGCACAGGTTGAAAGCACGATCGGTGTCGAGCCCTCGGGCGATCCTTTCAACTCGATCCGGCTCAACGCCGAGAACCATCCGTTCAACCCGATGGTCAATGCCGGCGCGATTGCCTGTACCGGCCTGATCCACGAGAGCAAGGGCGTTGATGCGTTCGAGCAGATCCGCGTTGCGCTCGGCCGCTTCGCCGGGCGCGATCTCGACGTCGACGAAGCCGTCTACGCTTCCGAAAGCCAGACCGGCGACCGCAACCGCGCCATCGCCTATCTTTTGCGCACCAACGCCGTGATCAAGGACAATGTCGCGGCCGTGCTCGACGTCTATTTCCGGCAGTGTGCGGTGCTGGTGACCGCGCGCGATATTGCGGTCATGGCGGCAACGCTCGCCAACCGCGGCCTCAACCCGGTCACGGGCGAGCAGGTGATGACGCCCTATGCAATCGCACGGACGCTGTCGGTGATGACGTCCTCGGGCATGTACGACTATGCCGGTGAATGGATCTACCGGATCGGTATCCCCGCCAAGAGCGGCGTCGGCGGCGGCATTCTCGCAGCGCTTCCCGCCCGCCTCGGGCTCGGCAGCTATTCGCCACGGCTCGACAAGCACGGCAATAGCGTGCGCGGCATCAAGGTCTGCGAGGCGCTGTCCTCGCATTACGACCTGCACATGCTCAACCGCAGCGACGACGCCCGCAACGCGATCATTGCCGACTACGACATCGGCAAGAGCCCGTCGCGGCGCGTGCGACGTCCGCAGGAGCGCGAGATCCTGGCCGCCCGTGAGCACGAGGTGCGGGTGATCGAGCTGGTCGGCACGCTGTCGCTGTCCGCCGTCGACTACGTGTCGCGCCGGCTCGCCGGCGGCCCGCGGCCGCAATTCGTCATCTTCGATCTCCATCGTGTCACCTCGACCACGCGCGCCGGCGCGCGGCTGGTCGCGGAAGCCTTCGAGGAGCTGGCCGCGCTCAACGTCACGGTGATCCTGTCCGGGGTCAAGCGCGCCTCCAGGGAGTGGAATGCTTTGCGGGAATGGACCGCGGAGCTCAAGAACGTCCGCGACTTCTTCCTGCTCGACACCGCGATCGAATGGGCGGAAGACCAGATCGTCTATCGCTACGGCGGCTCGATCGACTTCCACGAGACCACCGAGCTTGCCGAACAGCCGCTGCTCACCGGTCTGAGCGCGGAGGAGCTGACCGATCTGGCTTCGCTCTGCACGATCCGGACCTATCAATCCGGCGCGAAGATCCTCACGACCGGTGATCCCGCCGATGCCCTGTTCTTCCTGCGCAGCGGCGCCGTCCACGTCACGCTGCCGGACGGGGTGCGGCTGGCGACGCTGACCGCGGGCATGGCGTTCGGCGAGATGGCGCTATTGGAGCCGACCCGCTCCGCCGATGTGTTCGCCGACATGGCCGCGACCGCGTTCGAGGTGCCGCTTAGGGATTTCGAACGCTTCCGCAAGCAGCACCCGCGCGCCGGCGAGCGCATCATGCGCAATTTGGCGCAGCTCCTCGCCGATCGCCTGATCGTGGCCAACGCCAAGGTGGACATCCTGACGTCGATGTGAGCGCCAGGTTGCGGCTCAGCGGCTCGCGGCCTCGCTCAGCCGCCGGTTGATCTTGGCTGCGCTTGCCTTGAGCACTTCGGATGGCCTCTGGCCAGTCGCCGCGCACAGGCAAGCCCAGTAGTAGATGACGTCGCCGAGCTCATCGACGAGACCCGCCTGGTCGAGCCAGCTATCACGCAACAGCTTCTTGATGTGTTCGGCGACCTCGCCGGCCTCGCCGGCGAGGCCAAGACCAAGATAGGACAACCGCTCGTTCGACGGATGCTCATCGACTTTCGCAACGCTCGCGGCCCAGGCCGCATATTCATCGATCGTCATCGGCATCCTTGCTGCTCCTTTCGGATCAGCCCACCACTTCCGTGACAGGCTGCAGATCGATCTCGAAGGTCTCGAGAAATTTCGAGGTCATGATGTAGAAGCCGACAGAGAGCTGCAGCTCGACCAGCGCCGCAGGCGTCAACCTGGCGGCGATCGCCTTGAACGTCGCGTCCGTCGGCTTGTTCAGCTTGACGATCTCGTCGGTGAAGGCGAGCGCGGCGCGCTGCGTCTCGTCAAAGCAATTCGCGGCCTGCCAATTTGCGAGCGCCACGTTCTGCTCGTCGGTGACGCCGACATTCCTGCCGATGCGCTTGTGCGCGACGATCTCATACGGCGCTTCGCACAGGATGCCGGTGCGCGTGATCGCGAGCTCGCGCACGATCGGATCAAGCTCGCCCTTGTGCCGAATGGCGCCGCCGAGCCGGCAATACTGCTCAAAATAGCTCGGCGAATGCGCCATCATGCGGAAGATGTTGGCGTGGCGGTTCTTGTCGAGAATCTCGCGGGTGCGGTCGGACGCCTTGGACGGATCGCTGTAGTCGATGCGGGCCATGATTTTCCTGAAGATTTTGCCCGAAGAGCTTCCCTAAGATTTTCCTCGGACTTTCGATGTTTTTGTCGTTGTCGGCGAAAGTTCCGGGAAACTCTATTCGCGCACCGACGCAGGAGCAACATTATCGAGTCAAATTGCCGCCGCATTGCTGATCGACCTTGGCACAGTCGATATTCGCCGCGTGGGGACAAATCGCGGCGAATAATCGAAGTGGGGTGTTCCGAGTAAAAAACAGGACCGTCGATTGCGCAGCGCGCGCAACGATGAATCACGCCCAAGTCTAGGGAGAAAAGGCATGAAGGAAGCCACCAGGAGGGCGGCCTCGGGAGCGTTCGCGCATATGCTGGCGGTAACGGCGATGCTCGTCATCGCCAGCATATTGTTCTACGGGCGCTAGTACTGCGTATCGTCATTCCGGGGTGGCTCTCGCACAAGCCAGACCCAGAAGCCCGTCCAGGTTCGGTCCTTTGGACCGCCCCCGAATGACGAATTCCACTAGGCCCTCTTGGTGAAGAACGGCACGAGCCTTCCCGCAAAGGACTTAAAGCTCGCATCGACCTCGTCGCCGATAGCAAGACCGGACTCGCCATGCGCCATCATGCGAAAACCCTCGGCGCAATCGACCAGCACGATGTTGTAGGGCACGTGCGCGCGCGTCTCGGGCGTGGCGGCACGGCACACCAGCGAGGTCGCATAGACCGTACCCTTGCCGCTCGCGCGCTGCTGGCGCGGTGCGGATGCTCCGCACGCCGCACAGAAGGCGCGATGGAAATACTGCACGGCCCCGCATGAGCCGCAGCGCTGATAGGTGATGGCCTGCTCGCCTCCGGTCCACTCGCCGATTCGCCCGTTGCCGCTCATCGCACCCGCTCCAGGAACATGCTGACATGGGAGGACAGCACGCCGCCGTCGCCGTGGAGGAGCGCAATGGAGGCATCGCGCACCTGGCGGCTCGCTGCCCTCCCCGTCATCTGCAGATGGGTCTCGACCAGATGCGCCATGGCGCCGCCGACGCCGCAATGGCCATAGCTGAGAAGGCCGCCATGGGTGTTGAGCGGCATCGCGCCATCGCGGCCGAAATGGCCGGCGCGCACCCGCGCGGCCGCCTCGCCGCGCTTCGCGAGGCCGAGGTCTTCAAGCAGCATCGCGAGCGTGATCGTAAAACTGTCGTAGACCGCGGCGTAGCGCACGTCCGAGATCGCAAGGCCTGTCGCCTCCCTGGCGCGCGCGATCGAGATCTCGGCGCCGAGCTCGCTCAGGGGCGGCGCCGCCGTGACATGCTGATGGGTGTGAGCCTGGGCGCAGCCGCGAATGCGCACGCCGGCCTCGCCCGTCCGCTCGCGGCTGACGACGAATGCCGCCCCGCCGTCGGACACCGGGCAGCAGTCGAGCAGCTTTAGCGGCATCGCGACCGGCTTCGAGGCCATGACGTCGGCGACCGTGATCGGGTCGCGGAACTGTGCGCCGGGATGTGTGCGGGCGTGCTCGCGCATCAGCACCGCGAATTCGGCGAGGTCCTCTTCGGTCACGCCATATTCGTGCATGTAGCGGGAGGCGACGAGACCATAGTAGGCGGGAATGGTCGGCCCCAGTGGCACCTCGTAGTCGGGATGGCCGACCTGCGCCAGCGCCTGGATCGAGGCATCGCGGCTTTGTCCGGTGAGACGGTTTTCTCCGGCCACCACGAGCACATGCCGCGCGACGCCGGCCTCGACGAGATGATGCGCAAGCATGGTCATCGCGAGCCCCGTCGCGCCGCCAACCTGGACGGCATGGGCGTAAGCCGGGCGAATGCCGAAATGCTCGGCGAACACGGTCGCCAGCATGATATGTGGCGAGACGGTCGAATAGCCGCAGAGGATACCGTCGATCTCCATGCGCTTCAGCCCGGCATCGTCGATCGCGAGCTGGGCTGCCTTGCTCATCAGGTCGAGCGAGGACGAGCCTTCGTGCGTGCCGAAAGACGTGAGGCCGACGCCGGTGATGAAGGTCATGGTATCATCTCTCCGTCGTCATTCCGGGGCACGACGAAGTCGCGAGCTTTGATGCGCAATTGCGCATCTGAGAATCATAACCACCATCGTGAGTGTGGATTCCGGGCTCGCGCCCAAGGGAGCGCGCCCCGGAATGACGGATGAGGACGGATGAGAGTGTCATCGCGTTTCCTCCTCTATTCCGGCGACGAGCGCGTGACACCATCGCGCACCAACGCCGCGATCTCGTCCGCCGCGTATCCGATCTCGCGCAAAATCTCTGCACCGTGCTCATTGAGCCGCGGTGCGAGCCGAACCGGTTCGGCCTCGGTCTCCGACCAGCTCGCAGTGACTTTCATGCTCCG
Organism: Bradyrhizobium sp. ISRA430; assembly: GCF_029909975.1. Classification (NCBI taxonomy): domain Bacteria; kingdom Pseudomonadati; phylum Pseudomonadota; class Alphaproteobacteria; order Hyphomicrobiales; family Nitrobacteraceae; genus Bradyrhizobium; species Bradyrhizobium sp. ISRA430. Next base: position 1,740,905 of record NZ_CP094516.1, read on the forward strand.
GATCGGACCTTCAGTGGGATGATTCACGACCGGGAAGAAGCCGGTCGCCTCCAGATGCTCATCGTGCAGGATCGACGCGAGGTCGTGCATCGGCATCACCGGCACGTCGGCCCTGGTGAGCAGCTCGATCCATTCGGCGGTCGGGCGAGTCTCGAAGATGCGCGCCAGTTCGGCATAGACGAAGTCGATGTTGGCGGCGCGGCCGGCAAAAGTAGCAAACTTCGGATCAGCCCGCAGATCGTCGCGGCCGGTCGCCTTGAAGAAATTCTCCCACTGCTTGTCGTTGTAGACGATGACGCTGAGATAGCCGTCTGACGTCTTGTAGGGCCTGCGGTCGCGCGAGAGGTGACGGGCATAACCGCCCTTGTCGAGCGGCGGCTCATAAGTGAGCCCACCCATGTGGTCGCCCATGACGAACCCCGCCATGGTCTCGAACATGGGGATATCGACGCGCTGGCCGCGGCCGGTGCGGTCGCGATGCACGAGGCTGGCGCAGATCGCGCCGACCGCGGTTAGCCCGACGATGCGATCGACCAGCGCATTCGGCACGTAGCGCGGCACGCCGTCGCCGGTCTGCGCCATCAGGGCCGGTAGTGCGGTCGCGCCTTGGATCAGATCGTCATAGGCGGGCTTGGCCGCATAAGGCCCGTCCTGACCGAAGCCGAACACACCGGCATAGACGAGGCGCGGATTGATCTCGGAGACGACGTCATAACCGAGTTGCAGCCGCGCCATCGCCTGCGGGCGAACATTGTAGACGAGGACGTCGGCGCGCTCGAGCAGCCGCAGCACGGCCTTCCGGCCGGCGGGCTTCTTGAGGTCGAGGCAGATCGAGCGCTTGCTGCGATTGGTATTGAGGAAGACCGGCCCCATGCCGGCATGCCGCATCGGACCGATCAGACGGGTGACATCGCCCTCAAGCGATTCCACCTTGATGACGTCGGCGCCATAGTCGCCGAGCATCTGGGTCGCATAAGGCCCCATCAGCACGGTCGTCATGTCGATGACCTTGATGCCCTTCAGCGGCCCCATCGTTCACTCCCGATCCGCGCGGGCTCAGTCGCGGCCCGCGATTTCGGTCCAGCTAACGGCAGCGGCGCAGCTCAGGCAAGCGCGAGCCGCGTATGGCCGTATGCGCTACGCGGCGATACAGGCGCTATTTCTTCTGGCGGGATTCGCGGATCTTGAGCAGCCGTTCGAGCTCTTCGTTCTGCTGATTGATGCGATCGGCGATGCGCGCCTCGTTCTGCTCGCCCGAAGCGGCGGCAGCCTGCTCGATGAGCTGCCTGATATTGCTCTCGAGGATCGCAATTCGATCGTTGATTTCGTCGAGTGAGAGTGACGTGTCATTGCTCATGATGCGTATCCTGCAAAATCAATCAAGAGCAGTAGGGTGGGCAAAGCGAAGCGCGCCCACCATGACTTAGCGCAAGAAAAAGGTGGGCACAGCGCTTTGCGCCCTTGCCCACCCTACAAGATTCTACTTCAAAGGCTCCAGCACGGAAACGTAGTTGGCGACGGCGGCGCCGCCCATATTGAAGATGCCGCCGAGCTTGGCGTTCTTGAGCTGCATGCCCTCGGGCGCCTGGCCCGCAAGCTGCATCGCGGTCATCACATGCATCGAGACGCCGGTGGCGCCGATCGGATGGCCCTTGGCTTTCAGGCCGCCGGACGGATTGACCGGGAGCTTGCCGTCCTTGAGCGTCCAGCCTTCCTTGATGGCGCGGGCGCCCTGCCCCTTCGGCGTCAGGCCCATCGCTTCGTACTCGATCAACTCGGCGACCGTGAAGCAGTCATGGGTCTCGACGAAGGACAGGTCGGAGAGCGAGACGCCGGCCTTCTCCAGCGCGCGCTGCCAGGCAACGGTGCAGCCCTCGAACTGGAGGATGTCGCGCTTGCTCATCGGCAGGAAGTCCTGCGCATGTGCGGTGGCGCGGAAGCCGATCGACTTGCTCATGCCCTTGGCGGTCTCGGCATCCGCGAGTACCAGCGCCGCAGCACCATCGGAGACGAGCGAGCAGTCGGTACGCTTCAGGGGACCGGCGACGTACGGGTTCTTCTCGCTTTCGGAGCGGCAGAACTCGTAGCCGAAATCCTTGCGCATCTGGGCGAAGGGGTTGGCAACGCCGTTCTTGTGGTTCTTGGCCGCGATCAGCGCCAGCGCATCGGACTGGTCGCCATATTTCTGGAAATAGGCGCTGGCGATCTTGCCGAACACGCCTGCGAAGCCGCCGACAGTGTCGCCGTCCTCGGGCAGATAGGACGCCTTCAGGAGATTCTTGCCGATCTCCGGCCCCGGCGTGCGCGTCATCTGCTCGACGCCGACGACCAGCACGATCTTGGCAGCCCCTGCGGCAATCGCGCGCAGGCCCTGGTGCACGGCGGCGGAGCCGGTGGCGCAGGCGTTCTCGACACGGGTTGCCGGCTTGAAGCGGAGCTGCGGGTCGGCCTGGAGCACCAGCGAGGCGGTAAAATCCTGCGGCGAGAAGCCGGCATTGAAATGGCCGAGCACGATCTCGTCAACGTCGGAGGCGGCAATGCCGGCATCCGCCAACGCCTCATTGGCGACGCGGGTGACGAGGCTTTCGACAGTCTCGGTGTCGAACTTGCCGAACGGCGTATGCGCCCATCCGACGATGCTGGCGGTCATGGTCATTCTCCCTAGATCTTACCTGACCTAAGTCTTAGCCCATCGATCGCAAGACTTCACGCGGCTTTCAGGGCCTTGAGCGTGCGCTGGCAGATGGCAGTTATGCCGGCCCAGTTCCCGGCCCTGATCTCCGCCGTCGGGCACAGCCAGGAGCCGCCGACCGCGACCACGTTGGGCTCGGCAAGCCAGGCCGCCGCATTGGCCTCGCCGACGCCGCCGGTCGGGCAGAACCGCACATTCGGGAACGGCCCGCCGAGCGCCCGCAGCCCCTTGATGCCGCCGGCCTGCTCGGCCGGGAAGAATTTTACGATGTCGAAACCCTGCGCCAGGGCCATCATCAGCTCGGATGCAGTCGCAATGCCCGGCGCGAAGGGCAAGGCGCTGTCGGTCGCGGCCTCCAGCAGATCGGGGGTCAACCCCGGGCTGATGCCGAACTTGACGCCGAGCTTCTCGACACGGGCAAAGTCCGCTGGATTGAGAATCGTGCCGATGCCGACGATCGCCTCGGGCACTTCGGCCATCATCGCCCTCGCCGCCTCGATCGCAACGGCGGTGCGCAGGGTCACCTCCAGCGTGCGGACGCCGCCGGCGACCAGCGCACGTGCCAGCGGCACGGCATCCTGGATACGCTCGATGGTAAGGACGGGAATGACGGTCGCGGCCTTGAACAGCGCGGCGAGTTGGTTCTGTTGGGCAGTCGTGGTCATGACTTTCGCTTCACTTGGTCGCTTGGCGTGAGGTTGCCGGCCGGTGCCGTTTCTTCGGCGGCATGGCATAGCCCGGAATAATGGCGCCGGGATAGCAGATCACAAGGCTCGCGAGGCGATGTCCGGCCTGGGCGGCCTCGACCGGATCGGAACCGCCGAGCCGGGCCGCGATATAGGCCGCGGCAAAGCTGTCGCCGGCCGCGGTGGTGTCGACCACCGGCTTGGTCATCGGCTCGGCGCGGACCTCGCGGGTCCCGCCGGGAAAGCGCAGGAGGCTGACGGGCTCGGCGAGCCGGAACACCAGCTCGGGGCTGGGAATGCGTGCCATCAGTTCGGCATGGCCTTCGCCGGGATGGAGCGCGAGCAGGTCCTCGGTCGAGGTCAGCACGATGTCGGCGGTCGCGAAGGCCGCGGCGAAGACTTCGCGGGCGACGTCGCGGTCGGGCCAGCCGCGCGCGCGAAAATTGGTGTCGAACACGAAGCGGGTGCCGAGCAGCCGCGCACGCTTGATCGCCGCGAACAGGCGCTCGCGCCCCGCCGCGTCGTAGATCGAGAGCGTGATCGCCGAAAGATAGATGAAGTCGTAGCTCATCAGCGAGTTCAGGATCTCGTCCGTCTCCGGCAGATCCATCAGCCGGCGTGCCGCCGCACTGTCGCGCCAGTGGAAGAACTGCCGCTCGCCCTTGCCGTCAGTCTGGATCATGTAGAGACCGGGCAGCTTGCCCGGCAGGCGCACGACGCGCCTTGTGCCGACGCCCTCCGCCGCCCAGGCCGCGACCATCTCATCGCTCAAGGCGTCATCGCCGAGCGCGGTGAAATAGTCGACCTTGACGTCGAGCCGCGCGAGATAAACCGCCGTGTTGAGGGTGTCGCCGCCGAAACCGCGCGAGTAGAGGCCGCCGCCCTGCCCCTGCCCAGTGGAATGTCCCCCCTGGGCCTGCCTGAGCTCGACCATGCACTCGCCGACGCAAGCAACGCTCGCCATCTCTCGACCCACACTGTTCACCGGTTACGTCAGGCGACGAAATTGCCGCCCAGCTCATCTTCGATGTGAATGCGGATAATATCGTCGAAGGTTTTCTCGGCCGTGGTGAAGCCTAGCTCGCGCGAGCGCTTTGCATCGAAATTGCGCGGCCAGCCGCCCACGATGCCGACGATGAAGGGATCGGGCTCGCGCTTGATGCGCGCAGCAACCTTTTCGCCCGCGACCCGCTTCAAGGCCGCGATCTGCTCGCCGACGGTTGCGGACAGGCCGGGCATGGTCAGATTGCGGCGCGGCCCAACCGTCGCGAGATCCATGGTGCCGGCGTGCAGCAGGAAGCCGACGGCAGAGCGCGGCGTGGCGTGCCAGTGGCGAACATCCTCCGAGACCGGAAGCACCGCTTCCTTGCCTGCGAGCGGCTCGCGCAGGATGCTGGAGAAGAAGCCGGAGGCCGCCTTGTTGGGCAGGCCGGGCCGGATGCAGATGGTCGGCAGGCGGATGCCGATGCCGTCGAGGAAGCCGCGGCGGGAATAATCGGCGAGCAGCAATTCGCCGATCGCCTTCTGCGTGCCGTAGCTCAACAGCGGCGTATGGAAGAACTCGTCGCCGATCGCATCCGGGAACGGCGCGCCGAACACCGCGATCGACGAGGTGAAGACCACGCGCGGCTTGTAACCACCGCCCATAAGCCGGATGGCGTCGAGCAGCATCCGCGTGCCGTCGAGATTGATGCGGTAGCCCTTGTCGAAATCGAGCTCGGCTTCGCCGGAGACGATGGCGGCCAGGTGGAAGATCACGTCGGGGCGGCCGGCGATCAGCTTCTCGGCCGCACCCGCCACGGCGAAGTCGCCCGACACGGTCTCGACGGGAAAGCCGGCCCTCTCCGGCTTTTTGGGCTCGACCACGTCGTGCATGGTCAGCCTGGTGATATCGCTCTTGCCGAGGCGGCCGTCGCGGAGCAGCCGTTCACAGAGTTTGCGGCCGACCATGCCGGCGGCGCCCAGAACCAGAATGTGCAAGAGCCTACTCCTTCTTATTGGTTAGCACGCGCCGCTCTTGGTACGTTCTCTTGATACGTCCCTTGGCGCGTTCTCGTGGCAGGCCCGCTGGTCACTCCTTCACGGCGCCGGTCATCGCCGACACATAATGCTCCACGAAGAAGGCGTAAAGGATGACGAGCGGCAGCGAGCCGGCCAGGGCTCCCGCCATCAGCGAGCCCCAGCGATAGATGTCACCGTCCACGAACTCGTTGACGATCGCGACCGGCACGGTCTTGTTGCTGGTCGATTGCAGGAAGGTCAGCGCGTAGATGAACTCGTTCCAGCACAGCGTGAAGCAGAAGATGAAGGCCGAGATCAGCCCGGGCACCGCGAGCGGCAGCACGATCTTGATCAGGATCTGCCAGCGGCTCGCCCCGTCGATCAGCGCGCACTCCTCGAGCTCAAAGGGGATGGTCTTGAAATAGCCCATCAACAGCCAGGTCGAGAACGGGATCAGGATCGTCGGATAGGTCAGGATCAGCGCCAGGGGCGAGTCGAACAGCCCATACTGGAACACGACGGTGGCGAGCGGAATGAACAGGATCGACGGCGGTACAAGATATGCGAGGAAGATCAGTCCCCCGACGAGATTGGCGCCCTTGTAGCGCAACCGCACGATGGCGTAGGCGGCCAGCACGCTCGCAAAAATCGAAAGCACCGTGGCGCAGACGGCCACGTACATCGTATTCCAGAGCCAGTGCGGGTAGTAGCTCTCGAACAGCAGCTTGTGGAAGTGCTTGAAGGTCGGATTCCAGGTCCAAAACGGGCTGTAGGTTTCCATATCGAGGAGCTGCTCGTCGGGCTTCACCGACGTCAGCGCCATCCAGTAGAACGGAAACAGCAGGATGACGACGATGATCGTGAGCGGCAGATAGAGCGTCACGATCCGGCGCGGCACCGACTGCAGATAGCTCATACCCTCGCTGTGATCGGCCGTAGGCGCCGAACCCGACAGCACATTCTTGAGATCGATGGATCTGGTGGGCAGGTCAGTCATTGCTCTCTCCCTGCTGCCACTTGCGGCGCTGCAAGCCGAACCATGAGATCATGATGGCCGCGAGCAAGAAGGGAATCATCGCGCTGGAGATCGCGGCACCCTCCCCGAGCTGCCCCGCGATGATCGCGCGCTGGTAGGACAAGGTTGCCATCAGATGCGTCGCATTGACCGGGCCGCCACGTGTCATCGCCCAGATGAGCTGGAAATCGGTGAAGGTGAACAGCACCGAGAAGGTCATGACGACGGCGATAATCGGGGTGAGAAGCGGATAGGTGATGTAGCGGAATCTCTGCCAGCTCGAGGCGCCGTCGAGGGTTGCGGCTTCGTAGAGCGACGGGGACACAGTCTGTAGTCCTGCGAGCAACGTGATGGCGACGAAAGGCACGCCGCGCCAGATATTGGCGAAGATCACGCAAATCCTGGCCCAGGTGGTGTCACCCAGGAAGTTGATGTTCTGACTGATCAGTCCGAGATGCTTCAGCGACCAGGAAATGATCGAGAATTGCGAATCGAAGATCCACCAGAATGCCAGCGCCGACAGCACGGTCGGCACGATGAAGGGGATCAGGACCATCGCGCGCAACATCGCCTTGAACGGCATGTTCTCGTTCAAGAGCAGCGCGAGATAGAGCCCGATGCCAAATTTGAACGCGCTGGCGAGAAAGGTGTAGAGCAGCGTGTTGAACACCGAAAGCCAGAAGATCGCGTCGTCCCACAACCACTCGTAGTTCTCGGTTGCAATGTATTGGCCGACGCGCCCGATGCGGGTGTCGGTGAACGACAGCCAGATCCCGAGCCCCAGCGGGTAGGCCAGGAAGAAGATCAGGAACGCCATCGCCGGCAGCATGAACCAGAAGCCGAGCCAGTTACGATTGTGCTTGAGCTGTTCCCAGGCGCTGGCCTCGCTCATCTGAGGCTTGGCCCGGGGAACGACGACATCAGCCATGCCCGATATCCCTGATCGAAGTGTTGACGGGCGGGCGGCCAAGACGGCCGCCCGCCCCGTGACCGTTAGCGATAGATGCGCTTCAACTGGCGCTCGGCTTCCGCCATCGCGCCCTTCGCATCCTTGGAGCCGGTGCAATAGTTGGCGAACATGTCGACGACGATGAAGTCGGCGATCGCGGTTGCCGCCTTTTCGCCGACCGTGCCGATGCCGGACGCCGGCAGGGTGCGCTTGGAGGCCTGCGAGAACACGGTGTTCTTGGGATCCGCAGTCCAGATCGGCGCCGACTCATAGGCGTTCAAGGTCTGCGTCAGATAGCCTTGGGCGCCGTCCAGCCACTTCTCGTAGTTTTCCTTCTCCAGCATGAAGGCGATGAAGGCCTTCGCCGCGTTCGGATATTTGGTGAAGTTGAAGGCGAGGATCGGCAGCGCAAGCTGCAACTCGGTCGGCTTGCCGATCGGCCCGACCGGCCAGAGCGCATGATAGGTGTCCGCGGCAAGCTCCTTCTTGGTCGCATCGGTCTTGGCGGCCACGTAGATCGAGATGCCGTTCGACGTGCAATAGAGCTCTCCGGCGAGGAACGCCTTATTGTTGGAGGAATCGTTCCAGGACGGCGTGCCCGGAATGAAGCTCTCGTACAGCGCCTTGCAATACTCCAGTGCCTTCGCCGTCTCCGGCGAATTGATGACGATCTTGTCGTTCTGGTCGACCGTGTACGCGCCGTGCCCCCAGAGCACCCAGTGCAGCCACGAATTCGCGTCGCCCGACGCATGCCCGAGAGCGAAGCCGGCCGGCGTGTTGTTGGCCTTGAGCGCCTTGCACATCTCGAGGAAGCCCGGGAAGTCCGTCGGGAACTCCTTGAAGCCCGCCTTGTCAGTCGCCGACTTCCGGTAGGTCATGTAACCGCCGTTGGTCGCGACGGGAATGCCGAGCCAGTCGTTGCCGAGCTTGCAGGTCTTGGCGGCCGCATCCGTCCAGCCGCCATATTTCTTGCCGAGATAATCGGCGACGTCGTTCATCTTCAGCACTTTGGTGGGGAAGAGCTGCGGCAGCGTGTGCAAGCCCCAGGCGAGATCGAGCCCGGAGCCGGTATTGGCCGCAACCGAGGCCTTCGGCTGCACGTCCTCGAAGGATTCGCTGAACACGTTCATTTCGGTGCCGGTCGCAGCCTTGAACGCCGCGACCATTGCGTTGAACGCATCATCCTCCTGCGGCACGAACCGCTTCCACCGCATCACGGTCAGCTTGGCGCCCGGCTCCGCCTTCCAAGGCGCGCTCTGCGCCCAGGCCTTGGCGAATTCGAACAGTGCCGGCCCGGTCAGCATGCCGGTGGCAGCCAAAGCCGTTCCCCCTTGAAGCAGAGCCCGGCGGGTAAAGTCTTGCATGTCGTCCTCCCTGTGATGCTTTTTATTGTCTTGCGTAATTGTGTTGCGCTACGCGTTCAGCCGTTTTCCTGTCGCCTCGTCGAACAAGTGGACCAGGCCCGGATCCGGCTTCAACCGGACCTTGTCGCCCGGGTTGAACAGGTGACGTTCACGGAACACCGCGACGACCTGCTCGCCGCCAACCTTGGCGAACACCTGCGTTTCGGAGCCGGTCGGCTCGACCACGATGATCTCGGCCTCCGCGCCGTCGTCGGCGATCGTGAAGTGCTCGGGCCGGACGCCATAGACCGCGGGGCGGCCGTCGGACGCCGTCGGCGCGGTCTTGAGCGGCAGCTTGACACCGTTCGGTCCCTCGAAGGTCGCAACGCCGTTCGAGCGCACATGACCTTTGAGGAAGTTCATCGCCGGGGAGCCGATGAAGCCCGCGACGAACTGGTTGTCCGGCTTGTCGTAGAGCTCGAGCGGCGTGCCCATCTGCTCGACGATGCCGTCATGCATGACGACGATCTTGTCGGCCATGGTCATGGCCTCGATCTGGTCGTGGGTGACGTAGACGGTGGTCGTCTTGAGCCGCTGGTGCAGCTCCTTGATCTCGGTGCGCATGGCGACGCGCAGCTTGGCATCGAGGTTCGACAGCGGCTCGTCGAACAGGAACACCTGCGGGTCGCGGACGATGGCGCGGCCCATGGCGACGCGCTGGCGCTGGCCGCCAGAGAGCTGCCGTGGATAGCGCTCGAGCAGCGGCGACAAAGCGAGAATCTCGGCGGCGCGCTTGACGCGCTTGTTGATCTCGTCGGAGCTCGCACCGCGCAGCTTCAGCGAGAAGCCCATATTGTCCGCAACCGTCATGTGCGGATAGAGCGCGTAGTTCTGGAACACCATCGCAATGTCCCGCTCCTTGGGCTGGACATTGTTGACGACGCGATCGCCGATCGAGATCGTGCCCGAGGTGATGTTCTCGAGACCGGCGAGCATGCGCAGAAGCGTCGACTTGCCGCAGCCGGAGGGGCCAACCAGGACGACGAACTGACCGTCCTCGATCGGAATCGTCACGCCGTGCAGGACTTCAAAATTGCCGAACGATTTCCGCACGTCGCGGATTTGCACAGATGACATCTAGCTCCCTCCTCACGAGTCCACGACGCCTCTTGCGCCGCGACCGTCTTGTTCTTTCAGACTTCACCAACCGAAGCCCGAACTTAACGGGCGACATTGTCAGCAGTTTGTGCGGTTTTGGCAATTTCGTCTTTGGTTAGTCTTTGCTGGTAGCGCTGTCAACGTTCCTTTGTTTGCGGGAGTGCCTGTGCTAAGAGCAACAAATGGGTCGAAAACGCACCAAGTCAGGCAAAATCCGGTTGGCGGAAGTCGCCGAGCTTGCCGGCGTCAGCCCGATCACGGCGTCCCGCTTTTTCCGCAACCCCGAGGCGCTGTCGGTTGCCAAGCGGGCCCGGGTCGAAAGCGCCGCCAAGGAGCTCGGCTATGTGCCGAACCTCGCTGCCCGCGCGCTGGCCTCGCAGCGTACCGAAGTGATCGGTGTGCTGATCCCCTCGCTCACCAATAACGTGTTCTCTGACGTGCTGCGCGGCATCTATGATGCCTCCGAAGGCAGCCGCTATTCGATCCAGCTCTCCAACACCCGCTACAGCATCCTCCAGGAGGAAAGGTTGTTGCGGCTTTTTCTCGCACAGAAGCCGGCCGGACTGATCGTGACCGGGATCGACCAGACCGCGGAATCGCGGGCGATGCTGGAGGCGGCCGACTGCCCGATCGTTCAGATCATGGAGATCGGGCCCAGTCCCGTCGACATGATGATCGGCTTTTCGCACTACGATGCGGCGCGCGCAGCGGTTGCGCACCTGTTCGCGCAGGGTTGCCGCCGGATTGGCTTCGTCGGCGCGCGAATGGACCCGCGGGTGCAACGGCGGCTGGACGGCTATGTCTCGGCCATGAAGGAGACTGCGCTGTTCGAGCAGCGTCTCGTCGTCACGACCGCCACACCGACCTCGGTGACGCTCGGCGGAGCCCTGTTTGCCGACCTCCTCGGGCGAGAGCCTGATATTGATGCGGTGTTCTGTGCCAACGACGACCTTGCGCTCGGCGTACTCTTCGAGTGCCGGCGGCGGGAGATCGTTGTGCCCGAGCAGATCGCGATTGTCGGCTTCAACGATCTCGAATTCATGGCAAGTGCGGTCCCCACCCTGACCAGCGTGCGCACCAACCGCTACGAGATGGGTCGCGCCGCCGCCACGATGCTGATCGACGCGATCGAAGGACGACGTCCGGAGGAGCCGGTGCTGGATCTCGGCTTCAAGGTCGTCGAACGGCAGAGCTCGCTCGCACAGCGCGCAGAGAGCCAGCCGATAGTATCCGAATTGGTGGTGGATCGAACAAAATGATAGCGTTACCAAGCACCCATGACTAGTATCGCACTTGTGAGGAAACGACCCGCCAGCGGGGCAACGATCGATCGTTCGCGCCGTTGGGCATCGCACAAGCCGACACCGTAAGACCGACGCCAGTGCGTTTGCATTGCAGGAGAGACCAATGACAAAAAAACCAACCAACGGGCACGTGCCCGCCAGCAACGGCAGTCGCCGGCACCTTCGCTCCCAGGAATGGTTCAACAACCCGCATAATCCGGGCATGACCGCGCTCTATATGGAGCGCTACCTCAATTACGGACTCACCCGCGCCGAGCTGCAGTCCGGCAAGCCGATCATCGGCATCGCCCAGACCGGCAACGACCTCTCCCCCTGCAACCGCCACCATATCGAGCTCGCCCATCGCGTCCGCGAAGGCATCCGTGAGGCCGGCGGTATCGCCATGGAATTCCCGACCCATCCGATCCAGGAGACCGGCAAGCGCCCCACCGCGGCGCTCGATCGCAACCTCGCCTATCTCGGCCTGGTCGAAATCCTGTACGGCTACCCGCTCGACGGCGTGGTGCTCACCACCGGCTGCGACAAGACCACGCCGGCCTGCATGATGGCTGCCGCTACCGTGAACCTGCCCGCGATCGTGCTGTCGGGCGGCCCGATGCTCAACGGCTGGCATGACGGCGAGCGCACCGGCTCCGGCACCATCGTCTGGAAGTCGCGCGAGCGGCTTGCCGCCGGCGAGATCGACTATGAGGAGTTCATGGAGATCGTGGCCTCCTCGGCGCCCTCGGTCGGCCACTGCAACACCATGGGCACCGCTTCGACCATGAACTCGCTGGCCGAAGCGCTCGGCTTCTCGCTGCCGGGCTGCGCGGCGATCCCGGCGCCCTATCGCGAGCGCGGCCAGATCGCCTACGAGACGGGCAAGCGCATCGTCGAGATGGTCTGGGAGGATCTGAAGCCCTCGGACATCCTGACCCGCAAGGCGTTCGAGAACTGCATCGTGATCAATTCGGCGATCGGCGGCTCGACCAACGCGCCGATCCACATCAACGCCCTCGCCCGCCACATCGGCGTGGAGCTGTCGATCGACGACTGGCAGAAGTTCGGTCACGACGTGCCGCTGCTCGTCAACATGCAGCCGGCCGGCTTCTATCTCGGCGAGGAATTTCACCGCGCCGGCGGCGTGCCCGCCGTGGTGCGCGAATTGATGCAGCACAAGCGCATCCACGAGGACGCGATCACGGTCAACGGCCGCGGCATCGGCGAAAACTGCGCCAATGCGCCGAAGCCCGACAACGACGTGATCTGGAATTACGACAAGCCGCTGGTGAAGGACGCGGGCTTCCTGGTGCTGAAGGGCAACCTCTTCGATTCAGCCATCATGAAGACCAGCGTGATCTCCAAGGAGTTTCGCGACCGCTATCTCAGCAACCCGAAGGACCTCAACGCCTTCGAGGGCCGCGCCATCGTGTTCGAGGGGCCGGAGGACTATCACGAGCGGATCGACGATCCCTCCCTCGACATCGACGAGCGCTGCGTGCTGTTCATCCGCGGTACCGGTCCGATCGGTTACCCCGGCGGCGCCGAGGTCGTGAACATGCAGCCGCCGGCGGCACTGATCAAACGCGGCATCCTGTCCCTGCCCTGCATCGGCGACGGCCGGCAATCCGGCACGTCCGGTTCGCCGTCGATCCTCAATGCCTCGCCGGAGGCCGCCGCCAATGGCGGGCTCGCGATCCTCAAGACCGGCGACAAGGTGCGCATCGATCTCAACAAGGGCAGCGCCAACATCCTGATCTCCGATGACGAGCTGAAGAAGCGCCACGCCGAGCTGAAGGCGAATGGCGGCTTCAAGCATCCGCCGAACCAGACGCCGTGGCAGGAGATCTATCGCAACACCGTCGGCCAGCAGTCGACCGGCGCCTGCATGGAGCTCGCCACGCGCTATCAGAACGTCGCCGGCGCGTTCGGCGTTGCGCGGGATAATCACTAGTCACTCGTCATTGCGAGGAGCGACGCGACGGAGCAATCCAGACTGTCTCCGCGATGAGATTCTGGATTGCTTCGCTTCGCTCGCAATGACGACGCAGCAAAGCAATTCAAGGTGAGGAGAATAAGAAAATGGCAGACCGCCTCAAGGGAAAACGCGCCGTTGTCACCGCCGCAGCCGCGGGCATCGGACGTGCATGCGCGATCGCATTTGCGCGTGAAGGCGCAACCGTGATCGCCACCGACATCAACGAAAGCGGCATCGCCACGCTTGGCAAGGAAGGAATCGCCGAGACGGCAAAGCTCGACGTTCGCAACACCGCCGATGTCAACGCCTTCGCCAAGCGGGTCGGCAAGGTCGATATCCTGCTCAATGCGGCGGGCTTCGTGCACCACGGCACCATTCTGGACTGTTCGGAAGAGGACTGGGACTTCTCGTTCGACCTCAACGTCAAATCCATGCACCGGACCATCAAGGCGTTCCTGCCGGCGATGCTGGCGGGCGGCGGCGGCAGCATCGTCAACATCTCGTCCTGCGCGGCGTTGCGGCCGCCTGCCAACCGCTATGTCTACAGTGCGTCCAAGGCGGCGGTATCGTTGCTGACGCGCGCGGTTGCGCTCGACTTCATCACCCAAGGCATACGCTGCAACAGCATCTGCCCCGGCACCGTCGAGACCCCCTCGATGCTCGACCGCGCCGCCGCTCAGGGCCCGCAGGGCAAGGAGATGTTCATCGCCCGCCAGAAGATGGGCCGGCTCGGCACGGCCGAGGAGATCGCGGCCATGGCGGTCTATCTCGGCAGTGACGAAAGCGCGTTCACCACCGGCGTCGACCTCGTCGTCGACGGCGGCTACATGCTCTGACGTCAGGATCAAAGGCTGCCGGCATGAACAAGATCGATCTGAACGGCCGCGTCGCCATCGTCACCGGCGGCGCGCAGGGCTTTGGTCGCGCCATTGCCGAGCGTTTTGTCGCCTCAGGCGCAAAGGTCGCGATCTGGGATTTCGACTCGAGCCTCGCCGAGAAGACGGCCAAGGCCATCGGCGGCGACGTGCGCGACTTCAAGGTCGACGTCACCGACACCGCGGCCGTCGAGACCGCCCGCGACGCCACGCTTGCGGCGTTCGGCAAGATCGACATCCTCGTCAACAATGCCGGCATCGCCGGCGTCAACAAGAGCGTCTGGGAGACCGATCTGGAGGAATGGCGCAAGGTGCTGCGCATCAACCTCGACGGCCCCTTCATCTGCTGCAAGGCGGTCGTCCCCACCATGCTCAAGCAGAAATACGGGCGGATCGTGAACATCGCGTCGATCGCCGGCAAGGAAGGCAATCCGAACGCGGCGCACTACTCGGCCTCCAAGGCCGGGCTGATCGCGCTGACGAAATCGCTCGGCAAGGAGCTCGCCACGCATGACATCCTCGTGAATGCAGTGACGCCGGCCGCGGCGAAAACCGCGATCTTCGACCAGATGACGCAGCAGCATATCGACTTCATGCTGTCGAAGATCCCGAAGGGCCGCTTCGTGCTGGTGGAAGAGCTCGCCGCTATGGTGGCCTGGCTGTCGTCGGAGGATTGCGCCTTCTCGACCGGTGCGGTGTTCGACATCTCCGGCGGACGAGCAACCTATTGAGGAAGCCATGATACGGGAAGGCGGATGCCTGTGCGGCGCGGTGCGGTTCAAGGCGGAGGGCGAGCCGCTCAATGTCCGGATCTGCCACTGCCGCAAGTGCCAGAAGGCGATGGGCTCGCCCTTCTTCGCCCGCGCGCAGTTCGATCAGAAGGCGCTGACGGTCGAGGGCGAAACGGGACGTTATGCCTCGTCGGAGAACATCGATCGCGTGTTCTGCACACGTTGCGGCACGCGCCTGTTTGCCTGGCGGCGCAACGGTACGCTCGCGGGCGTGGCGCTGGCGACCTTCGACGATCGCAACGCCTTTGCGCCGACAGAGCACATCTGGGTCTCGGAAAAGATCGCCTGGTTGAAGCTCGACGACGGCCTGCGGCAATATCCGACGACGATTCCGACCTGATCGCGCAATATCAGGATCGGTTTGAGGCGGAGGCGCCGGCAGTCTGAATGCGCGCGCCCGTTGTCGTGGCGATCCAGATCCCGGCAAACACCGTAACGATGCCGGCCGCCAGATTCCAGCGCAACGGCTCGTGCAGAAGGTAAGCGCCGACCAGCGATGCCGTGATCGGATTGACCGTCACCGAGATCGCCACCCGCGTCGGCGTCGTTCGTTCGAGCGCGAAGGCCCAGAGATAGAACGTCAGCGCGGCACCGAAGGCGCCGAGATAGAAGGCCGCCAGCCATTGCGGCGCGCCGAAGCCCGCGACCGGCGCGAAACTGCCGCGGAGATAGGAGAGCACGACGAGACAGGCCGCGCCTGCTGCCATACTCATCGTCGTGAAGGCGATCGGACTGGAGCGCCGGATCAGCGGCTTCGACCAGATACCGTACAGCGCCATGCACAGCGCGGCAGCGACCATCAGCAGATCACCACGCCAGGCGCCTGATGGCGCCGAAGTCAGGTCGGTGAGCAGCGCGATCGCAACGCCCAGCGTTGCAACGACGACGCCGATAGATTTGCGCAATGTCAGCGCTTCGCTGCCGAGCGCGGAGCCGATCGCCAGCGTCAGCAGGGGAAGCGTCGACAAAGCGAGCGCCCCGCGCGCTGCGGTCGTGAAGATCAGCGATGCGTTGAACAGAATCGGAAACAGGGCGAAGAACAGAACACCGAGCGCGGCCGCGGCGGCCCAGTCTGCTCGCTGCGGCCAGCGATCGCCGCGCAGGATCGTCAACGGCAACAATAGCAGAAAGCCGATGCCGAAACGGAACGAGCCGATCGCAAGCGGGTCGATGCTACTCACGAGATAGCGCGTGGCGCCGATCGAGGTGCCGCCCAGCGCACTCGACAGCACGGCGGCCAGGACGCCGGAGATCTCGCCCATGTCCCTCCCCATTTGCGATTATGCAAACAGCATAAGAGGAGCGCCGAAACAGGGAATGGAATTTCCGTCATGCTGGGATAACGTTTCGTCATGACCGCACCCGATCTCGATCCCGACCTTCTGAAGGCCTTTCTCGCCGTCGCGGAGCATCGCTCGTTCACCCGTGCCGCGGCGGTGCTCAACCGGACCCAATCGGCCGTGAGCGTTCAGATCAGGCGCCTGGAAGAGCGGCTCGGCACAAGACTATTCCACCGCACGAGAGCGGGCGTAGCACCAACCTCGGCCGGTGAAGAGCTGCTCGGATATGCGCGCCGCATTCTCGCGCTCAATGCCGAGGCGGTCGGCGCTGTCCGCGCGCGCAAAATCGACGGCGTGGTCCGCCTCGGCGTGATGGATGATTACGGCACCATCGTCATTCCGCCATTGCTGGCGAGCTTTGCCAAGAGCCATCCGCAAGTCCGGGTCGAGATCGAGACCGGATTGACCGCAACGATGCCGGCCCGGCTCGGCGAGGCCTACGACCTCGTCATTGCCATGCATCCGCAAGGCCGCGGTGACGGCGAGCTGCTGCGACGCGAGCAGGCGGTCTGGGCGGCCACCGCCTCGTATCCCGCCCAGGCGAAGGTTCCGCTGCCCGTTGCGCTCTACCCGCCGGGATGCCTGTTTCGCCAATGGGCCGCGGAGGCCCTCGATGCCGCCGGCCGGCCCTGGCGCCTTGCCTTTGTCAGCCGAACCCTTGCGGCGGTGGAAGCGATCGCGGCCCAAGGCCTCGCGGTGACAGTGGTGAAGGCCGGTACCCTGCCTGCCCGCCTTCGGCGCCTCTGCGAGCGTGATGGCTTGCCGCCGCTGCCTGCGGCGGACATCCGTCTTCACCGTGCGCGCAACCTTTCGCGCTCAGGCGCGCTCTTGGCGGATCATTTGTGCTGGAGCATTTCAGAATCGGCTCCCATATGTTGACCTGAAGCGTCGCTGCACCGCCGGATTGGCCGGATCGGCTGCAAGGCCGCGAGGCACAACCAGGACGGACGAGCCGTGAACATCTCCTTCTATGACCTTTCGGTCTGGGTGCTGCCGCTGGTGATCGCCATCACCTTCCACGAGGCGGCACACGGCTTCGTAGCGCACCGTCTCGGCGACGACACGGCCTGGAAACTCGGCCGCGTCAGCTTCAATCCGCTCCGGCATATCGACCCGTTCGGCACCCTGATCCTGCCGGCGATGCTGCTGTTTGCCCACTCGCCGTTCCTGTTCGGCTATGCCAGGCCGGTGCCGGTGAATTTCCGCAAGCTCAACAATCCAAGGCTCGACATGGTCTGGGTGGCGCTCGCGGGTCCCGTCACCAACATCCTGCTGGCGCTCGCGGCGGCCCTCGCGTTCCATGCCCTGCCCTGGGTGCCGGCCAGTTCGGCGAAATGGGTGGTCGACAACCTCAAGAACGCACTCGTGATCAACGTAGTGCTGGCGGTGTTCAACATGATGCCGATCCCGCCGCTCGATGGTGGACGGGTCGCGGTCGGGCTGTTGCCGCGTCCGCTCGCCCTGCCGCTGGCGCGGCTCGAACCATTCGGCATGCTGATCCTGATCGGACTGCTGATCCTGCTACCGCTGGCAGGTTCGCAGTTCGGTCTAAATCTTGATGTTATTTCAGCAATACTGGGAACGTTGACCGGTTATGTGATTCAGGCTGTTCTCTTGCTGACCGGCAATGCGTAGTTGAATTACACACCTGAAGACGAGCCGAAGGGCTAGAGGCCAACTTGGTCAAAGCTGCCGACATGCTGATCGCGCGACGAGCCGATACCCGCGCCCGCGCCGATTTTGCGACCTGGAAGATGATGGCCAAGCTCAACGGGTTGTCGGCCCTGCCCCCGGACGCGCAGGGCTTTCTCGCCAGCTACAAGGACCTCTTGGAGCAGATGAGCGAGGCGGAGGCGACCGAAACCACCATCGCCGCGGTCTACAAGGCCTATTACGCCGAGATGGGAGGCGCGGGAACCGCACCGGAAGTGCCCCCGCGTGCAGCCCCGCCTGTCAGCGACAATGTGACCGTGTTCCGGCGTCCCGCCCCGAAGCCGAAGAAGACCGCTCCGTTCGGGGCGGCTGCATACAGTGGAACCCAGAAGCGGCCGCTTCCGGTCGCCCTGATCTTCGCCTGTCTGATCGTTGTCTACGTCGCGATCCGGTATTACTGGCGCTGAGACTAGGGCCGCCCGCCGCAGCCCTTAGCTCTTTCCCGCAGTCTTCTCGTTCTTCCTGAAGATCACCGGCAGGACGAATGTCAGCCCCTCGTCCGCGACCAGCGGTGGCGGCTGCGGCACGGGATCCGACCGTTTGACCATTCCGATCGCCGCGTCGTCAAATATCGGGTCGCCCGAGCCCTTCTCGATGACAACCGAGACCACGTGCCCGAGCCGGTCCAGCGTCATGCGAACCGAGAGCTCAACCGATTTGAACAAACCCTTCGGATAGCGCTTGTGCCGGTCGAGATGCGCGACGAGGTCCTTTTCCCAGCCCTGACGAATGCGGACCGAGCGATCGCTCTTCTTCTCGGCGTTGGACGTCGGCATCGCAGTGGCTTCGGCGGCAGGCGAAGGCGTCGAGGCGTTGGTGGGAACGACGGCCTCCTTCGTTTCCTCCTCGGTCGGCTTCTTGGTCTCGTTCGGCGTCACGGCCCGGTCGGCCTCTTCAGCCTGGGTTGGAGTATCCTTCGGAAGGCTGCTCTCCTTGAGCTCCGCCTTCTGCTCCGTCAATTCAGGCGACGCGACCGACTCGTTCGAATCCGGGCCCGGCGGCAGCTCGCTGGGCTCGCCCTTGGGGGACATCGCCTCGAGCCCGACCTCGATCCCTTGCGGGTCCGCGATGACGTCGGGGTCGTCCGTCCGCAGATTTGCGAGCGCGAGCGCCGCGCCGCCGAGATGGAGCCCAAGCGCGACCACCGCGGCAACGATCCACAACGTTCGGGGCGACTTCTGCTCAAGATCGGACATCGGCTTCAGGCCTTCGTCACGGCTTCGGCTCGGCCGGCGCACCCTGTGGTGCGGTCGCCCCCGGAACGCCTTCCAGTGCCACCAGCTTGATCCTGGAATAGCCCCCCTTGTTCAGGAACTCCAGCACGTCCATCAGCTCGCCATACGGCACCGCACGATCGGAGCGCAGGAAGATGTATTTGTCCTTGCTCATGTCGGGCGTGGCATCGAGCGCGCTGACCAGATCGACCCGCTTCACGAAGGTCTCGCCGATCGCGATGGAAAGATCGGGCTTGATGGTGACGTAGGTCGGCTTGTCCGGCTTCTTCTGCGGCGTCGAGGTCGACGTCGGCAGATCGATCGGGAGATCGACCGTCGACAGCGGTGCCGCGACCATGAAGATGATCAGCAGCACCAGCATCACGTCGATGAACGGCGTGACGTTGATGTCATGCGTCTCGGAGAAGTCCGCATCGTCATCGAGATCATTGTCTGCGATCGAGGCGCCCATTGCTCACTCCGCCGCGCGCGAATGCATGGTGCCGTGGGTGCGATCGAGATCGCGCGAGAGCAGACGGCCCGATACGCCGGAGGCGCGGCTGACCAGCTCGAGATAACTCTTCGTCACGCGCGAGAAGTGGTTGTAGATGATGACCGCCGGGATCGCGGCGACGAGGCCAATCGCGGTCGCCAGCAGCGCTTCGGCGATGCCGGGCGCAACGACGGCAAGGTTGGTCGTCTGCGACTTCGAGATGCCGATGAAGCTGTTCATGATGCCCCAGACCGTGCCGAACAGGCCGACGAAGGGCGACGTGGAGCCGATGGTCGCCAGCACGCCCATGCCGATGCGGATGCGCCGCTGCTCCGCGCGCACGATCTCGGCGAAGCTCGAGGCCGCACGCTCCTTGATGCCGGCATCGCTCGAAAGGCCGGCCGACATCCGCGCCTCGCGTAGCGCTGCCGCCAGGAACGACGGCAGGATCCCCTGCTTGGTGCCGAGCGCCATCTGCGCTTCAGCCAGCGAACGCGCCTCCGCTACCTTCTTCAGCGCCGAACGAAGCTTGCTTGAGGCGACCGACAGCTCGATCGACTTGGCGATGAAGACGGTCCAGGTCACCAGCGAGGCGAAGGCGAGCCCGATCATCACCGCCTTCACGATGACGTCCGCCGACATGAACATCACCCAGGGTGACAATTCCTTCATGGCGGGCGCGGTCGATTTCAGCGTCCGGCTGCCGGGATCGGCCGAGGCCGCCTCGGGCGCCGGGGCCGCCGGTGCATCCGCTGGGGACGCGGCAGGCGTGGCGGCCGCAGGAGTCGAGGCAGCAGGCATCGGGGCAGCGGGTGCAGCCGTCGGGGGCACTGCCGGCGCAACCGCGCTCGGCTGCGGTGCCGTGGGAGCCGGGCCAGCGGCGGGCTGCGGGGCCGTCGCTGGTGCCGGCGCCGCCGGCTGGGCTTGTTGCTGGGCAGAAACAGGGGACGCGAGCCACGTCGCCGCCATCAGCACGGCTGCGGCAAGGCTTGCTTGGAGAGATGAGGTCTTCATACTTCGGCCCAGTAGCGAATGAGATTGTGATAGATGCCCGTCAATTTGACCGTTTCGGGATCGTCGCGCCCGAGTCGTTCCACCAGCGCCTGAATGGCGGTTTCGAGGTCAAAGATCATGCTGCGGGCGTGATCATCCCGTATCATGCTCTGAAGCCAGAAGAAAGACGCAACCCGGGCCCCCCGGGTCACCGGCGTGACGAGGTGCAGGCTGGTCGAGGGATACAACACGCAGTCGCCGGCCGGCAACTTGACTTCATGCGAGCCATAGGTGTCCTCGATCACAAGTTCGCCACCGTCATACTCCTCCGGTTCGGCCAGGAACAGCGTGACCGACAGGTCGGTGCGGATGCGAAGGCCGGTCAGGCGGTCGCCGCGGATGGCGTTGTCGACGTGCAGGCCGAAATGGTGGCCGCTGCTCGCCGCATAGCGGTTGAACAGCGGCGGGAAGATCTGCAGCGGGATCGCCGCGGCGAGGAACCGCGGGTGCGAGGTCAGCGCCGAGATGATGCGGTTGCCGAGCTTGCGCGCGACCTCGCCGTCCGGCGGCAACTGTTCGTTGCGCTTGACCATCGCCGACTGCGCGCCCGCGGTGGAACGGCCGTCTTCCCATTCGCTGGCGTCCATGATGCGGCGGAAGTCCGCCACATCATCCTTGCTCAGGACGCCCTCTATGCATGTCAGCATGGCACCTCGTTGTTACTCCATCAGTAGCGCGCCGAGAGCACCACGTAGGCGGCGCGCCCCGGTGCTTCCAGCACGAACGGCGCAGCGCTCTGGTACAGCGCGTCGTAGTAGCGCTTGTCGAAGATGTTGTTCACGAACAGCTTGACCTGCCAGTTCTTGTTGATCTTGGCTTCCGCGAACACGTCGAAGCGCCAATAGCTCGGGATCGACGTGCCCTGGTTGGCCGCGAGGAATGTGCCGCCATAGATTTTCGAGCGGTACACCGCCTGGCCACCAAGCTCCCAGACATCCGTAAGCTGATATTTACTGAGCAGGCTGAAAGATTGGTGCGCCACGTTCGCGAGAGGCAGGCCAACGTTCGTAGTGTAGAGAGTCGTGTTGGCCGGAGGAATCAATGATTTGGTCACCTCCGACTGCATCAAGACGAGGCCGCCAAAGACGCTCCACTTGTCAGTGATCTTGCCGCCCAATTCGAGGTCGATACCGCGGATGCGGTAGGCCGCGCCCGCGGTGATGCAGGAAACGGTCCCCGTTGTACCAGCAGGGTAAGGGCACGCTGCAGTCGCAGTTGCGGCTGTGATGTTGCGCGATTCTCGCGCGTTCTCCTTTTCCGTTTGGAACAGAGCAGCCGTCAACAAAAGGTGGCGGTCAAACAGCTCCCACTTGGTACCAAGCTCAATCGCCTTGTTCCTCTCCGGCCCGAATATCTGGCTCGGATTGCCGTTGAGGACAGGCGCAAGGCCACCATACTGGACGCTCGTGCCGTCAAACTCCGCGCCGACTGGATTGGAGGACGTCGCATAGGCGGCGTAGACGCTACCGTTCGGCAAAGGCTTGAGGGTCACACCGAGATTGAAGTTCGGCATGCCGTACTCTTGCTGTTGCTGACCGAAGACGCCGGACACACCATTGACCGTGCCATAGCCGCTGGTCTTGATGTTGTAGTCGTCGTAGCGGACACCGCCGTTGAGGATCAGGAGATCGTTATAATTGGCGGTATCGAGGGCATAGACACTCTTGGTGTCGATGGTGATCTTGGTCGGCAATCCGGACAGGCCCGAGGGTATCCCGAAGGGCAAGTTCGTGAATTGCGGATTGAATACGCTAACGCCCGACAGCGATCCGCTGCCGCTGAAACCGCCGGGGAGCGCCTCCGAGCTCAGACCAAGATATTTGTCGATCGACGATCTTTCATGGTCATACTCGAACCCAGCCAGCGCCGTGTGCTTGAAGCCGGCGCCGTCGTTGAACTTGTAGGTCGCCTCGGTCTGGTTGGCGATCACATCCGTGACCTGATAGCGGCTCTGCGGATTAGCCGTCAGCGTCGACGCCGAAAGCGGATTCGCAATCACCGGGGCTTCCGGCAGCGTGCCGATGTAGTTTTGCGTGGAGTGAGAATCGCGGAACCTGTTGGTGATCAGCAGGTCCGGCGTGACCTGCACTTCGGCATTGAGCGAGCCGATATCCTGGCCGGTCCGATAGAAGTCGCGGTTGACGAAGCCATACCAGTTGTTCCGGTTCGAGCCGAAGTCCGGGAACGGGCCGCCAGCAGTGCTGGCAGTGCTCGGCCGGTAGTAGGGCACGCCGAAATCCGGGAAGCCCGTCAGTTCGGTATGGATGTAGCCGGCGGTGATCTTGACTGCATCCACCGGCTTCCAGGTGGTGGCGACAAATGCGCCGTCGCGATTGTCTTTCACATAGTCGCGCCCGGCGACGCCCGCGTCCTGAAAGAGGCCGCCGGCGCGCACCGCCCAGGTCGGATTGATCACCTGGTTGACATCGAGCACCACGCGCTTGGTCATGTCGGTGCCAAACGTGGTGTCCATGTTGTAGAAGTTGCCTGCCGTCGTCGCCTGCTTGGTGACGATGTTGATCGCGCCGCCGGCGGTGCCGCGACCGGCGAAGGACGACGCCGGACCGCGCAGAATCTCGACCTGCTCGGTGAAGAAATTCTCGCGCACGCTGACGCCGGAATCGCGAACGCCGTCGATGAAGATGTCATTGCGGGCGTCGAAGCCGCGGATAAAGAAGCGATCACCGAAGGCGTTGCCGCCCTCGCCCGTGCCCAGCGTCACGCCGGCCGTGCTGAGAATCGCCTGCTTCAGCGTCGTGGCGTTCTTGTCCTCCAGGACATCCTTTGTGAGCACTGTGATCGATTTCGGTGTGTTCAGGATCGGCTCAGGAAATTTACCCGACGCCTGCACGCGGGTGGCCATGTAGGGCGCCGCCGGATTCGCGTATGGATCAGCATCCGGCGCAACAGCATTTGCGGAAGGCGCCTGCGCCGCCTGCTGACGCTGAGCCGCACGCCGCAGCGCGTTACGGGCGCGGACCTGTTCGGGCGACGGCTTTGCCGCTGCCGGACGCGGACGCTCCTTGGGCGCATCGACCGTCACCGGGGGCAGATTCGACTGCTGCGCCTGCGCGCCGCTCGAAACCGACGCGACGGCAATTAGGCTTGCAACGGCAGATACCGTCTTGCCCGCTGCGGCATCGAAACTGTTGTCAAAAGAACTTCTCGCCGCAGCCGAACGCAACGACCGCGGAATCCGAACACTGCCCATTTCACGACCCACCTTAAGACGACGATTGGTCGCATTGCGACAACGCGACGCGGCGTAGGTATCGAGCGAGGCAAACTGGGTCAACGCGATCACGGCAGTGACACTTTTGAATCGGTCCAGATCAAAACGATCCTAAATTCCAGTTTGAAACCGTTCTAAACTGGAGTTTGTAAGCGTTCTAAACTGTCCTTCGGATGGTCGATCGAGGCGCAGATCTCGCGCGCCTCGAACGATTGCTGAGACGTTGGGATGGCTGCCACCGGCAGACATCCCGATTTGAATCGGCGGACTCAGAACTTCGCCGTCGTCACGAGGTAGAATGCCCGCCCCGGTGCGACCGCCACGAATGGCACGGCGCTGCGATAGAGCGTGTCGTAGTAGAGCTTGTTGGTCAGGTTCTGCGCGTAGAACTTCATGGTCCAGTTCGCGTCGATCTTCTTTTCGATGAACGCGTCGAAGCGCCAATAGCTCGGCAGCAAGTTACCGGTATTGGCCGCGAACGTGCCGCCATACACCTTCGAGCGGTACACCGCCTGCCCGCCGAGCTCCCAGCCGCCGTCGAACTTGTACTTCGAGAGCATGCTGAACGACTGGTGGGCAACGTTGGCAAGCTGCAGGCCGATGTTGGAGGGGATGTTGCTCTGCGTGACCTTCGACTGCATCAGCACGAGACCGCCGAAGATGCTCCAGCGGTCGGTGAGCTTGCCTTCCGCCTCGATGTCGATGCCCTGGATACGGTAGGCCGCATTCGAGGTGAGCAGGCCCGCGGCATTCGTCTCGCGTGCGTTGTCCTTCGTCGTCTGGAATAGTGCAGCGCTGACCAGCAGGTGGCGATCCACCAGCTCCCACTTGGTGCCGAGTTCGGCCGCCTTGTTGCGCTCGGGCCCAAGCAAAATGGGCGTATTGGCCGGAACGCCACCGTAATCGGTGCCGGTCGCATCAAGCTCCGACCCGAACGGGTTGGCGGAGGTCGCATAGGCCGCATAGACGCTGCCGATCGGCATCGGCTTGTAGACCACGCCGACATTGTAATTGAACAGATCGGCGTTGAGCTTCAGATATTTCGGCGAATTGGTCGACGAGCTCATGTTGTAGCCGTCGTAGCGGACACCACCGTTCACGATGATGATGTCGCGCCAGTTGGCGGTGTCCATGGCATATAGGCTGTTGGTGTTGACACCATAGCGCGTCGGGTTTCCGGCCAACGACGGGATACCGAAGGGAATGTAGGTGTACTGCGGGGAGTAGAGATTGACCCCCGTCACGGCGCCGTTGCTCGTGAAGCTGCTTCCGGACAGTTCCGACGCGAGGCCAGCGTAACGGTCGATCGAGATGTTCTCGTTCGAGATTTCGGCTCCGACCACCGCAGTGTGCTTGATGCCGCCGGTGTCCAGCTTGACCGTGGCCTCGTTCTGGTTGGCCCACACATCCACGTTCTGATAGCGGCTCTGTGCGCTCGCCGTCGTCGTCCAGAACAGCGGATTGAGGCTCGTCGTATTCGGGTTCTGCGGCAGCGTGCCGATGTAGTTCAACAGCGAGTGCTCGCCGCGCACCTTGCTGCTCAGCGTGATGGCATCGTTCACCCTGTACTCGATCGTGCCGGTGCCGAAATCCTGCCGCGCGGTCTGGAAGTCGCGGTTGAGGAAGCCGTACCAGTTTCCGCGCGGAATGCCGGCCGACGTCACCGGCACGTTGCCCTGCTTGTAGTAGGGCACGCCGAAATCAGGGTAACCGCTGAGGTCAGTGTGGACGTAGTTCGTCGTGATCTTGAGATCGGTGGTCGGGGTGTACTTGGTCGAGATGAAGGCGCCCCAGCGATCGTCGGTCACGTAGTTGCGGCCGGCGACGTTGGCGTCCTGGAACAGGCCGCCGGTGCGCACCGAGAAAGTCGGGTCGATGACCTGGTTGACGTCGAGCGTGACGCGCTTGGTCCTGTCGGTGCCGAACTCGGTATCCATCCGCTTGAAGTTGACGTCGCCGGCCTGCTTCGTGACGATGTTGATGGCGCCGCCGGCGGTGCCGCGGCCGGCGTAGGACGATGCCGGCCCGCGCAGAATCTCGATCTGCTCGGTGAAGAAGTTCTCGCGGATGGAAACGGCGGGATCGCGGATGCCGTCGATGAACACGTCGTTGCGCGCATCGAAGCCGCGGATGAAGAAGCGATCGCCGAACGCATTGCCGCCCTCGCCCGATCCCAGCGTCACGCCGGCTGTCGAGCGCCCGATCTCCTTCAGCGTCGTGGCGTTCTTGTCTTCGAGAACCTCCTTGCTGAGCACCGTGATGGTCTTCGGCGTGTTCAGCAGCGGCTCGGGAAACTTGCCGGACGCCTGCACGTGATCGACTTTGTACGGGGCCTCCGGATCGGCATAGGGATCACGGTCTACGGCGCCGCTTGCCGAGCCCGGAGTCACGGCAGCAGCCTGCTGCGCGGCCTGCTGCTGCGCGGCGCGGCGAAGCGCATTGCGCGCGCGGACCTGCTCCGGCGTGGGCTTTGAGGCCGCAGGACGCGGCCGCGCGACCGGCGCGTCCACCGTCACCGCCGGCAGGTTCGATTGCTGCGCCTCGGCCTGCCCCGAAAACGATGCCGCCGCAATCAAGCCGGCAACAGCCGAAACCGCCTTGCCGGAATTCCCGTCGAACCTTTCGCCGAACGATTCACTTCCCGCGATCGAACGCAGTGATCGCGGCACCATCGCCAACCCCATTACCAATGCCCCCATCTCGAATTCGTCGATGCGCGACGTGCGTGACGAACGATGGGGCGGTGCTATCGATCGAGGAAAGTCAGGTCAACGCGACGTGACACGTCGGAGCACTTGAATCGATCCAGTTCAAAGCAATTCTAAAATTCGATTCTGAAATCGCTCTAAACTCGCGCGACATATTGATGCAGCAAGGCCGTGCAGCACTTGCTCTCATGCGCGATGTTTTGCAGCGATCAATCGCTGCTCGGCGGCTTCATCAGCGAGAACAATTCGTCGACGGTGCGCTGGGCGACAGCGCGCACACGATCGGTGTTGTCCATGCCGGCGATGTTGACGCCGTTGACGACGGCTTTGATCTCGTCGCGGAAGTCGGTGAGGAAGCGCAAGGGATCGCGCTGCTCGTTGGCGACGCGCGCGATCAGGCCCGTGATCAGAATCTGACACGCGATCATCCTGCCGTTCAGCTCGTCCATTTCTGCGCTCCCGTTGTGGCGGCGCTGATATGAACGAGCCCGATTTTCCTGACAACCGAAACGCCACAGCGCCAGTTTAGAACCGTTCTCGCCAGGGCCATGTCGGCGACCTCCCGCGAGCTGCATGCGTCCACGCGGGGCGTCGCGTGGGAGCCTGCGCGAGCATTTCGGATACTCTGCAGCAAGGCCATTTGCGTGCGGAAAATGCAGTGCTGCACGATGCAACGCCAGCCCGCCCGAAGCAGGTGCAAAGCTTTCCAATTGTTTAGGATTCTCAAGCCATAGTGTTGTTTACACTGGAACTTGGCGTGTATTATACAGGCGCGCTGGAACCCTTTAATTGCCCCAAAATTCGTTAGATTCGGGCATACAAGCCGACACGCCTCATATGAAAAAGTCACGGCCGATCCTGTGGATTCTGATCATCGCGGCCGTGGGCTCAGCGGGCTATTACGGTTGGCATCGATTCTCGGCATCGAATGCCGGTAAGGCCCAGACCGCTCAGAAGGCGGCGCCGCGGACGGCCGCTGTGCCCGTGAGCATCGCGCCGGTACAGAAGACCGATTTTCCGGTCTATTTGACCGGCCTCGGCACGGTTCAGGGCTTCAACACCGTGCAAGTGCGGACCCGCGTTGATGGCCAGATCGACAAGATCGCCTTCACTGAAGGCCAAATCGTCAATCAGGGCGATCTCCTGGTTGAAATCGATCCGCGCCCGTTCCAGGCCGTGCTCGACCAGGCCAAGGCCAAGAAGCAGCAGGACGAGGCCAATCTCGCCAACGCCAATCTCGACTTGCAGCGCTACACCAAGCTCGGCGAATTCGCGACGCGGCAGCAGACCGACACCCAGCGCTCCACCGTCGCTCAGCTCACCGCCCAGATCGCCGCCGACGAGGCCGCGATCGCCAACGCCCAGACCCAGCTCGATTACACCCAGGTAAAGTCGCCCATCACCGGCGTCGCCGGACTGCGCCAGGTCGACATCGGCAACATCGTCAACGCCTCGACACAGACCGGTATAGTCACCATCTCCCAGATCGAGCCGATCTCCGTGATCTTCACCGCGCCGGAAGACCAGCTTCCCTATATCAGCGAGGGACAGAAGGCCGGCGCGCTCAAGGTGATCGCGCTCACCACCGACGGCAAGAAGACGCTCGCCGAAGGCAAGCTCGCCGTCATCAACAACCAGGTCGACACGACCAGCGGGACTATTCGCCTCAAGGCGGTGTTCGACAACAAGGACCACACGCTGTGGCCGGGGCAGTCGGTTTCGACACGGCTGCTGGTGCGCACCCTCAAGGATGCGACCGTGGTTCCGGATGACGCGGTCCAGCATTCGACCAATGGCCTCTACGCCTATACCGTCAATCAGGACAACAAGGCCGAGCTACACAAGATCAAGGTCAGCTACTCCATCGACGGACGTTCGGTCGTTGATGAAGGCCTCACTCCAGGGCAGCAGGTGATCACCGGCGGTCAATTCAAGGTCCAGCCGGGGAGCCTCGTCACCACGGCCGTTGCGAGTTCGGATCCCGGCCAGAAGCAGAATAATAAGGTACGACAGGAATGACCTACGGCGGGATTTCGGCACCTTTCATCCGTTATCCCATCGGCACCTCGCTGCTGATGGCCGGCATTCTCTTTGTCGGTCTCGTCGCCTACCCCCTGCTGCCTGTCGCACCGCTGCCGCAGGTGGACTTCCCGACCATCCAGATCACCGCGAACCTGCCGGGCGGCAGCCCCGAGACCATGGCCTCGTCGGTGGCGCAGCCGCTGGAACGGCAATTCGCCCAGATTCCCGGCATCGCCCAGATGACCTCGACGAGCTACCTGGGCACGGCGTCGATCACCATCCAGTTCGACCTCAACCGCAGCATCGACGGCGCTGCGAACGACGTGCAGGGCGCGATCAACGCGGCGAGCGGCCAGTTGCCGAAGAACCTGCCCTCGCCGCCGACCTACCGCAAGGTGAACCCGGCGGACTCCCCAATCCTTCTCCTGTCCGCGACGTCCGAGACGCTGCCCCTGACAACCGTGAGCGACGCCGTCGACGCACAGCTTGCCCAGCAGATCAGCCAGATCTCGGGGGTTGCTCAGGTCCTCATCGGCGGTCAACAGAAGCCGGCCATCCGGGTCCAGATCGACCCGGCCAAGCTCGTGGCCAAGGGCTTGTCGATGGAGGACGTGCGCAGCCAAATCGCAATCACGACAGTCGACAGTCCCAAGGGCAATATCGACGGCGAAAAGCGCGCCTATACCATCTACGCCAACGACCAACTCACCCAGTCCAAGGATTGGAACGACGTCATCATCGCCTACCGCAATGGCGGCCCCTTGCGGATTCGCGACATCGGCCAGGCCGTCACCGGCCCCGAGGACGCCAAGCAGGCGGCCTGGGCCAACGGCAAGCGCGGCGTGTTCCTGGTGGTGTTCAAGCAGCCGGGCGCCAACGTCATCGAGACGGTCGACAAGATTAAGGCCGCCCTGCCCCGGCTCGTGGCTGCGATCCCTCCCGCAATCAAGATCGATGTCATCAGCGATCGCACCCAGACTATCCGTGCCGCGGTCGAAGACGTCCAGTTCACACTGCTCCTGACCATCTTTCTGGTCGTGATGGTCATCTTCATTTTCCTGCGCAGCTTCTGGGCCACGGTCATTCCGACCATCACGGTTCCCCTGGCGCTGCTTGGCGCCTGCGCGCTGATGTGGGTGTTCGGCTACACGCTCGACAATCTCTCCCTGATGGCGCTGACAATCGCGGTCGGCTTCGTGGTCGACGACGCGATCGTCATGCTCGAGAACATTTCCCGCTATGTCGAGGAGGGCGAATCCCCGCTCGCCGCCGCTTACAGGGGTTCCAAGGAGATCGGCTTCACCATCGTGTCGATCAGCATCTCGCTGGTCGCCGTGCTGATCCCGCTCTTGCTGATGGGCGGCATCATCGGACGCTTGTTCCGCGAATTCGCCGTCGTGCTGGCGATGACAATCTTTGTCTCGATGTTCGTGTCGCTGACCCTCACCCCGATGATGGCGTCCCGCTTCCTGCGCGCACATGGCGAGGTCAAACACGGACGCTTCTATCAATGGAGCGAGAGTGCCTTTGATGCGATGCTGCGGGGTTACGAGACAGTGCTCGACCTCGCATTGAGCTGGAGGCGAACCACTCTTTTGATCTTCTTCGCAACGCTCGGCTTGTCCATCTACCTCTTCGTCCTGATTCCCAAAGGCTTCTTCCCGCAACAGGACAATGGGCTCATCACCGCGACCTCCGAGGCCTCGCAGGACATCTCCTTCGCGGCCATGAAGGACCGTCAGGAGGCTCTCGGCAAGATCATCCTCGCCGATCCGGGCGTTGCCAGCGTCGCCATGGCCATCGGCGGCAGCGGCAGGGCCGGCAACAACGGCAACTTGTTCATCACCTTGAAGCCGCGCGACCAGCGCGATGCGTCGGCACAGCAGATCATCGGCCGGCTGCGCCCGCAGCTCGAGAAGGTGTCCGGCGCGCGCCTCTACATGCAAGCCGCCCAAGACGTCCGGCTCGGCGGTCGTCCGACGCGTACGCAGTTCGAGTTCACGCTGCAGGATGCCGATCTCAGCGAGCTCAACGAATGGGCGCCGAAGATCCTCGCCAAAATGCAGACGCTGCCTGAGCTGCGCGACGTCGCGACCGACCAGCAGACGCAGGGCACCACCGTCCAGCTCAAGATCAACCGCGATACCGCATCCCGCTACGGTATCCAGCCGCAACTGATCGACGACACCCTCTACGACGCGTTCGGCCAGCGACAGGTCACGCAGTATTTCACCCAGCTCAACACCTACAAGGTGATCATTGAGATCCTGCCGGAGATGCAGGGCAATCTGGATAGCTTGAACAAGCTCTACCTGAAATCGCCGCTGACCGGCGACCAGGTTCCGCTGTCGACATTCGCGACCTGGACCACCGATCCGGTCCGGCCGCTCTCGATCAGCCACCAAGGCCAATTCCCGGCGATCACGATCAGCTTCAACCTCGCCCAAGGCGTCGCGCTCGGCCAGGCCACCGAGGCCGTGCAGAAGGCGATGGCCGATCTCGGCGCGCCGGCGACGCTGAATTCGAGCTTCCAGGGCACCGCGCAGGCGTTCCAGCAGTCCCTCGGCACAGTGCCGCTCCTGATCCTCGCGGCGCTCGTCGTGGTCTATCTGATCCTCGGCATCCTCTACGAGAGTTACATCCATCCGATCACGATTCTGTCGACCCTGCCCTCGGCCGGCGTCGGCGCGCTCGCGATCCTGATGGCCGCCGGCTTCGACTTCAGCCTGATCGCGCTGATCGGCATCATCCTGCTGATCGGCATCGTGAAGAAGAACGGCATCATGATGGTCGACTTCGCCATCGCCGCCGAACGCGACGAGCACAAGACGCCGGAGGAATCGATCCGCCAGGCCGCAATTCTGCGCTTCCGCCCGATCATGATGACGACGATGGCTGCGCTGCTCGGCGGCGTGCCGCTGATGCTCGGCCACGGCACCGGCGCCGAGATCCGCCAGCCGCTCGGCTATGCCATGGTCGGCGGCCTGATCGTCAGCCAGGCGCTGACCCTGTTCACCACCCCGGTAGTCTATCTCTATCTCGACAAGTTCTCGAACCTGTTCTCGAGCTGGGGCCGTTCGGGTGATGGCGACGAGGACGAGGCGGCTGAGCGCCGCGCCGTCAAGGAAGCCGCCGAGTAAGCTTGCGCTGCCCGTCCTGCGACGGTAACAGCGGGGCTCCCATTTCCCCCAACGCGATATTTCACGCCCATGCGATCCCAACTGATTGCCCTCACCGCCGCTGCCCTGTTGTCGACGGGTGCGGCGTCCGCTCAGCAAGCCGCCAGGAAGAACGGGGCGCCGCCGCAGCCCGCCGCAACGCCGGCCCCTGCGCAGCAGCAGCAGGGCGAGGCCGCGCAAGGCAACGCACAGGCCGGCTGGATCGCGCGCTGCACCAGCCCGAGCCGCGAAGCGCCGCTCGAATGCGCGATCGAGCAGAACGCCGTCCTGACCAAGACCGGTCAGACCGTCGTGCTGATCAACATCCGTGTCGCTCCCGATACCCGCACGCCGGTGGCGCTGCTCCAGTTGCCGCTCGGCCTCAACATTCCCGTCGGCGCAAAGCTTCAGATCGACGAGGGCAAGACGGTCGACCTTCAGATCCAGACTTGTGAAAGTCGCGGCTGCTACGCCTCGGCGCCGATCGCCCCTGATCTGCTTGCGACCCTGAAGTCGGGCAAGCAATTGAAAGTCTCCTTCCAGAACATGGCCAAGGAGACAATCACGATCCCGATGCCACTCAACGACTTCGCGGCCGCCTACGACAAGATCAAGTAACGGGCGCTCGTCCCGCTTGGTGTCGCGCCATCCGGCAATCACTCCACGCCCAGATAGGCCTTCTGCACCTGCGGATCCTCGGCCAACGCCGCCGCCGTGCCGGACAGCACGCTTTTGCCGACCTGAAGCACGGTCGCAAAATCCGAGACTTCGAGCGCGAGCTCGATTGACTGCTCCGCGAGCAGGATGGTCAGGCCCTCGCGATGCAGGCGGCCAAAGGTCTCGTACATGGATTCGACCACCGCCGGCGCGAGGCCGAGCGACGGCTCGTCCAGCATTAGGAGCTTTGGATCGCTCATCAGCGCGCGGCCGACCGCGAGCATCTGCCGCTCGCCGCCCGACATGGTGCCGGCGCGCTGGTTGCGGCGCTCCTTCAGCCGCGGGAAGATCTCGTAGACGCGCTCGAGGAGCGCCGCCTTGCGCGACTTGTCGTGCAGAGGTGTCGCGCCGAGCAGCAGATTGTTCTCGACGCTCTGCTGCACGAACAGCCGCCAGCCCTCCGGCGACAGCGCGAGGCCCTTGCGCACGATCGCGAAGGCATTCTGGCCGGCGATGTCCTCGCCACGAAAACTGATCGAACCGGAATGCACCGGGATGAGACCGGCGATCGCGTTCAGCGTCGTGGTCTTGCCGCCACCATTCGAGCCGAGCAGCGCGACGACGCTGCCCTCGGGCACCTCCAGCGACACGTCGGATATGCCGATCAAATCGCCGTAGCGCACCTCGAGGTGCTCGATCCTGAGCAACAGCCCGCTCATGTGATCGGTCCGCCCATCAGCTCGATCGGCGTGTGGCCGGCGGCCGCCTTGGCCGCACGGGTGCCGAGATAGGCCGCGATCACCTCAGGGTTGGACGTGACATCACGCGGTGAGCCGCGGGCGATCTCCTTGCCCTGGTGGAACACCATCACGCGGCTCGCGAGCGACATGATCACTTCCATGATGTGCTCGACGATGACGAGCGTGATTCCGGAGCGGTGAATGTCGCGCACGAGGTCGATCGCCCGCTTCACCTCGTTGGCGTTAAGGCCGGCCATGGCTTCGTCGAGCAGCAGCACTTTCGGCTCGGTCGCAAGCGCGCGGGCGATCTCCAGCCGCTTGCGGCCGGGCGTGCCGAGCGAGCGCGCCGGCGCCTCCGCAAGCCCGCTCATGCCGACGCGCTCGAGCACGGCGCGCGCCTTCGTCTCGGCTTCTGCACGATGGGAGGCGCGCAGGAAGGCGCCGATCATGACGTTCTCGAGCACCGTCATGCCCTCGAATGTCTGCGGCACCTGGAACGTGCGGGCGAGTCCGAGTTCGGCACGCAGCTCCGGCGCGAGATCGGTGATGTCGCGGCCCTCGAACAGCACGCGGCCGGAGGTGGTCTTGAGGTCGCCGGTCAGGCAATTGAAGAACGTGGACTTGCCGGCGCCGTTCGGGCCGATCAGGCCGAGAATATCGCCCTGCTCCAGCGTCACGGAGGCATCATCCACCGCCTTGAAGCTGCCGAACGCCTTGGTGATGCCGCGTGCCTCAAGGAGCATGGCTCGCTCCCGCATCAGTGCCCGGCTTGCTGCGCCGCTTGAACAGGCTGAGGATGCCGCCCGGCTGGAAGCGCGCGATCAGCACGATGATCGCGCCATAGACCACGAAGGTCAGTCCCGCGCCTCTGCCGCCGAGCCAGCTATTGGAAATCTCCTCCAGCGGCACGAGGATCGCGGCGCCGACCAGCGGCCCAAACAAGAGCCCCGCTCCGCCCAGCGCCGCCATGATCAGGATTTTGACCGAGATCAGGATGCCGAGCCCGGACTCCGGATCGACGAAGCCGAACATCATCGCATAGAGTGCGCCGGCGACGCTGGTCAGCGCTGCGCTCAGCATGAAGGCGTAGAGTTTTGTCCGGCTCGCGGGCGCGCCGAGCGAACGCGCCGCACGCTCGGAATCCTTGATCGCGCGCAGGTAAAATCCCACCCGGCTGTTGGCCATCCACCAGGTGATGAGAAGCGTGATCACGAGGATGACGAGGAACAGATAGTAGTACGGCAGCGACGACAGGAACGACAGATCGAAGATGTTGCGCGGCACGGTCGGGCCGGAGAGACCCACGGCCGCGCCGAGATAGTCGGTGTTGGTGACGATCAGGCGCATCGTCTCGGCGACCGCGATCGTGGCCATGCTGAAATAGTGGCCCGATAGCCGTAGTGTCGGCACGCCGATGATGGCGGCGAGCCCGACCGCCAGCACGATGCCGCCGGGAATGCCGAACAACGGCGACAGGCCGAACTTGGCGTAGGATCCCATCGCGGCATAGGCGCCGCAGCCGAAGAACACGACGTGCCCGACCGAGACCTGGCCGGCGTAGCCGCCGACGATGTTCCAGGCGGACGCCGCAATCGCGTAAAGCAGCACCAGCGCGCCGAGGCGCTGCTGGAACGGCGAGGACAGAAGCAGCGGATAGGCGATCGCCACTGCTGCGATGACTGAGAGCCAGATCAAGCGCCGCATCATGTCTTCCCCATCAGATCTTGCCCATCAGACCTTGCGGCCGGAACCAGAGGAAGAACAGGAACAGGACGTAGACGACGATATCCTTGTAGACGGCGCCGATCAGATAGCCGGACAAGGACTCGATCACCCCGATCAGGAGCCCTGCGACGAGCGCACCGGGCACGCTGCCGAAACCGCCGAGCGATACCGTGACGAAGGCGACGATGGCGAGCGTCTCGCCGACGGTCGGCACGATATAGAAGAAATTAGCAATCAGCGCGCCGGCAAGCCCCGTCGCGCCAGCCGCGATCGCCCAGGCCATCGCCTGCATGGTATCGGGCCGGATGCCCATGAGTTGGGCTGCCGTCGCATCCTCCGCCACCGCCAGCATCTTCGAGCCCAGCGAGGTGCGCGTCAAAAGCAGATGCAGGCCAAACGTCACCAGCAGCGCGACGACGCCCGCAAGCAATCGCGAGGCCTCGATGCGCAAGCCCGCAAACGCATAGGTGCCGCCGACGATGTCCTGCGGCATCGACAGGAAGTTGGCGCCGAACCACCAGAACACCGAATAGCGCAACAGCAGCGCAAGGCCGAAGGTGCCGAGAATCTGCGCCAGCATCGGTCCCTTCATGATGTCGCGGATCAGGCCGAAATAGACGACGACGCCGAGGGTCGCGAGCACCAGGGTTGCGAGCGGCGCACCTATGATCGGCCCTCCCCCCATGAGCGTGTACACGACGTAGGCGACATACATGCCGAGCATGACGAAATCGCCATGGGCGAAATTGACGATGTTCATCATGCCCCACACCAGGGTGAGGCCCGAGGAAAACAGGGCGTAGACCGCGCCAAGCAGCAGCCCGCCGACGATCACCTGCACGAGAACAAAGGACATCGGCTAACGTTGCTCTGATCGAATTCCAAAAGGAAGGGCAGGACCAAAGGCCCCGCCCTTAGGAGATCACCAGCCCTTGTAGGGCAGCATCGGCGCCTTTGCGGCATTGGCCTTCGGCCACACCGCGACGTAGTTCTCGCCGTCCTGGAGCTGGATGATCAGGCCGGAGGCGAGAACGTTCTGGCCCTTGTCATCGAACTTCACGCCCTTGTAGCCCATCATGAGCTGCTCAGGCTTGAGATCCGTCGCCTTCAGCGCCGCCTGGATCTTTGCCGGCTCGGTCGAGCCGGCGCGGTCGATCGCGTCAGCCAGCACGAAGAAGCCCTGCATCTGGCGGCCGACGGTGTCGTCCATCTCCTCGCCGCTCTTCTTCTTGTACATGTCGGCGATGATGGCGGAGGGCGAGCCGGACGGCCCGACCGACCAGGACGAGCGATTGAAGACTCCCAGCGAGATCTTGCCGACCGCCTTGATGAAGGACGGGTCGGAATAGCCGGCGTCGTCGGCGAGCAGCACGGGCGGCTTGTAATCGAGCGACTGCATGGTCTTGGCGAAAAGGATCGCGTCCGACGTGTAGCTGATCATGATGATCACGTCGGGCTTCTTGTCCTTGAGCTGCAGCACCTGCCCCTGCACGTCCGTCGCATTGACGGGGTAAGCAACGTCGACCGCGATCGGCTGTCCCTTCTCCTTGAAGGCGGCGCTGATCGTGTTCGCGACTGAGGTGCCGTACTCGGTGTTGTCATGGACCAGCGCGACGCTGTCGGTCTTGGCACCTTGCGCCTTCAGGTCGGCCAGGAATTCCGTGTAGATCTTGGCGAAGTCGGTGGCGATCGGCGTGGTGCGGAAGAACCATTTGAAGCCGCGCTCGGTGAGATTGGCGGCGACCGATTCCGAGTTCAAGTAGGGAACGCCGTATTTCTCCGCGATCGCGCTCGAGGTCAGCGTGATGCCGGACTGATAGGCGCCGAACACAGCCGCCACCTTGTCTTCCGTGATCAGGCGCAGCGCCTGGTTCTGGCCCGTCGCCGGATTGCCCTGGTTGTCCGCGAAGACCGCCTCGATCTTGGCACCACCGAGGCCGGCAAGCCCGGCGTTCTTCGCCAGCGGCAGATTGCCGAGCTCGGGATGCGCGTTGTTGATGATGTCCATGGCGACCTCGATGGCCGCCTTGGCATGCGCGCCGATCGAGGCGGTGCCGCCGGACATCGGCATGATCACGCCGATCTTGACGACCTTGTCCTCAGCCCGTGCGCCTGCCGCGAGCGCAATGGACATCGCGGCCGCGCAAAGCAGCCCGGTGACGTGCTTCAATGTCATGAAATCAGACCTCCCAAAGGGTTTCCCCGACCAAGGTTTTTTGGAAGCTTGCGCGAGGTGCGCTTCCGTTTGATTGTTCCTGGCGGCCGGGAGGATGGCATGGCAGCCAAGAGCCGGCAAGGTGAAACGGATTGCGACGATGCTGCATGGGCAGGGCTACAAGAGGGCGCCGCTCAATCTGGCGTCGATCATTGCAGGCAAGACAACTGCTGCTGCATTTTCGGTGTGATCGCCGCGACATGGCTGCTCAAACGCGTAGGTACAGGGTGGATTAGCGAAAGCGTAATCCACCACTTCTCTCGACGCGAAGAGCAAAGAGGTGGGTTACGCTACGCTAACCCACCCCACGATTCCTACGATTCCAACGGCGTCAGCCCGCGGAGTCGCTCGCCTGGAGCAGCGTTTCGAAACCGCCATAGATCATCCGCTTGCCGTCGAATGGCATGTCGCCGCCCTTCAGCCGCAGGTCCGCCATCACCTGCTTGTTGACGGCATCGCGATGCTGCCGGTCGCGGTAGACGATCCAGGAGAACACCACGACCTCGTCCTCCTTCGCCATCACTGCGCGCGGAAAGGATGTGAGCTCGCCGTAGGGAACGTCATCGCCGATGCATTCGACGTAGTTGAGCGCGCCGTATTCCATCCAGACCGCGCAAGCCGTTCGCGCGAGCGCCTTGTAGGCCTCGATCTTGTCCTTCGGCACGGCCAGCACGAAACCATCGACATAGGGCATCACGGATCTCCTTGGGTGACGTTGAGCCCCAAGGACGACGCAGGAGCCAGCGATCCGACAGGCGATGACCGTTTCGGGATGAGGCAAACCGTCGCGAGCGCCGCCGACCCGTCCCGAAACACCCCTGCACCACAGCGCTTGCCAGCTCCAGGCCGAGCGGGTAGAACGCTGCCACGCCTGAGCCGTGATTTGCGCGAGACGCGCTTCCGGCCACAGTCGGACAAATCAGTAAGACATTGAATTTGTTCGGCTATTCCGTTGGGGAATGGTGTAACGGTAGCACAACAGACTCTGACTCTGTTTGTCTTGGTTCGAATCCAGGTTCCCCAGCCAGCCGCGCGCTCCTGAACAGAACGCATCCCTACGATATTTCGCGCGGCAGCTTCCACTCCGGCCGTGGATCGCAGGTCTCGTCCAGCCTCCGGACGCGATATCCGGCCGGAAGGATCCGACCGCCGCCCTCCTCGTCCGCCACGGGCACGTCGGTCACCAGCCCCTCGATCAGGGCCGCTTCCCACACCTCTTTCTCGGTCGGGAAAGGATCGCCGATCTGTTTGTCACCTTCGAACAGCGCGTACATCGGCTCGGTCCTCGTCAATCTCTCTCGCAACGTATCCGCTGCAAAGACGTTCCCCCTCGACAAGGAACATTGACTCGCGACAGACGGCACCAAGGATGGCACGGGTTCTGATCGGCACCTCCGGCTGGCACTACGCCTCCTGGCGAGGACCGTTCTTCCCCGACGGCCTGCCGCTCAAACAGCAGCTTCGCTTTTACGCCGGCCAATTCGAGACCACCGAGCTGAACGGCGTGTTCTACCGCACGCCGACGCCCGCGGCGGTCAAGGGATGGCGGGAGGAGACCGGCCGCGATTTCGTCTTCGCGTGGAAAGCCTCAAAGTTCATCACGCACTGGAAGCGCCTGTCTGACCGATCCGAGAACAGCCTCGAGCTGCTGGAGGATCGCATTTCCCTGCTGCGCGGCAAGGTGGGGCCGATCCTGTTTCAGCTCCCGCCGCAATTCGAGGCGAATGCCGACCGCCTCGCCGCCTTCTTCAAGCTGTTGTCGCGCAAGCGCCGCTACAGTTTCGAGTTTCGTCACCCGAGCTGGTATCAGCCGCACATCCTGCGCATGCTGGCCGACGAGAACATCTCGCTGTGCCTCTCCGACCATCACGATGCACCAGCGCCGTGGAAACGCACCGCGGATTTCGTCTACGTCCGCGGCCACGGCCCGAGCGGACGTTATCAAGGTCACTATTCGCAGCCGACGCTCGCGCAATGGGCGCGGCGCATCAAATACTGGAAGCGGCAAGGCTGCGACGTGTATGTGTATTTCGACAACGACCAGAAGAGCGCGGCGCCGGCCGATGCGCTCAAGCTCAAATCGCTGCTGTGACCCGCCGGCGACTCACGGCCCACCCGCGACCGATCCCGCGATGACCATGACAAGCGCCTCAAGGTCGATCTTGCCGTTGACGATCAGCTCTTCCTCCGAGCCCTCGACCTTCAGCGATTGAGGCCGGTTGGCGGCCTGGCGCTGCAACTCGCCGATGATGGCTTCCTTGAGCTTCTCTTCGAACATGGGCATTCTCCTCTTCGGTCATCCCGACGAAATTGCAGGCGTTTCCTCAAGAGCGCCCTCCTCGGCGCTTCGCCCGAACGGCGTGATAGCGCGCGTTCGTCTGCGGCTTGATGTACAGGGCTGCGACGCTCGGATGGCGTTTGCAAATCTCGCTCTCGAGCGAAATCACGCATTGCTCGATGTCATCGGCACGCTTCTCGTCGGCGGCCCGCCTTCCGCGTGACCGGCGCCTTGCGCGCGTGGCTGTAGGCGTCCCATGCAACTGCGATGATTGCATCGAGCTCATCCTGCAGCGGTGCGAAGCGGGATCGATGAACTGATGCCTGTAGCGGCTTTCGAACTCGTCGCGCGACAGCCTGACGGGCGGCATCCCCTTGCGAATGTCCGGTTCCGGCATGCTGGCTCCGTCCGCGAGATCGGTTGTCCGACCAACCCGGGGCGCTACGTACGGTTCCCAACGCGGCCAGGGACGGCTTTACTGGCGGGCGATCTCGCGCGGCAGATCGAATTGCGCGATCCGCGTGTCCAGGCGCCACAGCTCGATGCGGTGGAGCAGCACGAGCGCGGCAGCCTCGCGCTTGGCTTCCTCGTCGTCGCCGCAGACGAGATTGATGCATCCGAACACGTGACCGTCCGGATCGATCTGGAAGGCACGGTAGTGCTTGATGCTCCGCATCTCAATGTCCTCGTGGTCTGAAGCCGGGAGCGCTCAGCCAATCCGTCAGGCTCGAGGTCACTTCATTCTGCTTGGCGCGCCGCAACAGCATCTCGCGCTCCTTGCCCGCGGGCATGCGGCGCGCGAGCTCGCGCGCCTTTTCGGCCGATGCTTGCAAGCGCTCCTGGAGCGATTGCGTCTGTTTCCTGCGATTGCGTTTGGTCGTCATCACTTCTCACGTCGAAGTTCTGAAAACGGGAAAATTGGCCCCGGCGGGAGGTATGGCGCCGGGGCCCAACATGCTGCCGGCTTGGGGCGGCCCAAACCGCAGTGTCTGTAGCTTCCAGCGCAAATGTAGGTTCCAGCATTTCAATAGGTTAACCCCGCGCGATATTGCGTCTGCACCCCTGCCCCTGCCCCTTCGGGGAAGGGGTGCAGGTGATCCGTCGACCCGGCGCTTGCGTGTTTTGCCCGACGCGAAATCCGGCTACAGACGAGTTCGATACTTCTCTTTCCGATGGAACGATCGAGCGCTTGCCAAGTTTTCCCGACACCCTTCCCCAAGGGTATTGATGGTTGGCCCCAGCTCCTCCCAAGCCCCCCAAGAGCTGGGGCCCTTTTTTGTTTGGCGTTCAGCAATGGCGCCGGCAAGATTGTCGGCGCGTCCTTTGCATTCGCTCAATCGTCCCAGATGCGTTCGCCGCACCGGCACAGTCGTACCCTTGCGGGTGTCCAGAAGGGCATGAGTTAGCCGCGGGAATGCGGTGCATGACGGGCAGCGCGGCCCGCGATCCTGCGTCGGCTGCTTCGGCAGCCCCTCTTTCCTTTCGCCGACCACTCAACTCTCCCCAGAGTCGAGCTTTTCAAGTGCCGAAAGGGACAATCGTTCCGGCGCGACGTCCACACCTGCCCGATTGTGGTAAACGAGGCGCCCCTTATTGCTCCAGCTCTCTGCGAATGAGGTCGCGGTGGGCAACATGCGTTGCCCGGAGCATTCGATAGGTATGGAGCACGTCGACGGCCAGATCGGTCGGGCAGCCGGACCGTTTCAGATCATTGATGATCTCGATTTGCCGCGCGATATGCCTGTCGCTTATCGCCACGTGGCGATCTGCTTCGGCAAGATGTTCCCGGGTGAGCCGCAGGTCCATGCAGGAACCCTACGCCTGGTTGGGACACCAGGGAATTCAAAATTCGTTTGCCGCCGCCGATTTGCGCCAGGTCCGCCTGGTAAACGACCCCGGCAAGAGCCGAGGTCGCCAACCTTGTGGGAAGGTTTTCTCCCGGCTTGGGGGCTATTGAGGGGCATTTCCGGGAGCACAGAGTCGACGCAGCCGCGCGAGCCTGGTTCCTATGGGCAGGCCATTGCGAAAAGGGATATCATCGCGTTCATCACCGGCTAGGCTCTGCCCGTAGGCACCGGTGGTTGAGAGACCGATTGCGCTCCCGCCTGCATGACCAGGGGAACGGGCCATGGCGAAGCCGACTAAGTATCCATTGCAATCTGACGCAGAG
Source organism: Bradyrhizobium sp. ISRA430 (assembly GCF_029909975.1). Classification (NCBI taxonomy): domain Bacteria; kingdom Pseudomonadati; phylum Pseudomonadota; class Alphaproteobacteria; order Hyphomicrobiales; family Nitrobacteraceae; genus Bradyrhizobium; species Bradyrhizobium sp. ISRA430. The sequence continues at coordinate 1,782,394 of NZ_CP094516.1, forward strand.
CACGCGGAGCAGATACGCAAGACCATTCAGGGTTCGTGGAAGGTCCTTGCCCTTCCTCAACCCGATACCTTCCTCGGCCGAAAAACCTACGAGCCGTTTCCGAGAGAACGAGACGCCGAAGGTCACGTCTTCGTCCGCGCAAAACTTGCGATCGACGAAACGCGACGAAGCGCGATCAGCCGCGTCGATAGGCTTGGAGATAGCTCGGCGAATACAACGCCGCGTCTTTCAGCGCGCCGAGGTCGCTGATGGTCAAAGTGCGCTCCCGCAGTACGATCAGGCCGGACGCCCTGAGCTCCTGAAGCGTTCGGTTCAAATGCACGACGGAAAGGCCGGTGGCATCCGCGAGGTCCATCTGCGTGACCGGCATGACGCACGAATTTCCGTCGACCATCCCGACCGGGCGAAGCCGCTCGAATATCTCGCAGAACAGATGCGCCACGCGCTCCAGCGCCACGCGGCGGCCGAGATTGATGGCCCATTCGCGCTGGATCGCGTTGCTCACGAGAGTCTCGCACCAGAACGCTTCCGTGAGCGAGCGATCGTTCGCCAGGAGGCTCTCGAAGCGCGCGCGCTTGATTTCGCTATAGACGACCGGCGTCATCGTCGCGATCGAGTGATCCATCAGCGACAGCAGGAACGCATGCGCGTCGCAGCTCTCACCCGGAAAGATGAAATTGACGATCTGGCGGCGGCCGTCCTCCAGCGTCTTATAGCGGCACAGCCAGCCGGACAGCACGATGCGAACGCTGTCGATGGGATCGCCCTCGGAGATCAGGTCTTCGCCGGACCCCGCGCGCTGCATCCCTTCGAGCATGGCGCGCTCGAGCGCGGCGGAAGCTTCGGCTGACAACGGCCGTAGCGCATTCAGGCGGCGGATCGCTGGCTCCGTCACGCTTCGATCGAGGGTTGAGAAGGGCATTAATTACCGCCCCCCGGTGTATGGAACGCACGCTTGCTCACAGGAATGATGATCGTGCATGTCAATCCGGATGAATTGAACGACATCGTCGTCTGCGCCTTGAACTCGAACGCCAGCGTGCGCTCCAGCAGCTCCGTGCCAAACCCTTTCCGCGGCGGCGGCGTGACTTGCGGCCCGCCCCGCTCGCGCCATTCGAACAGCAGCTCGGCGGGAGCGGCGCTCTCATCGATACGCCAGGAGATTTCGATCCGCCCCGTCGGCCGGCTCAATGCACCGTATTTCAGCGCATTGGTCGCGAGCTCGTGGATGGCGAGCGCAAAGGTTTCCGCGGCCTTCGGCTGGAAGCGCACGCGCGGACCCGAGACACGCACCTGCTCGCCTTCCCTGGCATTATAGGCCAACAGCTCCTCGACGACGAGATATTCGAGATCGACGCCGCCCTCGGGATCGCGGGTCACCAGCGCCTGGGTGCGGGCGAAGGCATTGAGGCGGCCGTCGAGATGCGAAGCGAATTCCTCGACGGTCGCGCTCGAATCCGCGGTGCGGCGGGCGATCGAGCGCACCACGCCGAGCGTGTTGCGGACGCGATGCTGAAGCTCGGCGAGCAGCAGCCGCTGCCGCTCTTCGGCGCGAGTGACCGCCGTGACGTCGATGAAGGTGATGACGACGCCGGCGATGAAATTATCGATGCTGCGATAGGGCAAGATGCGCACGATGTAGCGCGTGCCGCTGTCCGGCGCGCTCAGCTCGCGCTCCACGCTTGCGAGCGTGCGCAGCACGCGGCGGACGTCATCATTGAGCTCCTCGATCGGAATGCGCGCCTTGATGTGGGCGACGGGACGGCCGACGTCGGTCTCCACCAGGTGCAGAACCTGCGTGATCGCCGGCGTGAAATTCATCACCTTGAGATCGTTGTCGAGGAACACCGTCGCGATCTGCGTGCTCTCGAGGAAGTTCTTGAGGTCGCTGGTGGCACGCGTCAGTTCCTGGACGCGATGCGCCAGCTCGCCGTTGACGGTCGTCAGCTCCTCGTTGACCGACTGCAACTCCTCGCGCGAGGTTTCGAGCTCCTCATTGGCCGACTGCAGCTCCTCGTTGAGCGACTGGTATTCCTCGTTGGAGGATTTCAGCTCCTCGTTGGTGCTCTCCAATTCCTCGATGGTCGCCTGCAGGCGCTCGCCGGTCGCCCGCAGCTCGCTCTCGAGACGCTCGACATGCTCGGTTCGCACCATTGCATTGCTCTGGTTGGCCTCGATCACGCGGACGGGGCCATCCTTGAACAGCACGACGAAATTGCGGTGGCCGCCTGCGCCCTCCTGGATCGGCTCGACGGTGATGTCGACGAGCACGCGGTGACCGTTCAGACCGAGTTGCACATGATCGGCATGGGCGGGCTCGTTAGTCTCGGCCGCGCGGGCGAGCGCGGTGCGCAGCTCGATCCTGAGATCGCGGTGCACGAGCTGAAGCAGGTCGAGCGTGGCGGTCCCCGCCGTCGGCTCGATGTAGCGCCCGGTGCGGCCCGAGAAGTGCAGGATATGAAAATTGTCGTCGGTGATGACATAGGCCGGTGCATAGCGCTCCGCGATCCGCTGCGCGCGGCGTTCCAGGCCGACGTCCGGACCGAACGAGCGAACCGGCCGCAGGTCGACCGGCGCCCTGCCCGCCGCCGTCGTGATCGGAAATTCCGGCGGCAGCCGCGTTCCGGTCTCGAGCCTCTTGAAGATGCGGGCGCGGCGATCGATCGGCGCGAACAGCTTTGGATGCCGCGTCACGTTCTCGGAGTTGCCGAGGAACAGGAAGCGGTCAGGCAGCAGCGCGAAATGGAACAGCGGGATCACGCGGTTCTGCAGTTCGCTATTGAGATAGATCAGCAGATTGCGGCAGGAGACGAGATCGAGTTTGGAGAACGGCGCGTCCTTGATGACGTTGTGCTGCGAGAAGATGCACATCTCGCGCAGCTCCTTCACCACGCAATAGGTGTCGCCCTCGCGCACGAACCAGCGCGCCAGGCGCTCGCTGGTCATGTCCGCCTCGATGTTGGTGCGGTAACGGCCGACGCGCGCGGCCGCCAGCGCGCGCCCGTCGATGTCGGTCGCGAAGATCTGCACCAGCGGCGCGGAATCCAGCCGCGCCATGTGCTCGCGCAGCAGGATGCCGATCGAGTAGGCCTCCTCGCCGGTGGAGCAGCCGAGCACCCAGACGCGAACCTGCTGACCCGAGCCCTTGCCTTCGAAGATCTTCGGGATGATCTGGGTCTCCAGCACCTCGAATTCGCGCTTGTCGCGAAAGAACTCGGTGACGCCGATCAGGAGGTCATTGAAGAGATGCTGGGCCTCGTCCTTGTCATTGCGGAGAAAATCGACATAGGCGGGGATAGCGTCGATCTGCACCACCTGCATGCGCCGCTGCACGCGACGCAAGAACGTGTTCTGCTTGTAGCCGTGGAAATCGTTGCCGGTCTTGTTGCGCAGGATGTCGGCGATGCGCGACAGCGAGGTCGCGGCGGCGGCCAGAACCTCGTCAAAACCGTGCTTCTCCTCGAGCCGCCGTAAGTGGCGGGCATAGACCTGGATATGCTCGGGGATCTCCTCCGGCGGCAGCACGTAGTCGGCGATGGCGGCGGGCGTATTGCAGTCGAGCAGATGTTCGGCCTTGTGGGTCTCGACTTTTTCGGCGATGGCGAGTCCGCCATGGTCCTTGAGCGTCGCGGTGCCCAGCGTGCCGTCACCGCCGGTGCCGGCCAGGATCACGCCGATCGACTGCTCGGCACGCTCTTCCGCCAAGGAGACCAGAAAGCTGTCGATCGTGGCCCGCTCGCCGGGCGCCTGTTCGGCCTTGCGAAGCGTAAAGCGATCGCCCTGGATGGTCGTGATCATCGCCGGCGGGCACAAATAGATCGTGCCGCCCTCGATCGCCTGAGCATCGCCGATATCAGCGACCCTGCCGCCGTTCGAGCCCTGGACAATCTGGAGCAACCGATTCCCGTCAAAGGCCTCATGATGCTGAAGCGCCAGCACAATGGCCTGGTCGGCTGCCAACGTCAGCTTGGCGAAGAAGCGCTCGATGCTGTCGAGGGCACCGGGCGATGCACCCACCCCGATGATGAGCGGGGATTTGACCTGACGCTCTCCCTCGATGGGCTGTTCGCCGACTTTACTCATGGTCCGTTAGCTCTCACGGGCTGGCCGGGCGCGACGGGCCCGCTCCCTGCAAATAGCAGAAATCGATGTTATCCCAAGAGACCAACGGCGAAAATGCGATGCTACGTTCCATGCGGAGAACCGGCCGTTGTCAGCCCGCTGCGAAAGGTCCATAGTCGCCTGGATCCGTAGGAGCCCGCGATGCAGATCTCTGATGAACTCGCGGCCCTGATCCAGCGCGCCGAGAGCGCGATCACGACCGCCCGCCTACTTGTCGACGAGAACAACCGCTTGCGCCGCAACATCGAGCGGCAGCTCGACCATATGTTCGAAATCGGCGTGGAATTCGCGCGGCCACCGGTCAGCCTCCCGGCTAACCCGCATCCACCTGTTGCTGAAGATAAGAGACGCGCTGCTCGATCAGGATACGGTGACGCTGCCATTCGATCAGGGTCTGCCTGAGCAGGTCAACCAGCCGTTCGGCCTGGCGCGTGTCGTGGCCGCCGGCTTGAAGATCACGGACCCGCTCCTCCTGATCGCGGATGCGCTGAGAGCCCTCCTGTATATCCTGGTCGGCCTTGATCAGAAGGCGCTGCTCGGCATGGAGCTGCTCGGTACATTCGGCAAGGGACGGGGCCATGGCGGTGCCTCAAGCTTCCCATTTTCGGACCGGAGGATCGAGCGATTGTAGCACGACGCGCCGGATCATATCGGCATATTCGCGATATTCGGCGGCCCGCGCCTCGTACATCTCGGCGACGGCGAGCCGGCCGCTGCGCCGGCCGTCCGACGCCATGCGCTGCACCAGTTCGGCTCGCTCCTCGATGATGCGCAAAGCGACGCGCAGGGCTTCGTCGACGCGCCCCTCCTGCTCTTTGGCGAGCACATCGGCCGTGTAGGCGTGACCGACTTGGCAACGGAAGCGCATCGGCCGCGCGTCCTTGATCTCCGACAAGACGCCGCCACAGCCTGGACAGGTCAGCGCGACCGGATCGGCCAAGGAGGCAAGCTTGTCGCTGCCGACCCGGTCGCCTGCCGCAATCTCGACCTCGAGCTTGATCTCCGGCGGGATCGGCAGCGCCGCCCCGGGCGGTTCCTTGACGAGTTCGGACAGGACGTCTCCCATGGTGGCGCCGGGCACGCAGAGATCGATGGTCGTCGCCTCCATGGCGCGCCGCGGCATCTCATCGGAAATGGCATCCATGGGATCCTGCACCACAGTCATTCCGCCGCAGCGCTTGATGGCGTTGAGGCCGGCGGCACCATCCGACAGCAGGCCGCTGAGGAGAACGCCGATCACGCGCGGGCCGTGATGCAGAGCGGCAGAGCGAAACAGCGCATCGATCGCCGGCCGCACCATGTTTTCGCGAGGACCACGCCCGAGGAACACACGATCCTCCGACAGCAGCAAATGGTGGTCCGGCGCTCCCAGAATGACCTGGCCGGGCTCAATCTTCATGCCGTTTTCGGCCTGCCGGACCGGAAGCTTGCCGGCGCTGCTGGCGACCGTGGAGAGGATGCCGATACCTTGCGCCGGAATGTGCAGCACGATGAAGATGGCGGCCGGCAGGTCCACCGGCAGGCGGCCAAGGATCTGCTTCAAGGGCGTGGTCGCTCCGGCGGAGCCCCCGATGACGATGATGTCGTGGTTGCTCATGGAACCCGCCTTCGATTGCATCGTTTGGACCAAGGCGGCCGATCGCCTTAAGTTCCTGTCTGGAGGACCCTGGAGGGATCATGTCCGTATCGCCCACGCTGCCTCGTGAACGCACTCTGCTGAAGGGTCGCCGTATTCTCGTGGTCGAGGACGAATATTTCCTCGCCGATGACATCGACAAGGCGCTCCGCTCGCTCGGCGCCGACGTGGCGGGCCCGGTGGGCCATATTGAAGGCGCGGTCGAACTTCTGCACGACGGCGGCAGTCTAGATGCGGCCGTGCTCGACGTGAACGTTCGCAGCGACATGATCTTTCCCGTTGCCCGCGAGCTGAGGGCGCGCCAGGTGCCGTTCGTGTTCACCACGGGGTACGAGAAGATTGCCATCGGCGCGGAATTCCAGGACGTGCCCCTCTGGGAAAAGCCGATCGACATTGTGGCAATGGCCCGGAAGCTCGCTGCGATCATCGACAATCGGCAGGCATGACACGCGAGGCGCCCTCACCGACCCGTTGAATGAAACTGAAGAGGCATTCGATGATCTACTCACCGAATTCCGCGCTCGACGCACAGCTCCTGAACCATTCGCGCGAGCTGGTTTTCAAGGCGCTGAAACTGCTCCGCAACAGCGATCATCTCGTGAGCGGGCAGCGCCTACGCGATGAGTTAAGTCGCGAAACTCCGCGCAACGAAGATCAACCGTCCGGACATGACGCCTCGAGGTTCACGGCAAATTGACGATCAGAACAGATGCGCGAAGGCAAGCCAAGCGGTCACCGCGAGGCACAGGATCACCGCGGCGTAGGGCAGCGCGATGCGCAAGATTGGTCTCCCCGCGCCGGTCAGTCCAGCATCATCCACACGATTGCCACCGTCATCACGATAAAGCCCGTGACAGCGGTCGCGACAAACGCCTGCTCGATGCGATCCATCGCCATCGCAGCCCCCTTTTCCAGTCCGCTCACTTTGACGGTTGGGGGAACCGCGCGCATTAGGCTATGTGAATCGCCGCGCAACGATCGTCGGCAGGACTCTTTCCATCCATGGGGTTGCCCAAAGACCGCCGGGCGCAAAGATGTTCGGCATGTCGATGCAGAGATGAACGGCATCCCGGATCTCGGCGACCTCTGACTTGCCGTGCGGTCGGGGAACGAGCCAGACGGGAAGAGGTTGATGCGTCGCGATCTCCTCAAACTACAGGAGTGGTCGGTGCAACGATTGTCATTCCTCGCTGCCTTCATCATCGCGATCAGTGCGTTCGCCGGATCGGCGCCAGCCCGCGCCCAGGATTATCCCTGGTGTGTCCAGGGCAAAGGCCTGGGTTATCCCGGCGATTGCAGCTATCGCAGCCGCGCACAATGCCTGGCATCCGCGTCCGGACGCAACGTCTACTGCGGCCTGAACCCCCGCGCGGCGTACGGCCAGCAACGTCGCGGCCGGGACTATCGCTATTGACTCGGGCGACAGCGCGCCGCTGTTGCACAGGCTGCTTTGAAGCTTGATTTTGTCCTGATTGGCCGCGGACTACTTGCGGCGCGACTGCGCCTCAACAGCCTGCACCGCCACGCTCGCCACTTGCCGCAGCGCCTCGCGGTCCGCGCCTGACGATGCCATCACGCCCATGCCAACGGAGACGGCCGAGACGTAACGCGCAAGGGCTGCGGGATCTGACGTCTCGTTGAGATCGCCTTCGGCCTTGGCGCGGATGAAGCGGTCGCGGAGCTGGTCTTCGTTCTGGGCGCGGCGGGCGGCGAGCTCGAAGGGGACGTTTTCGGAGCCGGTGCCGCAGGCGATGCCGCCCTGCACGAGCAGGCAACCAGGCGGATTGGCGGGATCGGTCTGCTTCTCGGCGATGCCCATCAGCATGCGCTCGGCGACCTCGCGGGCGGTCGGTGCTGCCACCACCTCCTCCATCCAGGCGCCGCGCAGCTTGGTATAGCGGTCGAGCGCGGCCTTCAGCAGCCCTTCCTTGTTGCCGAAGCAGGCATAAAGGCTCGGCGGATTGATGCCCATGGCCTCGGTGAGCTGGGCGATGGTGGCGCCCTCGTAGCCGTGGCGCCAAAACACTTCCATCGCCTGGTCCAACGCCGTGTCGGCGTCGAATTCACGGGGGCGTCCCATGCCCATGTGCCTGTCTCCTCGGAATCGGCGTCGCCTATCGCTCTAACGCCTGATCCTATCTATTTGTTCTAGCTTTCTTTTCTGTGCCGGCTTCCAATTCTTGCGGTAAGTGGCTACGATTTTCTTAGTGAATGGTACATAAGTATCTTGCACTGCGGCGTCCAGCTCCACATCTGTAGTGAACACTACATATCTGGAGCGCGCAAATGCCCCCATCCCAAAATACCCGTAATGGCCGTTTCCGCCGCCTTCTCGGCGGTGTCGCTATCGTCGGCGCCCTCGCGGCGGCCGGTTCGATCGCAACCGGCCGCTATTTTCATGCCGCGCAGGCGACCGCGACGGCGGCGCCCGAGCAGGCGGTGTCGGTCACCGTCGCCATGATCGAGCCGCGGCAGACTGTGCTGTGGGACGATTTCTCCGGACGGTTAGAGGCCATCAACCGCGTCGAGCTCCGCCCGCGTGTCGCCGGCGCGATCCTTGCGACCAACTTCACCGAAGGCGCGCTGGTGAAGGCCGGTGACGTGCTGTTCAAGATCGATCCGGCGCCCTACGCGGCCGAGGTCGACAAGGCCGCGGCCCAGCTCGAGGCCGCCAAAGCGCGCGTGGTCTTCACCACCAGCGAGGTCGAGCGCGGCGCACAGCTCGTAGGCAACGCCGTGGTCACGCGGCGCGATTTCGACCAGCGCGAGAACGCCAATCGCGAAGCCGTCGCTAACGTGAAGGCGGCCGAGGCGACACTCCAGACCGCAAAGCTCAATCTCGATTACACCGAGGTGCGCGCACCCGTGGACGGTCGCGTCGGCAAGATCGAGGTTACCGTCGGCAATCTCGTTGCCGCCGGCACCGCCTCTCCCGTCCTGACCTCGCTGGTCTCGGTCAATCCGATCTACGCGTCCTTCGACGCGGATGAAGAGGTGGTGCTGCGGGCGCTCAACTCGATCGCAGATGCCTCCGGCAAGCGCGGCAATCTCGATCAGATTCCCGTCGAGATGACCACATCAGGCGGCCTCTCGGCGAAGGGCCACATCCAGCTCATCGACAACCAGGTCAACGGCCAGAGCGGCACCATCCGCGTCCGCGCGGTGTTCCGCAACGACGACGGCCGCCTCATCCCCGGCCAGTTCGCCCGCGTGCGCATGGGCCAGCCGAAGCAGCAGACGCTGGTGATGATCGACGAGCGCGCGATCGGCACCGACCAGGACAAGAAGTTCGTGATGGCGGTCGGTGACGATAGCCGTGCCGTCTACCGGCCGATCACGCTCGGCGGCGCGGTCGACGGCCTGCGCATCGTCACCTCGGGGCTGAAGTCGGGCGAGCGCATCGTCGTCAACGGCCTGCAGCGCGTGCGTCCCGGCGCCCTCCTCAAGACGGAGGTCGCCGCGATGGGCGCGCGCGGACCGCAACAGGCCTCCAACCACAGCAACCAGGACATCGTGCAGCGCTAGCGTTTGCGTCATTCCACATTGCGCAATTGCGCAATGGGGGCACGCGCGGCGGGCCCCCGGACTCTCGAAGTTACTGAACTCCGAAGACATTACTTCTGGATTCCGGCTTCGCGGGCCTCGGCCCGCGAACCCGGAATGACGGGAGAGCTGTCTCTCGCGCAGGGGCAAAGCCATGAATCTCTCAAAGTTCTTCATCGATCGGCCGATCTTCGCCGGCGTGCTCTCGGTCCTGATCTTCCTCGCCGGCCTGATCTCGCTGTTCGCGATGCCGATCTCGGAATATCCGGACGTCGTGCCGCCCTCCGTCGTGGTGCGCGCAACCTATCCCGGCGCCAATCCCAAGGTGATCGCCGAGACGGTGGCGACCCCGATCGAGGAGCAGATCAACGGCGTCGAGAACATGCTCTACATGTCGAGCCAGGCCACCACCGACGGCGCGATGACGCTGACGGTGACGTTCCGGCTCGGCACCGACCCCGACAAGGCGACGCAGCTCGTGCAGAACCGCGTGCAGCAGGCCGAGCCGCGGCTGCCGGCCGTGGTGCGCCAGCTCGGCATCATCACCAAGAAGTCGTCGCCCGACCTCACCATGGTCGTGCACCTGCTATCACCGAACAACCGCTACGACATGACGTATTTGCGCAACTACGCGGTGCTCAACGTCAAGGACCGCCTGGCGCGGATCGACGGCGTCGGCGACGTCCAGCTCTACGGCGCCGGCGACTATTCGATGCGGGTCTGGGTCGATCCGCAGAAGGCGGCCGAGCATGGCCTCACCGCGAGCGACATCGTCAAGGCGATCCAGGCGCAGAACGTCGAGGCCGCAGCCGGCGTGGTCGGCTCCTCGCCCAGCGTCAAGGGCATCGACCTGCAGCTTTCGGTCAATGCCGAGGGACGGCTTGCAAGCGAAGAGCAGTTCGGCGACATCGTGGTCAAGACCGGCGCACGTGGCGAGGTGGTGCGGCTGCGCGACGTCGCGCGCATCGAGCTCGGCGCCTCCGAATACGGCCTGCGCTCGCTGCTCGACAACAAGCAGGCGGTGGCCATCCCGATCTTCCAGGCGCCGGGCTCCAATGCCCTGCAGATCTCCGACCACGTCCGCGCCACCATGGCCGAGATCAAGAAGAACATGCCGGAAGGCGTGTCCTACCAGATCGTCTACGATCCCACCCAGTTCGTGCGCTCGTCGATCGAGGCGGTGATCCACACGCTGCTCGAGGCGATCGCGCTGGTGGTGCTGGTCGTGATCCTGTTCCTGCAGACCTGGCGCGCCTCTATCATTCCGCTGCTGGCGGTGCCCGTGTCGATCGTCGGCACCTTCGCCGTGATGCACGTGTTCGGCTTCTCCATCAACGCGCTCAGCCTGTTCGGCCTGGTGCTCGCGATCGGCATCGTTGTCGACGACGCCATCGTCGTGGTCGAGAACGTCGAGCGCAACATCGAGGCCGGCCTGTCGCCGCATGATGCCACTTATCAGGCGATGCGCGAGGTTTCCGGCCCGATCATCGCGATCGCGCTGGTGCTGATCGCGGTGTTCGTCCCGCTCGCTTTCATCTCGGGCCTCACCGGGCAGTTCTACAAGCAGTTCGCCCTGACGATCGCGATCTCGACCGTGATCTCGGCGGTCAACTCGTTGACGCTGTCGCCGGCGCTGTCGGCGCTGCTCCTCAAGGGCCATAATGAGCCGAAGGACCGGCTGACGCTCATCCTCGAAAAGGCCTTCGGCTGGTTCTTCCGCGGCTTCAACCGCGCCTTCACGCGCTCCTCGGCGAACTACAGCGGCACCGTCACCAAGGTGATATCCGGCAAGGCCGCGGTGATGGGCCTTTATGTGCTCCTGGTCGGCCTCACCGCCCTGCTCTTCCAGCAGGTGCCGAGCGGCTTCGTCCCGGGCCAGGACAAGCAATATCTCGTCGGATTCGCACGCCTGCCCGATGGCGCGACGCTCGATCGCACCGAAGAGGTGATCCGCAAGATGAGCGACATCGCGCTGACCCAGCCCGGCGTCGAGAGCTCGGTCGCGTTTCCGGGCCTCTCGATCTCCGGCTTCACCAACTCGTCCAATGCCGGCATCGTGTTCTCGACGTTAAAACCGTTCGATGAACGCAAGGATCCTTCGCTGAGCGGCCCGGCGATCGCCGCCGAGTTGAACAAGAAATATGCCGGGATCCAGGAAGCCTTCATCGCCATGTTCCCGCCGCCGCCGGTCAACGGCCTCGGCACCATCGGCGGCTTCAAGCTCCAGATCGAGGACCGCGCCGGTCTCGGCTATGAGGCGCTGAACGATGCGACCAAGGCGTTCATGGCGGCGATGCAGAAGGCGCCGGAGATCGCCGGCGTGTTCTCGAGCTTCCAGGTCAACGTGCCGCAGCTCTTCGCCGACATCGACCGCACCAAGGCTCTGCAGCTCGGTGTACCCGTGACGGAGGTGTTCAACACGCTCCAGATTTATCTGGGCTCCTACTACGTGAACGACTTCAACAAGTTCGGCCGCACCTATTCGGTCTATGTCCAGGCCGATGCGCCGTTCCGCGCGCGCGCCGACGACATCCGCCAGTTGAAGGTGCGCTCGTCCTCCGGCGACATGGTGCCGCTGTCGGCGCTGCTCAAGATCCGCCAGAGCGCGGGTCCCGAGCGCGCGATCCGCTATAACGGATTCCTGTCGTCCGACATCAACGCCGCCGCCGCGCCCGGCTACTCCTCCGGCCAGGCGCAGGAGGCCGCAACGCGGATCGCTGCGGAAGTGCTGCCGCCCGGCTTTGCCTTCGAATGGACCGACCTGACCTACCAGGAGTTCATCGCCGGAAATTCCGGCATCTGGGTGTTCCCGCTGGCAATCCTGCTGGTGTTCCTGGTGCTGGCCGCGCTCTATGAGAGCCTGACGCTGCCGCTCTCGATCATCATGATCGTGCCGATGGGCCTGCTCGCGGCCATGTTCGGCGTCTGGATCTCCAAGGGCGACAACAACGTCTTCACCCAGATCGGCTTGATCGTGCTGGTCGGCCTGTCGGCGAAGAACGCCATCCTGATCGTCGAATTCGCGCGCGAGCTCGAATTCGCCGGACGTTCGCCGCTCCGCGCCGCGATCGAGGCAAGCCGGCTGCGGCTGCGCCCGATCCTGATGACGTCGATGGCGTTCATCATGGGCGTGCTGCCGCTGGTGCTCTCCACCGGCGCCGGGTCCGAGATGCGCCGCGCCATGGGCGTTGCGGTGTTCTCCGGGATGATCGGCGTCACCGTGTTCGGCCTGTTCCTGACCCCGGTATTCTATGTGCTGCTGCGCACCGTCACCGGCATGAAGCCGCTGGTGCATCACGGCAGCGACACCAGCGCGGCGCCAGTCCAGGGTCTTGCCGAATGATCCAACGAAAGTCCCGTCGCGCGCTGAGCGCGGCGGGGCGAAGCAGATGGTATCGTGCGCCGATTTATTTCCTGTTCTCCTCGCATAACTTCAGCGCGGCCAGCGCTTCGCCGGCGCGGGGAATCTGCATCTCGATGCTGTCGTCGTCATCATCCTCGAAATCGAGCGCGAGGTGCTTGGCCTTCGACAGCCGGTCCATGATCGATTGGTCGTACTCGAAGATGCCGCGCAGGGTGGTCTTGTCCATGACCTCCCACTTCGCTTTCTTCATGATGTCGGCATCGTCCGTGCTGAAATCCGCTTTCAGGATCTCGCCGACCTTGTCCCATTCCCAGCCGTCGTAGATCATCACGATGACGATGGCCTTGTCGGAATAGGTGATCACGATCACGTAGTCGCGGTTTTCGTCTTCCTTGTTCTTATAGCCGCGGCTCGCATTGCAATGCGTGTCCTGACTGCGCTTCTCGATAGTCCAGTCGCCGACTTTGCTCTGTTGTGCGAGCGTGGGCCCACCCATGACACCAGCGAGAAGGCCAGCGGCGAGAAGCAACCGTCTCATGTCAGCCTCCACGTGTCCTCGGGCAAGCTGACCACCTCTCCTGGCAGGCCGCAAGAGCTTCTCGCGGCGCGGCCGACGGTGAACAAGGCTGACGCCTATCCTCGTCGCGGCACGATCGCGATCGGGGTGAAGGTGTAAACCTCCTCGCCGTTCTGGTTGAACATGGTCCATTTCACCAGCGCGATACCTTGCGGCTTGGATTTCGACGGCGTCAGGCTGATCACCTCGCCCTCGAGGTGAAGCCGGTCATTGGGCCGCACCGGCCGCGCCCAGCGCAGGCCATCGACGCCGGCGCCGATCAGCGGATGCGGGCCGAACGGGCGAGCCTGGATGGCAAGATTCATTGCGATGGCCGCGGTGTGCCATCCTGAGGCAGCAAGGCCTTTGAACAGCGTCGCTTTGGCGGCCTCATCATCCAGATGCATCGGCTGCGGATCGAATTCGGCTGCAAAGCGCTTGATGTCGGCTTCGGTGACCTGGCTCTCGGGAGATTTGAAACGCATTCCAACGATGAGATCGTCAAACCATTCGATCGACGTCATTATTTTGCCTCGCAATGCGATGTGCCGCCGGAGGAAGCCCGCGGCTAAAAGGCCAGACAATGCCAGGATGTAGCGAGCCTGCGGCGCACAAACCAGCCCGCGGTTCCCCACGAAACCCGTTTCCCAAACGCACGAAACACGCCTGAAACAGATGGCCGGTTATCTAGTTGTCAAAAGCAAACAGGGACGGCCACGATGCAGTTCTTCCTCGACCTGATCCGCGATTATTCCTGCTGCCAACATCTCGTCGCCCTCCCGCCAAGGGAGCATGAGCTATGACCGAGGTGATTTCCGCACTGCTCGCGCTTTGCAGCATCGGCGTTTTTGCGGCGCATGCGCTCGACGCCTATCGGACGACGCACTCCTGACCCTCGCGGCTCTGATCAAATGGCCGCCGGCGAAGAGCTTCACCTCTCCCCGCAGGGAGAGGTGAATATCGAGCGTCGATCTAGAACGGCCGCCGGTAGAAATGCTCCGAATGCGGCGCCGGCGGAAACCGGTTGGCGAGGGCCAGAGCTGCCCGTTCGTCGGTCTCGAGCGCGATCTTTTGCGCCAGCATTACATCGCCCGGCACCAGGAAGCCTGATGGGACGAAGCACCATCCCATCGTCGCATTCCCGGCTTCATTGATCTCGTGGACGTTGGCAGCCGTGCCGTAGTGAATGCGGTACCGCTTGCCGCTATGACTTCCGACCACATCGAAATACCGGTGCTGCTCGAACTGCGCGAGCTGCGCCGGCGTCAGCCATTCGGACAGCAGCCGTCGGCCCCGGGCGTCCGGCGTGTTCTCTCCGAAGAAGCGCCGGTAGAGCTCCCGCAGCGCATGCAGGCGCGCCCGCGCCGGCGCGCCGAGCCTAAAGACCGCGATCATGAGCCGTTCTGATCAGCCGCCGACAAGGCGGGGATAGAACAGTGTTTCCTGCGCGGTCGGGTCGAATGCCCGGACCCGGGTCACCTCACCGGGTGCGGTTCTGACGGCAGCGGTAAAGCCTAAGCCGGTCAGCTCCCGAAAGCGTCGTTCGGCTCGCGCCAACGCTTCCGCGTTGCCGGGATCAAACTCGTGGCGCGTATCGCCGGTGTGATCCATCACGATCTGGGTTGCCATGTTGAGCTCCTCGTGCCCCGCCCCTGCCCCCGATCAAAGCAAACCTCGTACCGTCGGTTCCGTCCCGACGGCAACTTTCTCGCGCGCGACCGGGGCACTCCCCGTGAAGCGCCTCAGCGGGCCGCGGACGCCCCGCCGCCTTCGTCGATCTGCCGCCCCATCAGCGCAATCGCTTTCTGATAGACGCCTGCGGCATTCCAGGCCTCAATGGCGGCAAAATTGGGTTCGCCCGGCTGGTAGCCGGCACCCGCACGCCAGCCATGAGCCTTGAGGAAATTGGCTGTCGAGCTCAACGCGTTGGCAGCGACGTCGAGATTGCCGACACCGTAGGCAAGGATGTTCTTGGGCATGAACTGGGTCTGGCCGACCTCGCCATGCATGGAGCCGCGGGTCGCTCCCGACAGCGCGCCCCGGTCGATCAGCTTCAGCGCCGCATAAAGCTGGTCCGTGAAGAATTCGGGGCGGCGGCAGTCATAGGCGAGCGTTGCGATTGACGACAGCATGTTCTGGTTGCCGCGCTGGCTGCCGAAACCGGTCTCCATGCCCCAGATCGCGATCAGCGGTCCGGGCGGCACGCCGTAGCGCTGTTGGATCGAGGCGAACAGGGCCGCCTGCGACTGCTTCAGCGACCGGCCGCGCGCCACGATGGTGGTGGCACCGCGCTTGGCGAGAAACTGGTCAAGCGAAAGTGAAAAACTGCGCTGGCCGCGGTCCGCCGCAATGGTGGCGCTGGCGTAATGGGCCTGCATCAGCGCCGAGATCGCGGTCGGGCCGATGCCCTTGGCGCGAGCCTCCTCGCTGAACTCGCGTTTCCAGGCCTCGAAGCCGGCCGGCGAGCTGCCGCATTGCGCGGCATCGGCCACGGATATCAAAGAGAGGAGCAGCGCGGTGGCTCCGATCATCGCAGTCGCAACTGTCCTGCCCTTGCTCATTCCGCGGTCCTCTCTCTGGATGCGCGACCGGCTCGCGCGGGCACATGATCCTACGTCACTTGCCATTGCTCAAGCCCTGCCGGGCGCAATCGGCGCCGGCTGGGCTCTTGACACCCCGGCAATCTCCTAATTTCCGCCGTCGTCGTGGCCGAGCAGGAAATCCACCATGATGCTCTGGTGCTGCTGGTACATGTCAGTGCCGGTCGCGGTGACGCAGCCGCGCTTGCGGGCTTCCGCGATGAAAGGCGAGACCTCGGGCTTGGTGATCACGCAGCCGCAATAGGCCGATGGCGCAAGCCGCGCGACATCGACCGGCAGCGGATCGCCGTCTTTCATCCCGGCCGGCGTCGCATTGGCGACAAAATCGAAGCCGGCGGGATCCACTGTGCCGACCCGGGCGGGCGCCCTGCCGAGCCGGTTGAGCTGATAGATCAGCGCGTCGCGGCGCCCCGGCTCGCTGTCGTGAATGGCGATCTCGCGGACGCCGGCTTCGACAAGCGCAAGAGCGATGGCCGATCCGGCGCCGCCGGCGCCGACGAGCAGCGCCCGCATACCGCTGGGATCGATCCCCTTCGCCCGCGCGGCGCCGACGAAGCCGAGGCCGTCCACCATATCGCCATGCCACGCGCCGTCAGCGCGCCGGCGCATCAGGTTCACCGTACGCAGAAAATGCGCCCGCTCCGTCGCGCTCGCGCAGGCCTGGTAGCAGGCGAATTTGTGGGGAATCGTCACGACGATGCCGTCGAGATTCTTCAGCCGTGCTGCAACCAAGAGAAAGTCTGGCACATCGTTTGGCGTGACCTGAACAGGCACGAGAATGCCGTCATGGCCGCGCGCGGCGAAGGCGGCCGTCACGCCCGCAGGCGAGCGCACCTGCGCGATCGGATCGCCGACGATGACATAGAGCCGTGTTGCGCCGCTGAGTGTCGGGATCATGCCGTTCACGCCAGAGTCGGAGAGCTGCCTGCCCCGGCAGGCTCGTGGGTCAATTCCAGCCCATCCAGGCCGCCATCCGCGCGCCATCGTTTCAGCAGCCGCAGGAACGCCACCGGGCCGCGCCAATATTGGCTGTTTCTCGCCGCGATCGGATCGAACACGCCTTCATTGTTGTAATAACCCGGCGTGCATTCGGCGAGATAGGTCTGGCGGCCGAGCGCGGCCTTGACGACCTCGTCGACCCAGGCGTTCTCCGCGGCAAGCGTCGGCTCCAGGGTCCGGGCTTTGCGCTTGCGCGCTTCTGCGATCACATAGGCGATGTGGCGCGACTGCGCGTCGATGATGTGCGGGAAGTTGGCGCTCTGGCCCGCCTGGACCGTGACGATCAGGAAGCAATTGGGAAAGCCGCGGCTGTAGAAGCCATGCAGCGTCTTGACGCCATCTTGCCAGCGCTCGGTCAGGCTCGTGCCGCCGCGCCCATAGACCTCAAAGCCCATGCGGCGGGCGTAGTCGGTGCCGACCTCGAAGCCGCTGGCATAGATCAGGCAGTCGAGCTCATAGGCCTTGCCGTCGACGATGACGGCACTCTCGGTGATGCGCTCGACGCCCCTCCCCTTGGTGTCGACGAGGTGCACGTTGGAGCGGTTGAACGTGCCCAGATATTCGTCGTGGAAGCACGGTCGCTTGCAGAATGCCTTGTACCAGGGCTTTAGCGCCGCCGCGGTCGCCTCGTCCTTCACCACCGCATCGACGCGGGCGCGGATCTCCTCCATCTTGCGGTAGTCGGCCTGCTCGATCAGCTTCAGCGCCTCCTCCATCGAGGTCACCGGCTGCGGCTGGCGGCGCGGCGCCAGCAGGATCTCGCCGAGCAGGTCGGTCCAGCCGTCCTGCACCAGATCTTGCTCGAACGGCTCGCCGGAGATCACCGCGGTGAAATTGTCCATGCGCTCGCGCTGCCAGCCTGGTCTCAGGCTCTTTGTCCAGGTTTCGTCCGTCGGCCGGTCGTCGCGTATGCCGATCGCGGATGGCGTGCGCTGGAAAACGTAGAGCTCCTTCGCGGAACGGCCGAGATGCGGCACGCATTGCACTGCGGTCGCGCCGGTGCCAATGATGCCGACCCGCTTGTCGGCGAGCCCCGTGAGACCGCCTTCGGCATTGCCGCCGGTATAGGCATAGTCCCAACGGCTGGTATGGAAGCTGTGGCCCTTGAATGTCTGGATGCCGGGAATGCCCGGCAGCTTCGGCCGGCTCAGTGGGCCGCCTGCAAGAATGACGAAGCGCGCGCGGATGCGATCGCCGCGATCGGTCTCGACCAGCCAGCGCGCCTCATCCTCCTGCCATGCCATCCGCGAGATGACGGTCTGGAACAGCGCGCGCTCGTAGAGGCCGAAGTGACGGCCGATGCGGCGCGAGTGCTCGTAGATCTCCGGTGCACGGGCATATTTGCGCACCGGCATGTAGCCGGTCTCCTCCAGCAGCGGCAGATAGATGTAGCTCTCGGTATCGCAGGCCGCGCCCGGATAGCGATTCCAGTACCAGGTGCCGCCGAAGTCGGCGGCCTTTTCCACGATCCGGAAATCATCGATGCCGGCTTCGCGCAGGCGCGCGCCGCACAAGAGGCCGCCGAAGCCGCCGCCGACGATGAGCACTTCGGTCTGTTCGCTGACGGCCTCGCGCGCGAATGCGGCATCGGCCCAGGGATCGTCGAGATAGCGTGCAAAGCCGCCGGTCACCTCGACATATTGCGCCTTGCCTTCAGTGCGCAGGCGAAGGTCGCGCTCGTCGCGATAGCGCGCGCGCAGGGCTGCAATGTCGATTGTAGACGCGCCGGCTGCGTCGATCTTGTGTTTTTCCGCTGACATCCATTTCCCTCCACGGCGCGCTGCTTCGCCGGCAGCTCACATCAATTAGCCCTGAAAAAGTGACGCATGCAATCACGCCGCTCGCTTTTTGCGTGAACGCGGCGTGACCTTCCGCTAGCTTGCACGCAAATCAATGCGCGCGCCGAGCAACGACGTGGCGATCCGGAGGAGACAATGCAGGGATTGATGATGGACATGCCGCTCCTGATCAGCGGCCTGATCCAGTATGCGGCCGACTATCACGGCGAAGCGGAGATCGTCGCGCGCGAGATCGAGGGTGACATCCACCGCTACACCTATGCGGACGCCCATCCGCGCATCAAGCGCATGGCGCTGGCGTTGAAGCGGCTCGGCATGACGCCCGGCGACCGCGTCGGCACACTCGCCTGGAATACCCATCGCCATTTCGAGATGTTCTATGCCGCGCCGGGCATGGGCTATGTGCTGCACACCGTCAATCCCCGGCTGTTTCCGGAACAGCTCGTCTACATCATCAACCATGCCGAAGACCGCCTGCTGTTCATCGATCGCGCCACGTTGCCGATCGTCGAGGCGATCGCGCCGCAGCTCAAGACGATCGAGGCCTACGTCGTGATGTCCTCGCGCGAGCGGATGCCGGAGACGAAGCTTTCAAACGTGCATTGCTACGAGGACATTCTGCAAAAGGAGAGCGAGGACGGCTTCGCCTGGCCGCTGTTCGATGAGAAGTCGGCTTCCACCATCTGCTACACCTCAGGCACGACGGGGAATCCCAAGGGCGTGATCTATTCGCACCGCGCGGCGATTTTGCAAACCATGACTTGCTGCAACTTCGACTTCCTGCCGGGACATGTCGAAGGCGTGCGCGAGGTGATGATGCCGATGGCGCCCCTCTTCCATGGCAACGGCTGGAACATGCCGTTCACCGCGCCCTATACCGGCTCCAAGCTGGTGCTGCCCGGCCGCAACTACGAGCCCGACAAGCTCTATGAGCTGCTCGAAGGCGAGAAGGTGACGCTGTCGGCGGGCGTGCCGAGCTTCTGGCTGATCCTGCTCGACTGGCTGGGCCGCACCGGCAACAAGTTCTCGAACTTGCGCGCAACGCTGTCGTCAGGCTCGGCGCCGCCGCGCGCCATGGTCGAGAAGCTCAAGCGCGAATACAATGTCGACTACATCCAGGCCTGGGGCATGACCGAGGCCCTGGGCTGCTCGATGCCGGGCTTGCGGCCCGGCTCGGAGCACCTCAGCGACAAGGAGAAGTTCGACCGGCGCGTGGTGTCGGGGCGCGCCTGCTTCGGCACCGCTTTGCGCATTGTCGATGACGCCGGCAACGAGCTGCCGCGCGACGGCAAGACCGTCGGCCATTTGCGCGCCCGCGGACCGTGGGTCGCCTCCGGCTACATGAAGCTCGACGAAGGCCTCGACCGTGACGGCTGGCTGATCACCGGCGACATGGCCGTGATCGACGCCCAGGGCCATGTCACGCTGACCGACCGCTCCAAGGACGTGATCAAATCGGGCGGCGAATGGATCTCCTCGATCCAGCTCGAGGACATCGCGCTGTCCCATCCCGAGGTGCTGCAAGCCGCCGTGGTCGCGATCGCGCACGAGAAATGGCAGGAACGCCCCCTGCTCCTTGTCGTCCGCAAGAAGGGATCGACACTCGACGGCCAGACGCTGCTCGCTCACTTGCGCCCGAAGGTCGCGAGCTGGTGGATGCCGGACGCGGTCGAATTCCTGGACGAATTCCCGATGACCGGCACTGGCAAGGTGCTCAAATCGGCGCTGCGCGAGAGGTTCAGGGAGTATCGCATCGCATAGCCCGTGACGCCCAGCGCAGGGCGCCCTCTCGTGCACGACCGTCTTCATCTTTTGGTAGATTCGCCGGCGGTATATCGGGGCATAGCCAACGCTGGATCGAGGACACCATGGCGTTTTCCGGACTGGGCCTGCATCTCGGCAATCTGTCGCGCCTGTCGCATGCGCTGACGCGCTCGATCAGCCCAGAGAATTTCACCGGCGACAAGGGCAAGGGCGGCATGTCCCTCGACGGCCCGGCGGCCCGTCAGGCGCGCGATCTCGGCCAAGGCTGGAAGGTCTCGCCCTATGTCGTCATCGAGCCCGGCGCGACCTTCACGCTTGCGGAGATCCAGGGCCAGGGCGCGATCCAGCAGATCTGGATGACGTTGGCGCGCGGACGGCTCCGCCATTCGATCCTGCGGATCTACTGGGACGATCAGGAGCAGCCCAGCGTCGAATGCCCGGCCGGCGATTTCTTCGCCTGCGGATGGGAGGAGTTCGCACAGGTGTCCTCGCTCGCGGTCTGCGTCAATCCCGGCCGTGCGTTCAACTGCTACTGGGAGATGCCGTTCCGCAAGCGCGCGCGGCTTACGCTCGAGAACCGCAGCGAGGAGCGGCTCACCATCTATTACCAGATCAACTACACGCTGACCGACGTGCCCGAGGACTGCGCCTATTTCCATGCGCAATTCCGCCGCACCAATCCGCTGCCCTACAAGCACGTCCATACGCTGCTCGATGGCGTCGTAGGCCACGGCCACTATGTCGGCACCTACATGGCCTGGGGCGTGCACAACAACGGCTGGTGGGGCGAAGGCGAAATCAAATTCTTCATCGATGGTGACGGCGAATTCCCGACGATCTGCGGCACCGGCACCGAGGATTATTTCTGCGGCGCCTACAATTTCGATCCCTATGTCGCCCACTCCGGCCAAGGCCCGGCGCAGCAGTCGCACTACCAGGAATTCACCACGCCCTATGCGGGCCTGCCGCAGGTGATCCGCCCCGATGGCGTCTACAAATCGCAGCAGCGGTTCGGCCTATATCGCTGGCACATCCCGGATCCCATCCGCTTCCGCGCCGATCTGCGCGTGACCATCCAGGCGCTGGGCTGGCTTCCCGGCGTCAAGGAGCCGAAATATCGTCCGTTGCAGGACGACATCGCCTCGGTCGCATTCTGGTACCAGACGCTGCCGACGGCGCCGTTCGCGAAACTGCCCGATCCGGACTACCTCGAAATCGGCTAGATCGCCCTTCATCGATCAAGGAGACCAAAGATGCTCTATCCGATGTCGCCCAAAGTCGTCGAGCTCAAGCGCAAACTGGAGAGCTTCATGGACCGGCACATCTACCCAAACGAGGAGCGCTTCTATCGCGAGGCGGAAGAGCTCGGGCCATGGAAGGTCTACCCCGTCGTCGAAGAGCTGAAGCCGCTCGCGCGCGCCGAAGGCCTTTGGAACCTGTTCCTGCCGGACTCCGGTCACGGCGCCGGTCTCACCAATCTCGAATACGCACCGCTCTGCGAGGTCATGGGCCGCTCGCACCTCGCGCCCGAAGTGTTCAACTGTTCGGCGCCCGACACCGGCAACATGGAGGTGCTGGAGCGCTACGGCACGGAGAAGGACAAGGAGCGTTGGCTTAAGCCGCTGCTCGCCGGTGAAATCCGCTCCTGCTTCGCCATGACCGAGCCCGCGGTCGCATCATCCGATGCGACCAACATCGAGAGCTCGATCGTGCGCGACGGCGACCACTACGTCATCAACGGCCGCAAATGGTACACCACCAATGCGACGGACCCGCGCTGCAAGATCTGCATCTTCATGGGCAAGACCGATCCGGACAATCCGGACCGCCACAAGCAGCAATCCATGATCCTGGTGCCGATGGACACGCCGGGCATCGAGGTCAAACGCCCCCTCCCCGTATTCGGCTTCTATGGCGTGCCCGACCGCGCCTCGGAAGTGGTCTTCACAAACGTGCGCGTGCCGAAGGAAAACATGCTGCTCGGCGAAGGCCGCGGCTTCGAGATCGCGCAGGGCCGCCTCGGGCCCGGCCGCATCCACCACTGCATGCGGCTGATCGGCCTTGCCGAACGCACGCTGGAGAAGATGTGCCGGCGCACGCGCAGCCGCGTCGCCTTCGGCAAGCCGGTCTCGGAGCAAACCGTGACGCAGGAACGCATCGCCGAGGCCCGCATCATGATCGAGCAGGCGCGGCTGCTGACGCTCAATGCGGCCTCCGCGATGGACACCGTCGGCAACAAGGTGGCGAGGACCGAGATCGCGATGATCAAGGTCGCCGTGCCCAACATGGCCTGCCAAATCATCGACTGGGCGATCCAGGCCCATGGCGGCGGCGGCACGTCGAACGATTTTGGGCTGACGCAGGCCTATGCCACCGCGCGTTTGCTCCGCCTCGCCGACGGGCCGGACGAGGTTCACAGGAACCAGATCGCGCGGTTGGAGCTGAAGAAATACTCGAATGCCTGAGTAAGCGCTGGCTTCGGCAGACGCCCAAGCCGACGCGCTGGGATGGTGACCTAATCGAAGCTCGGCGGCTCCTGCTCATCGATGGATGCCGGCACATCCTGTTTCGACATTGCATCGAGCATCGCTTCGAAAATTATGATCGGCAGGTAAAACATAAGCATGATCGTATTCCTCCTGCTGTGACAACCTCGGCTTGCAGCGCCGAGTTCCTCAAATTGAGACCCGCCGGTCTTGGAACATTCTCGTCATTTACCGGACTACCGACGAGAACGAGCCACAGCGAGTATCAGGAACGCATCGCGTCAATCGCATGGGCGATCAAAACCACTGCGCTCGCGGCAATGAGAAACACAAACAACCAACTCACGTCCGCCTCCAATGCCGGAAGTGAACGCGCTCATCCATGCACAGTCAAAAACCATCGGACTGGAACCGCGATTCAGCGGCTCGCTGATGCTTCGCAGCAACAACTGCATCCGCTGTCGGTCCTATCGGCAGAATGCCAAAAGGAGCAACGCGCCGACCACGCAGGCTGCGAGGACTAAAAACCAAACGCCCAATACAGCTCCCCCGACTCACAGGTGAGTCAGGATTAGCCCCGCCGTTTGGCATTGAAACGTTGGATGCCAGTTTTTCCCCAAGCCAGACGCGGCCCATCTGCTATCGCTGCGCAGTCGCGTTAATCCAATACCTCTACCGTCGCCGAGCGGCCGGCGACGAGCGACAAGTTGCCCGGGACATTATCCAGCGCGATGCGCACGGGGACACGCTGGGCGAGACGTACCCAACTGAACGTCGGGTTGACGTTGGCGAGCAGGCTCGCGCCTTCGGCGCGGTCGCGGTCCTCGATGCCGGCGGCGATGCTCTCGACATGGCCGGTGAGCGTGACCTTCTCGCCCATCAGGCGGATCTGCGCCTTGTCGCCGACGCGGATGCGCGCGAGCTTGGTCTCCTCGAAATAGCCTTCGACATGAAGCGTGTCGGTGTCGACCAGCGCCATCACGCCCTTGCCGGCCGTGACGTAAGCCCCCGGCCTCAGGTCCATATTGGTGATCACGCCGTTGACGGAGGCGCGGACCTCGCTGCGATCGAGATTGAGCTGAGCGACGGCGCGGTCGGCGACGGCCTGATCGAACGCCGCCTTGGCCTGGAGCTGCGTGGCCAGCACCTGCTCCTGCTTCTGTTGCGACACCGCATCGGTCGTCAGCGCGCTGTAGCGCTTCAGGTCGGCGTTGGCCTGATCGAGAGTCGCCTGATGACCGGCGACCGCAGCGCCCGCCTGTCGCAAAGCCAGCGCGAAACGCTCGCGATCGATCCGGAACAGGACGTCGCCGCGGCGGACCTTCTGGTTGTCCTTGACCAGCACCTCCGTGACGAAGCCGGATACGTCCGGCGCGACCTGGACCACGTCGGCGCGCACGCGGCCGTCGCGCGTCCAGGGCGATTCCATGTAATAGACCCAAAGCTCGCGGCCGACGGCGAGCGCCGCGATGACGACAATCACGGTCAGCGCGAGGCGGCCGAGCCAGCCAAGATTCCCTTTCATGCGAGATACTCCGAGAGATAGACGACGCCGCCGAGCAGGCAGACGAACAGCGCGAAATCAAACAGCGCGCGATGCCAGACCAGCCGATAGAGGTCGAAGCGCTGCATGAGCCGGCGAAGCAAGGCGCTCAGCACATAGGCGATGATGATCCACACCAGCAGCGCGGGCACGAGCACACCGTAGATGTCAATCTGATATCTCATGCCGCTACACTCTCCCCTGCGCGCGGCCGATACGCCGGCGCATCCGGAAACAGGCCGCGCCGGATGCCGACGAGGCCGATCAGGGCATCTTCGCGCGCCTTGTCATTGGGGTCCTTCACCGCCCGGGCCAAGGCCCGATCGACGCTCGTCAGCAGCTCGGCCGGCATTCCGCGGCCCGCATAGCTGCGGCAGGCGATGGCGAGCTGATCGAGCATGTCGTCGATGACGTGAATGGTGGAGGCCGCAAGCCCATAGCGGGCGCGCCGCAGGTCGATAATGTTGATCCCGATGCGAAGCTGGGCCAGGCTGTCGGCGTCGCGGCGGTCGCTCTCGGAGAGAAAGGCGATGCGCTGCACGAGCAGCCCGAGCCGATGCAGCATCAGGCCTGCGAATTCGGCGCGGTCACGCCTGCCGCGACGTTCAGCGGCGACCGCGAGCGTCTTCCAGCTCGACAGCACGAGACGATTGGCGATCCATTCCGCGCCCACGCCACGCGCGATCCGGGTCACGAGCTCGGCGAAGACCACGCCGACGAAGAAAGCAACGGCGGAATTGGCGTAAGAGGCGAAATCCGCGCTGTAGGTCGACTGCAGCGCGAGCAACGTCGCGGTATTGGCCGCGAGCGCCATGCCGGTTCCCGCCGTCGCCGGCCGTGCGATCAAGAAGCCATAGAGCAGGAAGGTCGGCGCCAGCGCGATGACCAGAACCTCGAGATGGGAGATCGCGGGCACCAGTGCGAACAGATAGATCGCGACGACCACGATGGCGACCAGCGACCACAGGCCGAAGCTGCGGATGAAGCGTGCGGGCTCGTCCTGCGCAGCGAAGAACGAGCAGGCGACCGCGGCCATCATCGGCGCTGACGCGCCGTCCGGCCAACCGGTCCCGATCCAGAACGCGCAGCAGATCAGGATGGCGATGGCCGCACCGGCCGCCGACCACAGGGCCAAGCCGCGATCCCGATGACGCACGGCAGCGGCTCCGGCCTCGGAATGGAAGGCCAGATCGACGGTGGAAATGTTGCGGCTTTCCGCGATCGCCTCGCTCAGCGCACGGCAGTCGCGCGAGAGGTCGACCAGTTCCCGCAGCCGCGACAACAGACTGGTGGTGATGATCCGCTCCCAGGATGCGCTGTCATCGAGAACCGCCTGCCGCTCGGCGATCTTCGCGCGGATCCGATCGGCCGGTTGCCGTGCACTGACGTCGCTGGTGATCCATTGCGCCAGATCTTCGAGAAGTTGCCTCAACTCGGGTTGCCGGCGCAACGCCTCCTCCCCGAGCGCGGCCAGCCGGTCCTCGAGCGAGGCGATCACCGGCAGCAGCATCAGCATGCGCAGGCGGATCTCGCCGAGACCACGCACGGCGTTGCTGTCGGTCAGCCGGTCATAGGCGAGATGGGTCGAGAGCGTGTCGATCTCGACGATGTCGGTCGCGAGCTTGAGGCGGCTGCCGCGGCGCGTATCGCCGGTGCCTTGACGCAGCAGCACGACCTGGCTGAGGCGGCGTGCATCCGATAGCCAGGCATCGACACGGCCAGCTACGGCAGGCGCGACGCTGCGCGGGAAGACGATGGTGGAGACGAGGCTGGCGCAGATGATGCCGAGCGAGATTTCCTCGACCCGCGCCACGGCCGTATCAAAGATGTTGCCGGGCTCGGATACGGAGGGGAAGCCGATCAGCGCGACCGTGTACCCGGCCAGCATGAAGACATAGCTGCGTGGCGTGCCGTCGAGCAGCGACAGATAAAGACAGAGCCCGACCCAGAGCGCGATCGCCAGGCACAGGAGTTCGGGGGCATCGATGAGATTGGGCACCAGCGCGACCGTCATCGTCGCGCCGACCAGCGTCCCCATCACGCGGAAGAACGCTTTCGAGCTGGTCGCCCCCGCCAGCGGCTGGGATGTGATGTAGACGGTCGCCATCGCCCAATAGGGCCGCGGCAGATCCATCGCCAGGGCAATGACGAGCGCCAGCATCGACGCAGCGAACGTCTTCAAAGCAAAAATGAGGTCCGCGTGGCGGACCAGGAACGGCTCTTCCGCGCGCATGGCTATTTTGCCTCTGGAACGGTCTTCGCGGCATACAGGCGATTGGCCCGCTGCTCGATGCGCTGGAGTGTCTCGAAGGTTACCGCAAGTTCCTCGGCTCCGATATCTTTCAACAGGCTCGCCCGCACCCGGCGCAGCACCCGGTTGGTCTCCTCCACCTTGGCCTCGCCCGCCTTCGTGAGATGTAGCGTTTTGGCACGCCGATCGGTCGGATCCTCGCGGCGCTCCACCAGCCCTTCAGCCTCGAGCAGGTCGATCAGGCGGACCAGCGAAGGTCCCTCGATGCCCAATTCGTCGGCGAGTACGCCCTGCCGGACGTTTTCGCCCTGGCGTGACAGCACCAGCAGCGGAATCGCGGTCGCATAGGACAGGCCGTGATCGGACAGCGCCTGGTCCGACTCGCGGCGCCAGACACGGCCGAGGCGCGTGATCAGCCGGCCGATCTCGGCGTGGATATGAGCCTGCGAGGGAGCCATGCAAATTAGATAGGACACGAACTATTAGCTTGCAACTATATAGCGCAGCATAGGTCGGACGATCACGCGAAAGCGAACGAGGCAGCACGGTATGGACGCGAGTTCCACGGCAGCGGCGCGGGAGGCGGTTGCGGGCGAAAGCGCGCTGACGCTCGTCCCGACCTTCGTCGTCGTGGCCGTGGATGCCACGGGGATGGGCATCATTCTGCCGCTGCTGCCGTTCTATTCGCAGCGGCTCGGCGCCACGCCATTCATGATCGGCGCGCTGATCTCGGCCTATGCGGTCTGCCAGCTCATCGCCGGCCCCGTGGTCGGCATGCTCTCGGACCGCTATGGCCGCCGGAACGTTCTGGTCGTGAGCCAGATCGGGACCTTCGTCGGCTTCGTCCTGCTCGCGCTCGCCGGCAACCTGACGCTGGTGTTTTTGGCGCGCATCATCGACGGCTTGACCTCAGGCAACATTTCGGTCGCCCACGCCTATGCCGCCGAGCACAGCCCGCCCGCAACGCGCAAGCAGGCGCTTGGCATGACCAGCGGCGCGATCGGAACGGGGCTGCTGGTCGGTCCTGCGCTGTCGAGCCTCCTCGTCCACTACGGGGAAACTGCGCCGGTATGGGCCGCAGCCGCGCTCTCCTTGATCAGCATTCTCGCGACGATCGCCCTGCTTCCGCCGGACCATCCGGCCTCCGAGCCGCTCTATCAGCACCGTGTGCCCGAGCCGACGCTAACCCGCTCCGTGCTCGGCGTGCGCTACGCCTGGCGCCTGCTCGGCCTGCTCATCGTGTTCTTCTTCGTCAACTCGATGTTCCTGTCGCAGATCGGCCTGTTCCTGTCGGCGCGGTTCACCTGGGACGGACATCCCTTCGGCGCGCGCGAGCTCGGCTGGATGTTCGCCTATGCCGGCTTCATCAACATGGTCGTTCAGGGCCTTCTGATCACCCGCGCGAACCTGATCGCTTCCGACCGCAGCCTCGTCATCGCTGCCTTCGCCGGCATGGGGCTTGGATTTGCCGGCCTTGCGGCGGCGAGCAGCATCGGCCTGCTCGCGATCGAGCTGACGCTGATCATCGTCGGCACCATGTTCGCCCGCAGCACGCTGACGGCAGAATTGTCGCGCAGCACCGCGATCAACCGCCAGGGCATGATCATGGGCCTCAATCAATCCTTGATGTCGGGCGCAAATATCAGCGCCCCTCTCGTGAGCGGCGCGCTGATCGGCCATCGGCTCTTCGTCGCCTGGGCGCTGGGGATGGCCGCGATCGCGGCGATTGGCGCTGCGCTCGCGGGACAGTTGCTCGACACCCCGCGGACACGCTAGCGCTCCTGCCTCAGTTCACCGCGTACACGTCCGGATCGAAGCTCGAGCTCGGCTTCTTGAAGGCGTTGCGTAGGGACGGCGACATCGGGACATTGTAGTTGAGGCCGTTCGGTGGCGTCGGCGATTGCAGCCACTTCTTGTAGAGCACCTCGATCTCGGGGCTCGCATAGAGTTCTGCGGTTGCGCGATCGGCCAGCGCCTTGAACGGAGCGTCCTCCCTGCGCAGCATGATCCCGTACGGCTCCGGCTTGGAGAAGGTTTCCTCGCTGATCATGAACAGCGCCGGCTCCTTCGACCGGGCGATGGCGACCGCAAGCTGCACGTCGTCCAGCGCGTAGGCCTGTGCGCGGTCGGTCTCCAGCATCAGGAAGGCCTCGGCCTGGTCCTTGGCCGGCAGGATGTTGATGCCGAGATTGCGCTCGGTGTTGACCTTGGCGAGTTGCGTCAGGTTGACCGATCCCGCCACCGCCGTGACCGACTTGCCCTTGAGATCGTCGATGGTGTTGATCTTTGCAGCCTTCTTGGCGGCGAACCGCGTTGCGCTCAGGAAATGCGTGTTGGTGAAAGCCACCTGTTTCTGTCGATCGGCGTTGTTGGTGGTCGCCGAGCAGTGCAGATCGAGAGTGCCGTTGACCATCAGCGGAATGCGGTTCGACGACGTCACCGCGATGGTGTCCACCGCGATGTCGGGCATGCCGAGCTGCTTCTTCACGGCATCCACGATCTTGAGGCAGATATCCATGGCAAAGCCGACCGGCTTCTGGTTGCCGTCGAGATAGCTGAAGGGAACGGACGCCTCCTGGTAGCCGAGCGTGATCTTCTTCGTCTCCTTGACCTTCTGGAGCGTGCCCGAAAGGTCTTCGGCCGAGGCGGCGCTCACAAGACATGTCACGGCCAGGACAACGGTGGGTAATCGCATCGATTGCTCCTAAAGGGGGCATGGACTCGCGCCATGGTATCGAAGCGCGGGCACGGAGGTGATAGCCCAGCACCGGGACAATCGCCAGACGAGGTTACGTCTACCAGCTATCGCGATTTTCTATGTATGTTCGAGCTGAAATTGGTGACGATGCGCGCGCCCGAGGCCGCGATCATCTCAAGCTCATCAGGGCGCGCGTGAATGCAATGTGCGAGCGTCAGCCGCTCCGAGAGAAGGCCGATGTCGCGGAGCCAGCGCACTGCATGCATGTTTTTTGGACAATTCTGCGATATGATTGCACACAATCTGGTGCTGCCTTCACGCGCAGCCTGCACTAGGCTGCCCCACCTAAATCCGACTCCATGACCACCGAGCCCCCTCTCGACCTGATCTTCCGCAACGCCCTGTTGCGATCATCCGCCGCGCCGGTCGATATCGGCGTGAAGAGCGGCCGGATCGCCGCCATTGCGCCCAGGCTCGCCTGCGAGGCCGTCGAAATCGATGTCGGCGGCCGGATCGCGCTGCCCGGCTTCGTCGATACCCATATCCATCTCGACAAGGCCTGCCTGCTCGGCCGCTGCGGGCACGATCATGGCAGTCTCGGCGATGCCATCCGCGCCGTATCGGCGATGAAGCGCGACTTCACCGCCGAGGATGTCTATGCGCGCGGCGCCAAGGTGATCGAGCGCGCGATCGTGCATGGCACGACGCGCATGCGCACGCATGTCGAGATCGATCCGCGCATTTCCTTGCGCAGCTTCGAGGCGGTGAAGGCGCTCAAGCGCGACTACGCCTGGGCACTCGATCTTTCGCTCTGCGTCTTTCCGCAGGAGGGCCTGACCAACGATCCCGGCACCGAGGAGCTCTTGATCCAGGCGCTGCGCGACGGTGGCGAGGTTATCGGCGGCTGCCCCTATACCGACGCCGACCCAAACACGCATCTCGAACGCATCTTCGATCTTGCCCAGGAGTTCGACGTCGATGTCGACCTTCATCTCGACTTCGATCTCGATCCATCCTGGTGGCACCTCGACGAAGTCTGCCGGCAGACCGAGCGGCGCAACTACGGGGGGCGCGTTGCGATCGGCCATGCCACAAAGCTCTCGGCGCTGCCGCCGGAACGTCTGAGATCGGCCACCGCACAATTGGCGAAAGCCGGTGTCGCCGTCACCGTGCTCCCGGCCACCGATCTCTACCTGATGGGGCGCGAGGCCAGCCACAACGCGCCGCGCGGACTGAC
This sequence comes from Bradyrhizobium sp. ISRA430, assembly GCF_029909975.1. Taxonomy (NCBI): domain Bacteria; kingdom Pseudomonadati; phylum Pseudomonadota; class Alphaproteobacteria; order Hyphomicrobiales; family Nitrobacteraceae; genus Bradyrhizobium; species Bradyrhizobium sp. ISRA430. The sequence continues at coordinate 1,812,992 of NZ_CP094516.1, forward strand.
GCTCGCTCACAAACTCGCGGGCGACGGCGTCGTGTGCTCGGTCGCAACCAACAACGTGCTCAACCCTTTCACGCCGTTCGGCGATGCCTCGCTGCTGCGGATGGCGAATTTCTACGCCAATGTCGCGCACGCATCCGTCGCCGACTTCGATACGTGTCTCGATCTCGTCACCGAGCTGCCCGCGCGCCTGATGAATCTGACGGACTACGGCATCAAGCTCGGCAATCCCGCCGACCTCGTCGTGCTCGATACACAGGATAGCAGCTTCGCCATCGCCGAGCTTCCGGACATCGTGATGGGGTTCAAGAACGGCCGGAAGACGTTTGAGCGGCCCCAGGTGATCCTGTTTGGTCCCTCCGGCCCGAGCCGCTGCGCCTGATTGCGAGGCGCATTGCGCAGCAGCCAAGGCCGCGCGACTATTGCAGCGATCGACAAAATGAGGACGAACAGGATGGCCTTTGACACGATCTTCCTGAATGCCCGCTTCGACGGCGGCACCACGCATCACATCGCGGTCGAGAGTGGCCGCATCGCCGCGATCACGACCGCCAACGATCATCCCGCCGCGACGGAGACGGTCGACCTCGGCAATGCCTTGGTCGTCCCCGGCTTCGTCGAGGGTCATATCCATCTCGATACCAGTTTCTATGGCGACGCCTGGCGGCCGCACAAGCCATGCACCAACGGCTTCGACGTGCGCGAGCGCGTGGCCTTTCAGGCCCAGAATATGGCGGACGCGGCTCCAATGGACGTTCGCGCCCGCAATCAGCTCGACCTCTGCATCGGGCACGGCTCCACGCAAATGCGCAGCCATGTCATGGTCGACGGCTCAGTCGGCCTGAAGTCACTCGAGACGATTTTGCGCGTGCGCGAGGAATACCGGGGCCTGATCGACATCCAGCTCGTCGCCTTTCCGCAGAGCGGCATTCTGGCGAGCCCCGGGACGCCGCAATTGCTGGACGAGGCCGTCGGGCTCGGCGCCAACGTCGTCGGTGGGCTCGATCCCGCAAGCTTCGACCGCGACGTCGAGAAGCATCTCGATGTCGTCTTCGGCGTGGCGGGGAAGCACGGCGTCGATGTCGACATTCACCTGCACGACAGCGGCACGCTGGGCGCTTTCGAGATCGAGCAGATTGCGGCGCGCACGCGCGCACTCGGCATGGAGGGCCATGTTGCCGTCAGCCATGCCTACGGGCTCGGCGACATCACGCCCGATCATCTTAAGAAGATCGCCGACACCCTCGCCCGCTCCGGCGTCGCCATCATGACGAATGCGCCGGGGGCTCGTCCCTTCCCGCCGGTCCTTACCCTGCGCAGGGCCGGCGTGACCGTCTTCAGCGGCAACGACAACATTCGCGATTCCTGGTGGCCATATGGCGACGGCGACATGCTGCGCCGCGCGGCAACGATCGGATATCGCTCGGGGTTCAATATCGACGAAGAGCTGCGCCTCGCCTTCGATCTCGTCACCGAAGCCGGCGCAAGAGCGCTACGGCTCGAAGGCTATGGCCTGAAGGTCGGCGCCAAGGCCGATTTCGTGACGTTGAATGCGGAGCACGTCCCCGAGGCGGTCGTCGCTTCGCCGCAGCCGCGCTCCGTCTACAAGGAAGGCAAGCTCGTCGCATCGAACGGTAAGATTGTCGGGAAGCGCAAGTGACGGTCGGGCTAACGGCAGGGCGTTGAGGCGCGTCACGTCTTTCGCTCGATCTTCGCCAGGATGCGGTCCGCCTCGGTACGCCAATCGGCGCTGCGGGCGAACTCCTGTGTTCCTTTCATGCCGAACAGACCTTCGTCGGCAAGATCGGCGACCCAGGCTTGTCGCTCGGCGGTGCCCTGCGCCGACCATGGGGTCAGCCCCGCCTCGCGCACGGTCTCGGCAACTTCCCGCACCTCCTCAGCGCGGCGGCGACCGTGCTCGATCACGCGCTGGAAGAAATAGGCGCCCTGCTTCTCCCAATTGATGCCGGGAAAGGTCTCGGCCAGCGAAGCCAGCACGGCATCCTCGACGCCATAGGCGCGCGCAGTCGTAAAGCTCTCGATGACCATGGCCTCCAGGCCCTTGATCATAATGCTACGGCACATCTTGACCGCCGATGAAACGCCAAGTTTGTCGCTCGCGACCTTGGCCGCAAAACCGATCGCATTCAGCAGCGGCTCCAGCTCCTTCGCGCCGGGGCCGCCGAGCAAAAGCGGTACCTTGATGCGATAGGGCGGCACCGAGGTCATCACCGCGCCCTCGACATAGCGCCCGCCGGCGCCATCGATCAGCGCGGCTGCGCACTGCTTGGCGCCGGGCGAAGCCGAGTTGAAATCGAGGAACCAGGTGCCCTGGTTGACCGCGGCAGCGCACGCCTTGGCCACCGGAACGGCCTGACTTGCCGTGACGGCGGAGACGATGAAGTCCGATTTCGCGGTCAGCTCGGCATGCGAACTTGCAAGCGTCACGCCGAATTTCGCTGCATGATCCCTGAGCGGCACGCCCTGCTCGCCGCCGAGCTTGATGTCATAGGCTGAGACCTTGATGCCCTGCTGGCGCAGATCCTCGGCGAGGATCCTGCCGACCTCCCCGTAGCCGACCAGCCCAATCTGCCATCGCCTCGGATCCGTCATCAGTTCAGCCTTCCAGTGGTGTCGTCAAAGAGCTCGTCGACGGCAAGGCGATGCGGGATCAGCGCCTGCTGGAACGCGTAGTCGATGATCAGCTCCAGCGGCTTGCGATTGGCCTCGACCCCGAACGGAACGAGATCGGGCACCGCGGCGGGTCCGATCTGCGTCTTGCTCTGCTTGAGAAGATCATAGATCCCTGCGACGACGTCCGGGTGCGATTTTGCGAGCCGCTCGGTCACGACCACGAGATGGTTGACCGGAACGACGCCCCGGCGCGCGTACCACTTCGCGGCCTCCGCAGCCGGATCAGGGAATAGCGGCTTGAGGCGCGGATCGTTCGAGGTCTCGCCGAGAACGGCGTCGAGCTCGCCATCGAGCAGCATCTGCAGGATCTTCTTGTCCTTCGGCGCCCGCTCCGTGGTGTCGACATATTCGGCGACATGCGGATCCTCGAACGTCACCCAACGGATGCTGTCGAGGTTGACGCCGTAGTCGTTGGCGAGGATGCCCCTGATCCAGGCGCCCGTCGTCGTCGTGAACGAGCGGATGCCGACGCGCTTGCCATCGAGGTCGGAAGGCCCGAGCATTCCGCGCTCCGGATTGTACAGTGCGTACGAATGTTGGAAGCGGCCTAACATGGTCGCGGGCAGCAGCACCAGCGGCTTGCCGTGCGCCTTCGCCATCAGATAGGTGACGATCGCCATCTCGCAGACGTCGAACGCCTGCTCGCGCACCATCGGCTTGAACGCCGTGTTGGTCGGCGTGTACTCGATGAAGTCGAGATCGAAGCGGTCGGAGCGGAGCTCGCCGCTCCTCACCGCCTTGACATGCGCGTGACTGCCGAGCACGGCCTTAAGCTTGAGACGATCCATCCGTCCGCTCCGCTTCTCTTGCCTAGCCGCTCAGGCATCCTCGGGATTGTCGACATAGACGAGCCCGGCTTTCGCCAGAGCCTCGCGCATGTTGTACATGTCGAGGCCGAGCTCACCCGAGGCGAGGCGCTTGCGCTTGCCGCCCTCGTCGGCGTCCCGCCTCTTCGCCTTTTCGGCGACTTCGGCCGCGTAGCGCTTCGGCACCACCACGACGCCGTCATCATCGGCCACGACGATGTCGCCGGGTTCGACGTTGACGCCGGCGCAGACCACGGGAACATTGACCGAGCCGAGCGTGGCCTTGACCGTGCCCTTGGCCGAAACGGCGCGCGACCACACGGGAAACTTCATCTCGTGCAGCGCTTTGACGTCGCGGCAGCCGGCATCGATGATCAGCCCCTGCACGCCGCGCGCCTGGAGCGAGGTCGCGAGCAATTCGCCGAACATGCCGTCGGTATTGTCGGTGGTGCAGCCGACGACGAGAACGTCGCCCTTCCTGCACTGCTCGACGGCGACATGGATCATCCAGTTGTCGCCGGGCTGCGCCAGCACGGTGACGGCGGGGCCGGCAATCGCCGCGCCCGGCCAGACCGGCCGAAGATAAGGCTTCATCAGACCGAAGCGTCCGTAGGCCTCGTGCACGGTGGAGACGCCGTACTCCGCCATTCCGGCGGGATCAGCGCGCTCGATGTTACGAACGACGACCGGCTTCATGCCAGGACCTCCTCGACGGTCGGGAACAGGCGCTGATAGGCCTCGCCATAGGTCATGGGCACGCCGGTGTTGCGGCTGCCCTGGATGCCGCGGTTGAGCGCGACGCGCTCGTAATAGCCCCAGAGATGCTTTTGCGCGGCGAGGATCTGGAACGCCTCGTACTTCTCTTTCCAGACCTCGTCGATCTTGAGGATCAGGTTCGGCTTGAAGTTGCACATCTCCGGCTGATGCGGCTCGAACAGGAAGACCGGCGGCGCTGCGTATTTGTACTGCGCGCCGGGCTTGTGACCCATGGCCTGCGCCACGACGCGGGTCTCCTGCGCGAAATGCGCCGCGCTCGGATGATCGAAATTATAGGGGTCTTCCAGCGCGTGCGTCAGCACGAAGCTCGGATTGAGCTCGCGGTAGATGTCGACCATGCGATCGAAATGCGTCTCGTTGAGCTTCAGCGGATAGTCCCCGCAGTCGAAGAACTCGATCTCCGCGCCGAGCAGTTTGGCCGCCCGCTCAGCCTCGTCCTTGCGGCCGGCCTTGACCGATTCCAGCGTCGCACCCTTCTCCTTCCAGGCAAACTGGCTCTCACCGCGCTCGCCGAAGGACATGCAGACGATCTTCATCCGGTAGCCCTTCTTGGCGTGCAGCGCGATGGCGCCGCCGGCGCGCCAGACGAAGTCGCCCGGATGGGCGGTGATCACGAGACCTGTCTTCATGGGACAAACTCCCCTCTTTCATTCCTTGGCATCATAGGCTCCCTGCTTTGGGCAGGCAGCAGGTTCATCGGGCCGCGGCGACTGCAGGTTCCTCTCCGTCGAGCACGCGCTGCAAGCGCTCGCGGTCGAGCGCGCCCTCCCATTTGGCAATCGCGATGGTCGCAACCGCGTTCCCGATCAGATTGGTCGGCGTCAGCCCCTGTGACATCAGGCGATGGATGCCGAGCACGAGCGCGACGCTGGCAACGGGAATGGTGCCGGTGGCCGAGAGCGTCGCCGCCAGCACGACGAACGCGGCCCCCGCGATCCCCGCCGCGCCCTTCGAGGTGACGAGCAGGATCAAAAGCAACTCGATCTGTTCGGCGAGCCCGAACGGCGTGTTGGTCGCCTGCGCCAGGAACACCGAGGCGGCGGCGAGGTAAAGGCAGGTGCCGTCGAGGTTGAAGGAATAGCCGGTCGGGATCACGAGCCCGACGACGCTGCGCTCGCAGCCGGCCTTCTCCAGCTTCGACAGCATGCGCGGCAGCACGGTTTCCGAGGAGGTCGTGGCAATGCAGATCAACAGCTCTTCCCAGATGTAGCGGATCAGCTTGAACAGGCTGAAGCCGCACAGCCGCGCCACCGGGCCGAGCGCCACGACGATGAAGACCACGCAGGTCAGATAGAAGCCGCCCAGCAGCTTGCCGAGGGAAGCCAGTGAGCCGACGCCGAACTTGCCGACGGTAAACGCGATGGCGCCGAACGCGCCGATAGGCGCGGCCCACATCACGAAGCCGACGACGGCAAACACCATCTTGGCGGCGACATCGATCAGATTGACCAGCGGCGCCGCACGCTCGCCGAGCTGCACCAGCGCGAAGCCGCAGAGGACGGAGATGAACAGGACCTGGAGGATGTTGCCTTCGGCAAAGGCGCCGATAAACGTCGACGGCACAATGTTCATCAGGAACGGCACGAAGCCGATGGCGCCGGTCTGCTTGACGTAAGGCTCGATCGCGCTGGCGTTGATGGTCGCCGGATCGATGTTCATGCCGACGCCGGGCCTCAGCAGGTTGACGGCGATGAGGCCGATCACCAGCGCGATCGTGGTCATGATCTCGAAATAGACGATGGCCTTGACGGCGACGCGCCCCACACGTGCCATGTCTGCCATATGGGCGATGCCGTGCACGACGGTGCAGAAGATGATCGGCGCGATCAGCATCCGGATCGCCTTGATGAAGGCGTCGCCGAGCGGCTGCATCTTCGCACCCGCTTCGGGATTAACGATCCCAAGCGCGATGCCGGCCGCCATGGCGATGAGCACCTGGATCCAGAGCTCCTTCCACCAGGCGCGGCCGCGCGGCTTGTCGATCGCAAGCGCCGTCATGCGTCGAACCCGAACAGGCGTGCGGGATTGCTGACAAGGATCTTCTGCTGGAATTCGGCCTCCGGCGCGAACAGCGGGATCAGGTCGACGAGGTCGCCGTCGTTCGGCATGACCTTGACGTTGGGATGCGGCCAGTCCGTGCCCCAGATGACGCGGTCGGGCGCAGTCTCGACGATCTTTCGCGCGAAGGGCACGGCATCCGTGAACGGCGGACCAGTCGACGACACTCGCTCCGAGCCGCAGATCTTGACCCAGCACTTCTCGTCGCGCTGCATCAGCTCGATCAGAACCTTGAACGGAAGCTGGTCGAGCCCGTCGGAGGCCTTCACCCGGCCCATGTGATCAATGGTGTAGCTCAGCGGCAGCCGGGCCAGCAGGTCGGCATATTCGGGCAGATCGATCGCATCGAAATGCAGGTCGATGTGCCAGCCGAGCGGCGCCACCATGGCGATGACGCGGTCGAACACGCGCTTGTCGGGAACGCCGCCGAGATGACGGACGAAATTGAAGCGGCAGCCGCGAAAGCCGCCCTCGTGCAGCTCACGCAAGCCCCGCTCGGTGATGGTGTCGTCGATATTGGCGACCGCGCGATAGGCCCCATTGCTCTGCGCAATGGCATCGAGCGCGACCGTATTATCGGTGCCGTGCACGCTGGCATTGACGATGACGGCGCGCTCCACGCCGAGCTTGGCATGCAGCGCCCTGAAATCCTCGAGCGGCGCGTCGGGCGGCGTGTAGGAGCGGTCCGGTGCATACGGATATTTCGCGCCGGGCCCGAAGATATGGCAATGCGCGTCGCAAGACAGTTTTGGCAGCTTGAACTTCGGCGTGCGCGTGTTCGGATCGGGCGGCGGAATGGTCGGCGTGTACATCATCGTCATCAGGTGAACTTGAATAGTCGCGCCGGATTGTCGACCAGCAGCTTCTGCTGGACTTTCGCATCGCGCGCATAGAGGGGGATCAGGTCGACGATTTCGCCGTCATTCGGCATGACCTTGACGTTGGGATGCGGCCAGTCGGTGCCCCACAGCACGCGATCGGGCGCGTTGTCGATCAGCGCCTTGGCGAACGGAACCGCGTCGTGGAACGGCTTGCCGGCGCTGGAGGCGCGCTCGAGGCCGGTGATCTTGACCCAGCACTTCTCGTCCTTCTTCTGAAGGTCAAGCAATGCGGTAAAGCCGGGATCGTCGAGCCCCTTGCCGGCCTGGACCGTTCCCATGTGGTCGATCACATAGGGCGTCGGCAGCGCGGTCAGGATAGGCGCGAATTCGGCGATCGTTCCCGGCTCGAAATAGACGTCGACGTGCCAGCCGAGTTCGGCAACGCGATGCACGATGCGCTGGAACTTGGCCATGTCGCCGACGCCGCCGAGGCGCTTCAGGAACGCAAAGCGGCAACCGCAGATGCCGCCCTTGTCCAGCGCCGCGAGTTCGTGATCGGACATCTCGTCATTGACGTTGGCAATGCCCTTATAGGCGCCCTCGCTCTGCGCGATGGCGTCGGTGACGACGCGATTGTCGGTGCCGTGCACGGTCGCATTGACGATCACGCAGCGCTCGACGCCGACCTTCTCGTGAACGCTGCGGAACGCCTCCAGCGGTGCGTCGGCGGTGTTGTAGGGCCGGTTCGGCGCAAAGGGATAGCGGGCTACGGGTCCGAAGATATGGGTATGGGCGTCGCAGGATTTCGGCGGCAGTTTGAACGACGGCGTCTTGGGATCAGGATCGGGCGGGTTGATCGTCGGGATCACCTTCTCGGCGCCTTGCGCGCACGCCTCACTCGCCCAAGCGGCGCCGGCGATCCCGGTCAATAGATGCAAGCACTCCCGCCTGTTCATGTCCTCAACACCCAGTCACATGGTCCGCTTGCGAGCCGAAACGCGACCCGCGCTTCCCCTCGACGGTTTCTTTCAAGTCTTGCTGCTTGCGACCGTGCGCCGTCGGACCGGCGCGGTCTGATCGAGCGCCGGCGCCTGTAACGCGGCGACTGTGGCCCGCACGAGCTGCTCGATGGCACTCGCGGCATCGCTGCCGTCGGCCTCGCCGCGCGACAGGCGCGAGACGCGCTCCGGTGTCACCAGCGAATAATAGAGCGCGCCGAGCAGGAAGTGGCTGCGCCAGACGATCTCGGTGCGCGGAATGTGGGGCAGGCTCTCGTGGATCGCATCGATGAAGGCATGGCTGGTGTCGTCGAAGGTCTGCGCGATGATCCGCCGCGCGACCTCGTTGCCTTCGGCCGACATCACGGCGCGCAGGCGCGTGAAGCGCGCACCGCCGCCGGCAAGATCGCTGCCCGAGGTGAAGGCCGGCACCACATAGGCCCGCACGATCGCCTCGAGCCGGTCCTGCAGATCGCGCACGCGCTTGGCGGCCGCCAACAGCTCGGAACGACGCAGGTTCATCGGCCCGCAATGACGCCGGTAGATCTCCAGCAGCAGGCCGTCCTTAGTCTTGAAATGATAGGTCACGCTGCCGGGATTGGCCCCGGCGGCGTGTGCGATGTCGCGCACCGACACGGCGTTGAAGCCGTTGGTGGCGAACAGCTCCTCGGCCGCCGCGAGGATCGCCTCGCGCATGTTCGGCTTGCGGGCCGTTTCCTTGCTTGTGGGTTTGCGTACCATGTGATTTGTACTATCGTACAAAAGATCAGGTCTCGTCAACAAAAACCATGGGCAACGTCCGGGACGGCTAGAAAAGACCGCCGCTAGGACGCAAATGCCCTTAAGGAGTGCTGGGAAAATGCTGGGTTTGAACAAGAAGATCGGCGGTTTGCTGCTCGGTGCCGGTTTGCTGCTGGCCGGCAGCGCCGCGCAGGCCGACAACTATCCGAGCAAGCCGGTCCACATCCTCGTGCCCTACGCGGCCGGCGGCGCGGTCGATGTGCTCGCCCGCACGCTCGGCCAGGCGCTGGCAAAGACCTGGGGCCAGCAGCCCGTGGTCGACAACCGTCCCGGCGCCGGCGGCATCGTCGCCTCGCAGGCGCTGACGCAGGCAGCTCCGGATGGCTACACGCTGATCCTGGTCGCCAGCGGCCATCCGCTCAACCAGTTCATCTATCCGAGCGTGCCCTACGACACGTTCAAGGATTTTACCGCGATCACCGAGGTCGCCTCGTCCCCGCTCGCGATCGTCGTCGCCAAGGACAGCCCGTACAAGACGCTTGGCGATCTCCTTGCCGCGGCGAAGAAGGAGCCGGACAAGCTCTCCTACGGCATGTCCGGCAATGGCACCTCGGCCCATCTCGCCGGCGAGCTCCTGAAATACATGTCCGGCACCAAGATCGTCGCGATCCCCTACAAGGGCGGCGCGCCGGCGCTGACCGCCGTCATTGCCGGCGAAATCCCGCTCAGCATCAATCCGCTCGCGGAAGCCATCGGCCAGCTCGAAGGCGGCCCGGTGCGCGCGCTCGCCGTGACGTCCGCCCAGCGCTCCAAGGCGCTGCCCGATGTTCCGACCGTCGCCGAGTCCGGCGTGCCGGGTTACGACGTCTCCGTCTGGTGGGGCGTCCTTGGCCCTGCGAAGATGCCGCCGGAGATCGTCTCAAAGCTCGAGACCGACTTGAAGGCGGCGCTGCAGGATCCGGCCGTGCAATCGACGCTCAGCAAGATCGGCGCCGCCCCGGTCGGCTCCTCCGCCAAGGATTTTGACGCCTACATGCACGCCGAGGCGATCAAGTGGGAGCCGGTATTGAAGGCCGCCAACATTCGCGCGCAATGAGACGGGCTCTGACATGACGACCTTGTCTCATCCGCGGCGCCTTGCAGGCGCGGCCCTGATCGCGCTTGCATTTGTAGGCCAGCTCGGCGCTCCCGCGAAGGCCGATGGCGAAGCGAAAATCCTGGCGCCGAGCGGCAGCTTGCGCGTCGGCGTCTATCCGGGCAGTCCGACTTCGATGGTGACCGACGCGAGCGGCAAGCCGCACGGCCTGAGCTACGATCTCGGAGGCGAGCTGGCGAAGCGGCTCGGCGTTGCCGTCGACTACGTCAGGTTTCAGCGCGTGGCCGACATCGTCAGTGCGATTCATGACGGCCAGGTCGACTTCACCGTGACCAACGCCACGCCGGCCCGTGCCAACGACGTCAGCTTCAGCCAGCCGGTACTGACGATCGAACTCGGCTATCTCGTTCCGGCGAACTCGGTAATCAACGCGGTCAGCGACATCGACCGGCCCGGCGTGAAGATCGGCGTCACCAAAGGCTCGACCTCCGAACGCACTCTCCCGGCGAAATTCAAGAATGCGACCATCGTTCCCGCCGAAAGCGTCAAGGTTGCGATCGCGATGTTCGGCCGCGGCGAGATCGATCTCTACGCGACCAACAAGCCGACGCTGTTCGAGATGTCCGACCAGATGCCGGGCGCGCGGATTCTCGAGGGCAATTGGGGCCTGGAGCACATGGCGATCGCAATTCCGAAGGGGCGCGAGGAGGCGCTCCCCCTGCTCAACCGCTTCGTAACGGAGGAGCAGTCGTCCGGCGCGCTGGATGCCATCCAGCAGCAGGCGGGCTTGCGCGGCGCGAGCAAGGCCACGCGCGAATAGCACCTGCTCGCGGGTTAATTGTGGGCGCCGACCCGCTTGTTCTTCTTGGAAACGGCGCGCCGCCAGAGTTCGGTGTCGTCGTCGCCTGACGGGATCAGGATCGCACGCTCGCGCGGCAGGGCTTCCGGCATCTCGTCGCGAATGAAGGCGATGAGCCTCTCTCTGATCTCGCAGCGCAGGTCCCAGGACTGTGGCGCGTTCCTGGCGCTGACCAGCGCCCGAAGCTCGATGGTGCGTGAGTCCGCGTCGATCACCTGGAGATTGACCACCGAGCCATCCCAGAGTTTGGACTGCTTCACCGCATCTTCCAGCCAGCGCCGGATGCGCGGCACGTCGGCCCGGTAGTCGACATGAAGCGCGATCACGCCGATCAGCGATGCGGTATCGCGCGTCCAGTTCTGAAACGGCCTTTCGATGAAATACGACAGCGGCACCACCATGCGGCGCCAGTCCCACAGCCGGATCACGACATAGGTCGAGGCGATGTCCTCGATCCAGCCCCACTCATTCTCGATGATTACTGCGTCCTCGATCCGGATCGGCTGGGTGATCGCGATCTGTACGCCGGCGATCAAATTGCTGAGCAGGGGCCTGGCGGCAAGACCGACGATGATGCCGGCGGCACCGGCGGAGGCGAACAGGCTGACCCCGTACTGTCTTACCGAGTCGAACGTGGTCAGCGCAGTGGAGACCGTGATGATGACAATAATCGTATCGGTCACCCGCTTGAACACGCGGACTTGTGTAACGTGCTTGCGGGCGATGAAGTTTTCCGTGACGTCGCGGAAATTCTGGAGATAGCGTGCCGCGCTCATGTCGACGACCCGGGTCGATATCCAACCGATCAGGGCGATGAAAGCCACCACGAACAGGCGCGTCAGCGGCGTCCGGATCGACTCGTTGAGCGGCGCGAGCGGCAGGACCAGTGCGACCGCAGCGAGACACAGTGCCATGCGAGCCGGCCCCGCCGTGCGCTCGACGAACATGCGCACGAGAGGGAAACGCACCCCGAACGCGCGATTGAGCAGCCAGACCGCGAGCCGATAGGCAGACAAGGCCAGCACGACCGCACCGGCGATCAAGCCGAGTCCGATGACCCAAGAGGGCACCCCGCCAAGCATCTCCTCGATGTCAGCCATCAAAGCCTGCCGATTCATCCCTGTCCCCGCATTCCATTCGCAACTGCCGCTCAACGCGGCCCAGCCAGCCTCTGCTCCCCCGCCCCATGCAACGCGGTATTCCCTCGGTGCAACCGTCGGCGAACTACGCTAGTTTGGGGCGGTCATGACTCGACGTACCGGCAGCGCCGATCTTCCCTTGCACAGTGGACGGGTTCCGCCGTGGCTTGCGACCCGCATGGCGTCGCTCGGCGCGATCGTCACGCAGGCGATCGTGCACCATTACGGGCGCGACGCGTTCCTGCAAAGGCTCTCGCACCCGTTCTGGTTCCAGTCGTTCGGCGCGGTGATGGGGATGGACTGGCACTCCTCCGGCATCACCACCTCCGTGATCGGGGCGCTGAAGCGCGGGCTCGGTCCGCTCCAGGACGAGCTCGGCGTCTATGTCTGCGGCGGCCGCGGACAGCATTCGCGCAGGACACCGGACGAGCTGTTGCAGCTCGGCGAGCGCGTCGGCTTCGATGGCGTGAAACTGACCCGCGCCAGCCGTCTGGTGGCGAAAGTCGACAGCGCCGCGGTCCAGGACGGTTTCGACCTTTATCTTCACGGCTTCTTCGTCACCGCCGACGGCAAATGGACGGTGGTGCAGCAAGGCATGAACGGCGACAAGCGCCAGGCCCGGCGCTATCACTGGCATTCGGAAGCGCTGAAGAGCTTTGTCGATACCCCGCACAGCGCGATCGACGGACCCGAGCAGGGCGAGATCGTCAATCTCACCGACCATCGCGCCGAACCCTCGCGCGCCGCCCAGCTCGAGCTGCTGACGGATCTCGGCCCCGACCGCGTCGTTTCGGAGTTCGAGCGGATCAACGGGACCGAACCGGCGCAGGCCCTGCTGCCGCATCTGATCATGCCCTCGCATCACGATGTCCGGCCAAAGGACGTGTTCGCACGGCGCCTGCACGGCACGCTCGCAGCAGCAGCCGAGCGCGGCCCGATCGATTTCCCCGAGCTGTTGCTGACGCCCGGCGTCGGCGCGCGCACCGTACGCTCGCTCGCGATGGTCGCCGAGGTCGTGCACGGCGCGCCCTACCGCTTCAGGGACCCCGCGCGCTTTTCGCTCGCCCATGGCGGCAAGGATCGCCACCCCTACCCCGTCCCGATCAAGGTTTATGACGAAACCATCCGCGTGCTGAAAGGCGCAATCCAGAACGCGAGGCTCGGGCGTGAGGAGGAGATGCAGGCGATCAAGCGCCTCGACGATCAGGCGCGACGGCTGGAGCGAACCGCGCGCGGGCCTTCGGTCGAATCTTTCATCGGGGGCGAACGCGCGGCATCTCCGGACCTCGACGGCCGATCCGTATTCGGCTGGGAGCGCGATCTCGTCTCGACAAAAAAGCGGACCGGCTAAGCACCGGTCCGCGAGTTAAGGTCGGGAGGAAACGACCCTTCTCCTCAGCTTTCGTCAGTCTCCGTGTCCTCGGCTCCGAGCCGGTTGGCCGCGTGGTCCTGATACTGCTCGGTCTGGATGAACTTGCCGTCCATGCCGCGGATGTCCGAGTGCTGGGCCTTGTCGCGGTTGGACAGGACCATGTTGTCGCCGATCTTGTCCTTGGGCACGTCGGCGAACGCGCCGGTGCCGTCGCTCTTGCCGTGCATCCCGGATCTGAAGTGCATCTTGCTGCCATTCCCGCCTGGCATCGATCTCTCCTGTTTGAATGATCGCCTCGAAACTCAGTGCTTTTGCTGTTGTGCCGTCGGTTTGGGCGGCTTGTGCCCGCTCTGGCCGGGATTGTTGTGCTTGTTGTGGTCGCTCTCCTGGTTGAGGCCGCCGCGGCTCACCGGAAACTCGCTCTGTCGCGCCTCCGGCTTGGCGCGATGAACGGCCGCATCCTGCGGATTGTGGCCGGAGGCCTGTTCGAGCTGCCGCGTATCCGGCACATCCGGTTCGCGTTGGAGAATGCGCACCTGCTGTTCGTGGGTTTTTCTGCCTTGCATCCGATATCTCCCGATTGTCACCGGCCTCTTCGGTGCGAGCCGCTGCGCGCGACGTCCTTGTCGATGCCACCGGCAACGTTCACGTCGTTCTCGAAGTCGCCCTCGATCGTGTTCTCGCCGAAGGCATCCTCGACGTCGTCAGGCGACGCGCCGGCCATCGACGCCCCCTTCGATCCGCCGATCAGGGGATTGTCGCGCAAATCCTTGCCGGACGGAGCGTACAGTTTCGGTTGCTTGCTGCTCATGATTTACCTGCCTCCGCCCTTGCCGGCCGCATCGTGCCGGTGATGGGAATCGTGCTCGCCACCGCCGCCGGAGACCCGGCTGTGGCTGCGCTGCGGATCGTCAGCCGGCGGCTTCTTGACCTCGAGCGGCGCCTTCGCATTCTCGTGCGATGCGCCGGGTCCGCCCTGGCGAATGCTGTTCGGTGTCTTGGTGGATGTCGACATGAACGTCACCTTCCTCAGCGATCTTGCTGGTATCCCTGATTGGTCGTGTTCTGCTTGATGTTGCCTTGTTGCCCCTGCTGCTCCGGATTTTCCGCGCGTTGTTGGCCATGCCGAGTCTGATCGGTCGGCATTTGCTTGGTGTCGCCAGTTCCCTTGTGGCTCTGGTTGTCCGGCGGAACAGGTGGCATTTTTCTGGTCATGATGCTGCCTCCTGCAAAGATGAGACGCTCGCGGTGAGCACGGAACCCGTGCCGACCTTCATCGCTGCGAGGTCTCAAGGACAACAGCCGTCACCGCGCACCGTTCCTGGTCGATCACGGGAACAAAGATTTTCCGAAGGACAGGAAATATCAGTTCGCCCGAGCGAGGGAACGATCGACCATCGCCGACGCGGCAGATGTCGCAGGTGTTCCCCGAGACTCTGCCGTGACGGGGAGCTGCTTGATCGCGCGAATCCCCGGGCGCTTGCGCCAATGAATTTGCGAAGGCTCGACAGCGAGACCAAGCTGCGGCCAGCGCGTGAACAACGCTTCAAGTGCACAGGCCCCCTCGATGCGCGCAAGCTGATGGCCGAGGCAGAAATGGATTCCCGTTCCGAAGGAGATGTGACGGTTTGGCTTGCGCTCGAGATCAAGCTCGTCGGGATGCTCATGCACCGCCGGATCCATGTTCGCGGCGGCGAGCATCACCATGACGCGGTCGCCCCTCTTCAGGCGCACGCCTTCAAGCTCGACATCCCGCCGAACATAGCGGGGCTTGGAGAATTGCACCGGCGAGACGAAGCGCAAGAACTCTTCGACCGCGAGCCCGACGCGGCTCCAATCCTGTTCCAGCCAATCGCGGAGGCCGGGGTTTTTGAGAAGCTCGTAAGCCGAGCCGCTGATGAGATGGGTGGTGGTCTCGGAGCCGGCCGCGAGCAGCAGAAACACCATCGACACCATTTCGTCCGGCGTGATCTGGCCGCCCTCGCGTTCGACCTGGACCAGTTCGGCAATCAGCCCTTCGCCGCCCCGCACGCGCGCGGCCTGCAATTGCTCTTCGAGATAGCTCCGCATCTTCCGGAACGCGAACAGCAGCCGAAAGAAGCTGGCCACGTTGGTCAACGAGGACATCGCATTGGCCCAGGCAATGAAGCGCGGGCGATCGGCCGGCGGCAGGCCAAGCAGTTCGGAGATAACCGATAGCGGCAGGATGCGCGCGTAGCGCTGGACGAGATCGGCCGGGCTTCCCTGCGCGAACAGCTCATCGGCCAGACCATCGGCGATGGCGCGAATGCGCGGCTCCATCGCGACGATCGCACGGCGGCGAAAGGCCTCGTCCACGATGCTGCGCAGCCGGGTGTGGTCCGGCTCGTCCATGGTCAGCATGTTGTTGGCGATGGTCCTGACCAGTCTCGGCATCCACCAGCGCAGACCCGCGACGTCGCCATCCTCCTTGCGCAGCGTGAAGGTCGTGCTGTCCTTCAGCACCTGCGCGGTCGCATCATGGGTCGTGGTGATCCAGACGTCGCCGACGAGCGGAAATCGCGTCGCGACCACGGGCCCCAAAGCTCGCAATTCCGCGATGGCCTTGGGCGGATCGCGAAAAAAGAAGGCCTCGCTGGTGAAATCGAGGCGCAGTGTCATGGGATCACCGGGATGGTTGGTGGCGCCTCACCCAGATGGTGCGCAGCGCTGCCGCCGCAAGTGGGCCGCCGTTGCTTACCTCGCCCCGCTTGCGGGGAGAGCGAGAAGAAAACCTACCCGCGCCCCGTCGAGCGCGAGCCGGTCTTGCGCTGCTGCTGATTGGTGTAGGCGTCCCAATGACTCCAGCTTCCGTTGCTGAGACTTTGCAGGTCGGTGGCGAGCGGACGGCGCGTGCGCTTCTCGTAGTCGGCGATCAAGCGCTCGGACTGCGCGATCTTGCGCTTGAGTTCGATGATCGCCTTCTGGGTCTGCCCGTTCCGCTTCGACGTGGCGATCTCGCCCATCGTGAAGCGCGCGGTCTCGAACGCCTTCAACTCAGCGCGATTCTTCTTCAACTGAACCCGGTGCCAGGCGATGTTGCTGTCGCTGTCCGCAACCATATGGGAACTCCGCTGATTCGCTCCCACATAGTATCGCGCGCTGAATCGGCGCCGCAACGGGCGCCGGGCGGCGAAAATGCGGCCTTATTGCGCAGGAATTCCGTGCCTACCGCTCCGCGAAGGCCTTTTCGACCACGAACTGGGCCGGCTCGCCGTGATTGCCCTCGACGAAACCGCGCTCGGCCAGGAGGACGCGGGTGTCCGCGACCAGCGCCGGGCTGCCGCAGATCATGACGCGGTCGTGCGCTGCTTCCAGCGGCGGCAGACCGATATCGCTGAACAGCTTGCCCGAGGTGATGAGGTCAGTGATGCGGCCGCGGTTGCGGAAGGGATCGCGGGTCACGGTCGGATAGTAGATGAGCTGGCCCCGGATGTACTCGCCCAGCAGTTCGTCGTTCGGCAGCGTCTCGGTGATCATCTCGCCATAGGCGAGCTCCCTGACGTGCCGGCAGCCGTGCAGCAGCACCACCTTCTCGAAGCGCTCGTAGGTCTCGGGGTCCTTGATCACGCTCAGGAACGGCGCGAGCCCCGTGCCGGTGCCGACCAGGTAGAGGTTGCGGCCCTCCTCCAGATTGTCGATCACCAGCGTGCCGGTGGCCTTGCGGCTGACGATGATCTCGTCGCCTTCCTTCAGATGCTGAAGGCGCGAGGTCAGCGGGCCGTCCGGCACCTTGATCGAGAAGAACTCCAGCGTGTCCTCGTAATTGGCGCTGGCGACGCTGTAGGCCCGCAGCAGCGGCTTCTCGCCGACCTTGAGCCCGATCATGGTGAACTCGCCGTTGCGGAAGCGGAAGGTCGGGCTGCGGGTGGTCTTGAAGCTGAACAGCGTGTCGGTCCAGTGGTGGACGCTCAAAACGCTTTCCTGATTGAAATTGCTCATCTCACCTTCCCTGTCGCTGCCGAGCGGTTCCGAGGCGATTGTCAGCTATGCGTCGTTTGTACACGATCATTCGTATACTAATGAATAATCCCGCTTGATCCCGCGGTCAAGGCTGCCCAAGATCGAAAGCGTTGCAGTTAGGAATGAGGAGCCCTTCCATGGCGCATGACGCACCCCAGGCCGCCGGACCGTCGAAGCTCGTGATCCGCAATATCGGCCTGATCCTGTCCGGCGCCCTGGAAAAGCCGATCCTGGATGGCGACACCATCGTCGCCGAGAACGGCAAGATCACCGCGATCGGCCGCTTCAAGGACGTCAACACCGAAGGCGCGACCACCATCGTCGACGCCAACGGCACCACGGTGGCGCCGGGCCTGATCGACAGCCACGTCCATCCCGTCGCCGGCGACTGGACGCCGCGTCAGAACCAGACCAACTGGATCGACAGCTATCTTCATGGCGGCGTCACCACCATGATCTCCGCCGGCGAAGTGCACATGCCCGGCCGCCCCCGCGACGTCGTCGGCCTGAAGGCCATGGCGGTGTTCGCGCAGCGCGCGTTCTGGACGCTGCGGCCCGGCGGCGTGAAGGTTCACGCCGGCGCCCCCGTGATCGAATGCGAGATGGTCGAAGAAGATTTCAAGGAGATGGCCGCCGCCGGCGTGAAACTGCTCGGCGAAGTCGGCCTCGGCGGCGTGAAAGACGGCCCAACCGCGCGGAAAATGGTCGGCTGGGCGCGCAAATACGGCATCCAGAGCACGATCCACACCGGCGGCCCCTCAATCCCCGGCTCCGGACTGATCGACAAGGATGTGGTGCTGGAGGCCGACACCGATGTGGTCGGCCACGTCAACGGCGGCCACACCGCCCTGCCCGATGACCAGATCCGCTGTATCTGCGAGGGCTGCAAGCGCGGGCTCGAGCTCGTGCACAACGGCAACGAGCGCTCGGCGTTGTTCACGCTGCGCACCGCGCGCGAGATGGGCGACCTGCATCGCGTCATCCTCGGCACCGATGCACCCGCCGGCTCCGGCGTGCAGCCGCTCGGCATTTTGCGCATGGTCTCGATGCTATCCTCGCTCGGCGAGTTGCCGGCCGAAATCGCGTTCTGCCTTGCCACCGGCAACACCGCACGGATGCGCGCGCTCGATTGCGGCCTGATCGAGGTCGGCCGCTCCGCCGACTTCGTCATCATGGACAAGGCGCAGCACTCGCCCGGCAAGAACATTCTGGAGAGCGTCCAGCTCGGCGACCTTCCCGGCATCGGCATGACCATCATCGACGGCATCGTCCGGACGCAGCGCAGCCGCAATACGCCGCCGGCGGGCAAGGTGCCGGAGGTGGTGGCGAAGTAAGCCGCCCCACACACCGTCGTCATTCCACATTGCGCAATTGCGCAATGGGGATGCGCCGCAAGGCGCAGGCCCGGAATCCATAACCCCGGCTCGTGGTTATGGATTCTCAGATGCGCAATTGCGCATCATGGCTCGCGACTTCGTCGCGCCCCGGAATGACGGGTTCATCGCAGCTTGTTCAGTAGCGCCATCAGCGTCTCGCGCTCCTTGGCATCGAGCGGAGCAAGCGTCTCGCGGGTGATTGCGAGTGCGTTCGGCGCGACCTTCTCCGCAAGCTGCTGACCGGCGCGCGTCAGGCTGACCACCAGCCGCCGTCCGTCTTCGGGATCCTGGCTCGTCTCCGTCAATCCGCGCGCGCTGAGACGATCGATCACGCCCTTGATGGTCGCGACGTCCATGGCCGTGAGCCGCCCGAGCTGGTTCTGCGAGCACGGGCCGGTCTCGGCGAGCTTCGACAGCGCCGCCCATTGCGTCGGCGTGAGATTGGTGCCGATGTCACGCGCGAAGATCGCGCTGTGGCGCTGCCAGACCTGGCGCAGGATGAACCCGACCTGCTCGTCGAGCACGTAAGACGGTTTGGCCGGCTTGACGCTCTTCTTGGCCGCGACGCTTCTCGCCATCCGCCCCCACCCCTCACAACGACAGATGCGCGTCGCGGATATCCGGACGCGCGTCGAGCTCGGCCATCGTGCCGCCAAAGCAGATGCGGCCGCGCTCGATGATGTAGGCACGATCGGAGATCAGCCGCGCAAAGTGCAAATTCTGCTCGGAGACGACGATGCTGACGCCCTCCTTCTTCATGGTCAGGATCGCATCGACCATCTGCTCGACGATCTTGGGTGACAGGCCTTCCGAGGGCTCGTCCAGCAGCACCAGCGACGGATTGCCCATCAGCGTGCGCGCGATCGTCAGCATCTGCTGCTCGCCGCCGCTCATGCGGCCGCCCGGACGATTGCGCATCTCGCTCAGGTTCGGGAACAGCGCGAACAGCTTCTCGCGCGTCCAGTATGGCGCGTTCGTCCGCTTCGGCTGGCGGCCGACCTCGAGATTCTCCTCGACCGTCAGGTCGGTGAAGATGCGCCGCTCTTCCGGCACATAGCCGAGGCCGCCGCGCACGATCTCATGCGTCGGCAGCGCCGTGACGTCCTTGCCCTCGAACATGATGCGGCCCGAGCGCTGCGCCACGAGGCCGACGATCGAGCGGAACGTCGTCGACTTGCCGGCACCATTGCGGCCGAGCAGCGCCACCACCTCGCCCTCGCCGACCTCGAAGCCGATGTCGAACAGGATGTGCGCCGGGCCATAGTGGCTGTTGAGGTCCTGCACCGTGAGCTTCATGTCGCGGCTCCCTCGCGGTGGCGGGCATCGTAGACGAGGCCCTCGCCGAGATAGACCGCCTGCACCTGCGGATTGCCGCGCACTTCGGCCGGCGAACCCTCGGCGATCAGCGTGCCGCGGTTCAGCACGATGATGCGGTCGGCATGCTCGAACACCACGTCCATGTCATGCTCTGTGAAGAGCACGCCGATCGACTTCTCCCGCGCGATATTGGCCGTGAGCCGCATCAGGTCGACCCGCTCGCGCGGCGCCATGCCGGCGGTCGGCTCATCCATGAGCAGAAGTCTCGGTTGGTTGGCGAGCGCCACCGCAAGCTCGAGCCGCTTGAGATCGCCATAGGCGAGCTCGCCGCAGGGCCGGTCCGCATAGCCGCTCATGCCGACCAGCTCCAGTAGTCGGCCGGCCTCGTCGCGATCGAAGCGCGGCGCCGAGCCCCAGAGGTTGAACAACTGCTTTTGGTGCGAGATCAGCGCGACCTGCACATTCTCGCGCACGGTCATGGTCGCAAAGGTCGCGGTGATCTGGAAGGTGCGCCCGACCCCGAGCCGCCAGATCTCGCGCGGCTTCTTTCCGGTGGTGTCCTCGCCGTTGAGGCGGACGTACCCTGAGTCCGGCTTGTTCTGGCCGTTGAGCATGTCGAAGCAGGTGCTCTTGCCGGCGCCGTTCGGCCCGATCAGCGCCAGAATTTCGCCGGCACGCAGCGAGAACGAGACGCCGCGCACGGCGTGGATGCCGCCATAGGATTTGGTCAGGCCTTCGACCGCGAGAAGTGGGGGTGCGACGCTCATTCGGCGGACTCGATCGGCTTGGCAAGCAGGGCTGATCCCGGCGGCGACGCGTTCCTGCGCCGCTGCGCGAGCATCTCCAGCATCCCGACGATGCCCTTGGGGAAGACGACCACGATCAGAACGATGAACGCGCCGAGCACCAGCTTCGACAGATCGGTCTGGCTGACCAGCCAGATGTTGAGCGCCTTGTAGACGATGGCGCCGATCACCGCGCCCGACACCGTTTCGACGCCGCCGAGCAGCACCATGACCAGTGCATCGACCGAAAGCGATATGCCGAGATTGTCTGGGAAGACGCTGCCCTTGAGATAGGCGAACAGCGCGCCGCCGATGCCGGCCGTCGTCCCCGCGATCACGAACGCGGTCCACTGGATGCGCTTGGCGTTGATGCCGATCGCCTCGCTGCGCAGGCCTGAGTCGCGCGTGGCCCGGAGCGCGTAGCCGAATGGCGAGAACACCGCGATCCGCAGGGCGATCGTCACAAGTGCCGCGACGCCGAGCGCCAGCCAGTAGAAGTGCGAGGGACTCGCGGCCCAGCTCGAAGGCCAGACGCCCAAAATGCCGTTGTCGCCGCCGGTCACGCTGACCCACTGGAACGCAATCGACCAGACGATCTGCGCGAAGGCGAGCGTCAGCATGGCGAAATAGACGCCTGAGAGCTGTACCGCGAAGAAGCCGAACACGGCAGCACCCAAGCAGCCGAGCAGCGGTCCGAGCAGAAGACACACGATCATCGGCAGCCCCGCCATCTTGGCGAGGAAGGCAATGCCGTAGGCCCCGAGGCCGAAATACGCCGCGTGGCCGAAGGACGCGAGACCGCCGACCGACATCAGGAAATGCAGGCTCACGGCAAAGATCACGAAGATCGCGATCTCGGAGCCGACGGTCAGCGCGTAGTTGCCGGCAAACAGCGGCAGCATCGCCGCGACGACGAGCGCGGCAAGCGCAGCCAGCCGCTCATTCGACGTCAGCGGCCGCCAAGGGTTGACGGTGAGACCGGGCGTCTTGCGCGCCGGCGCCTCGGGCCTGCCGAACAACCCCCAGGGCCGCACGATCAGCACCACCGCCATCACCAGGAAGACCAGGATGATCGAGATCTTCGGGAAGATCAGGATGCCGAACGCGTTGAGCTCGGAGACCAGCACCGCCGCGACGAAGGCGCCGACGATGCTGCCGAGGCCGCCGATCACGACCACCACGAACACCTCGACGATGATGCGCAAATCCATCGCGTGATGGACGGCATCACGCGGGATCTGGAGCGCGCCGCCGAGCGCGGCCAGGAACACACCGACTGCAAACACACTGGTGAACAGCCATTTCTGATTGACGCCGAGGGCCGCGACCATGTCGCGGTCCTGCGTCGCGGCGCGCACCAGCACGCCCCAGCGCGTGCGCTGGAACAGGAGCCAGAGAACGCCAAGCACGACCGGGCCGAGCACGATCAGGAACAGGTCGTAGCTCGGGATGTTCTGGCCGAAGAAATCGACCGCGCCCTTGAAGCCCGGCGCGCGCCGGCCGAGCAGATCGTCGGGGCCCCAGATCAGGACCACGAGGTCCTCGACCATCAGCGTCAGGCCGAACGTCGCGAGAAGCTGGAACAGTTCGGGTGCATGATAGATGCGCCGGAGCAGCACCATCTCCACGACGACGCCGATCAGCGCCACCGCCAGCGCCGCCGCGACGATGCCGCCCCAGAAGCCGAACGCCCCGGCGAAGCGATCCGTCAGCGTAAAGGCGATGTAGGCGCCGATCATATAGAAGGCGCCATGCGCGAAATTCACGATCCGCGTCACGCCGAAGATGATCGACAGGCCCGAGGCCACCAGGAACAGCGACGCTGCGCTGGCGAGACCGGTCAGAAACTGTACGACATAAAAGGCCATCGGCGGTCCGGGTTCGGTTTGCATGCCGTGATGTGCGGCAGCGAGATCTTGGTTCACCTCTCCCCACCTGCGGGGAGAGGTCGACGCGCGAAGCGCATCGGGTGAGGGGAGCCTCCGCGAAAACGTCTGTCACCGCCCTCGCGGAGACTCCCCCTCACCCCAACCCTCTCCCCGCTAGCGGGGAGAGGGAGACGAAACATCAATCCTTCGGCCGCAGCTTCTCGACTTCGGCATCGCTCGGCAGGTAGTCCGCACCCTTCTTGTAGGACGAGTCCACCATGATGCCTTTGCCGTCCTTGACCGAGGTCTTGCCGACATAGGCGCCCAGCGTCGACTGGTGGTCGATCTTGCGGAAGGTGATCTCGCCGAAGGGCGAGCCGAGCGACAGGCCTTCGGCCGCGGCGATCAGCTTCTCCGGATCGGTCGAGCCTGCCTTCGCAAGGATCGCCGCCGCCGACTTGATGGTCTGGTAGCCGACGATCGAGCCGAGCCGCGGATAGTCGTTGTACTTGGCCTGGTACGCCTTCAGGAACGCATCATGCTCGGGCGTCTTGATCGAGTACCAGGGATAGCCGGTGACGATCCACCCCTCCGGCGTCTCGTCCTTGAGCGGATCGAGATATTCGGGCTCGCCGGTCAGGAAGGAGACGACTTCGCGTCCCTTGAACAGGCCTCGCGTGTTGCCCTCGCGCACGAGTTTGACGAGATCGGCGCCGAAGGTGACGTTGAGGATCGCCTCCGGATTAGCTTGGGCCACCGCCTGCACCACCGGGCCCGCGTCGATCTTGCCCTGCGGCGGCCACTGCTCGTCGACCCACTGGATGTCCGGGCGCTTCTCCGACATCAGCTTCTTGAACACCGCGACTGCGGACTGGCCGTACTCATAGTTCGGCGCGATCGTCGCCCAGCGCTTTGCCGGCAGCTTGCTGGCTGCTTCCACCAGCATCGCCGCCTGCATGTAGTTGGAGGGACGCAGACGGAAAGTGTACTTGTTGCCCTTCGACCAGGTGACGGCGTCCGTCAGCGGCTCGGCCGCGAGGAAAAACACTTTCTTCTGGTTGGCGAAGTCGCTGACCGCAAGGCCGATGTTGGACAGGAATGTGCCGGCAAGCATCGCAACGCCCTCGCTCGACACGAGCTCGTTGGCCGCGGTCTGCGCGTCCGCCGGCTTGCCGCCGTCGTCCTTGGAGATGACGACGAGCTTCTTACCGTTGATGCCGCCGCTCGCATTGATCTCTTCGACCGCGAGCTGCCAGCCCTTGCGGTAAGGTTCGGTGAAGGCTGGCAGCAACGAATAGCTGTTGATCTCGCCGATCTTGATCTCAGCCTGCGCCATCGCCGAACTGGCCATGCCGCCGGCCAGCAGCGCGAACGCAGCGCCAACGAAATAATTCTTAGCTCGCATCCCAACCTCCACTGTGAAAAACTAACGCAGGCCGTCTTCGCCCTTGATCTCCGCAACCGTGAGCCCGCCGACGCGCGGCAGCGGACGGCCGCTGTCGGTGACGGCGACCGCGACCATGATCTCGTTGGCGCGCGGCGCATCGTTGATCTGCACTTCCATCCCGTCGAAATGACTGCGCACGAAGGCCGCATCCTTGTGCCCCAAGGGAATGTCGAGCGTCGTGCCCGGACCGCTGCGCTTCTTCGACGACGGGATCAGCGCTGCGCCCTTGCTCAGCACCTTCCGCACCGGCGCCCCCATCTTGGGATGGAGGATAGCGGCCGCGTGCTCCAGCTCGCCGTTCTCGCCGACGGCCGCCGCCTTGCCATAGCTCTGCACTTTCGACCCCTCGATACCGAGTGCGGCCACCGCGCGCTTCGACAGGAGGTCGCCAAGCTCCTCGCCGATCGCAATCAGCGGCGAGAGGTCTTCGACATATTTTCCGGCAAAGGGATTTTCGATCACGGCGATCGCCGCGGCGCGCCGGGTCGGCGGCGATACCTGCCGGCCCATCTCCATCTGCGTCTCCTCGACCACGGTGACGATCTTGCGGATGATCGCGCTCATGTTTCGCTTCCCTGTTCAGGCATGGACCGCGTTCTCCAGCACAAGCGGGCGCGATCGTTGCCGTTCTATATCCTTGGTTCCGATGACAAGCATATCACCACAAAGCTGCAAGACAGCCCCTTCGATCAATCCGCGATCGAACAATTGCCGTGCACATTCCGCGCCAGATTCGAGCGCCGTCGCAATCTCGGCCCGCGACAATCGACCGACGTCACAGGTGACGAGGCGCGCGCCGAGGTCGCTATCGGGCTGAAGCTCGTTGGCCGGCTTCCGGATGATGGCGGGGTGACCGGGCAGATCGACCGCATTGGCGATGACCGTCGCGGCCGCATCGGCCTGCGACGCCGCCCCGGCCAGCACCGTGACCGCATCGGCAATGCCGAGCGAGAAGCTGCGGCCATGCCGGCCGCTGGTCGCGATGCCCCGCACGGGATCGTCCGCATCGACCGTCATGGTCCGCATCACGCCGTCACGGTCGGGCCGGTCCATCAGGCCGATCGAAAAATGCTCACCGCGATCGAGATGCAGCGCGATATCGCCGCCATTGTTGACGTAGACCCGGTCGAGCGTCGCAGCGTTCAGCATCGCGCCCAGAATTTCTTCCGCCACGCTGCCGGCGACCGCAGCCATCGGCGTGATGAAGCATTCCGCGGCATAGGGCGCGACGGCAGCATGCATGCGACGTGCAACGACGCCGTTCAGCGACGTTCGCGCCGGATCGGCAGCTCTGCGCAGCTCCGTCAGCTCGGCGCAGAGCTCGTCGAGCAGGCCGGCGAGCCGCCGCGCCGCCGCCTCATAGGAAGCGTGCACCTCGCGCACATCTCCCCTCGCCTCCACGATCAGATCAATCGGACCATCCTGCAAATGCAGCCGCCGGCCATCAGACAGCAATGCGACTTGCGGAAGCCTCATGCGCGCCTTCCCGGGATGGGATTTTGCCAGGGCAACTGGCGGACATCATCGCCGCCCTTCACCTCGGACAGCGGCTTTACGTAATCCATGTGGCCGCCGAGCGCGGCATAGTCCGACAGTTTCATGGTGAACTCGATCGGCGCGACCAGCGCCGGGGTCGGCACATAGCCGAACGCCCCGGCGGGCATCTGCGTCACATCGACCATGTAAGTGATGCCGCCGCCGGGCCAGACATAGACCGGCGCGCCGCCGCTGGTGACGCGCGTCAGCGCATCCTTCACCGAGCGCGTCAGCCGCACCGGATTGTCGGTGACGCCCGCGCGCAGCGAGCCGCCGGCACCAGCCATGAACAGCACCGTGCACAGCGCCGGCTCGCAATTCTCCTGGATGCGCTCGACCGAAAACTTCAGATCGGCCGGCATCTCGGTCTCGACCGGCTTCAAGGCCTCGTCGAGCACGTAATAAGATGAGTGCTCGCCGGTGGTGGAGACCATCAGCATGCTCAGACCGGGCTTCGCCTCCTTGGCATCGAACGGCCCGAGAATCGCCAGGGGATCGGAGATGTTGGTGCCGCCCCAGCCCGTGCCGGGATCGGCGACCTGGAAATAGCGGCCGGGGGTCGAGCGGCGGCCCTTCATCTTGATGCCGGTGTCGGCGATGTCGAGCAGCTTGCCGGCCTGGTGCTCCGAGAGCACTCCGGTGATGTGGTCGTCGACGACGACGACCTCATCCACCTTGCCGTGCCATTGCTTTGCGAACATACCGATGGTCGCCGAGCCGCAGCCGACGCGCATGCGCTCTTCCTTGACGCCGTTGACGATCGGCGGCTGGCCGGCCTGCACCACCACGCTCGCACCGCCGTCGATCGTGAGCTCAACCGCCTTGCAATTGGCGAGATCCATCAGCGTGTCGCAGGTGACGCGACCTTCCTTCTTGGAGCCGCCGGTCAGATGATGGACCCCGCCGAGCGAGAGCATCTGCGAACCGTATTCGCTGGTAGTAACATGCCCCACCGCCTCGCCCTGCGCGCGGACGGTCGCGGTCTCCGGGCCGAGATAGCGGTCGGTGTCGATCTTCACCTTGATGCCGCAATAGGAGAAGATGCCCTCGGTAACCACGGTCACCATGTCGACGCCATCGACCTCGGCGGAAACGATGAACGGCGCGGGCTTGTAGTCGGGATAGGTGGTGCCGGCGCCGATCGCGGTTACGAAGGTCGAGGGTTCGTGGACGATCTTGCCGTCCCAATCTTCCGTGCGGCTGAACGGCACCAGCTTGCCGCCCTGCGAGACCGTGCGTTCGAGAATGATGTGCGGATCGACACGGACGAGCTTGCCGTCGTGATTGGCATAGCGGTCGCAGGCTCCCGCCGCGCCCGGCTTGATGTAGCACATCACCGGACAGGCATCGCAGCGGATCTTGTCGGAGACGGCGCTCGTCGTTTCAGTCACCATGTCAAAGCCAGCGGGTCACGACGGGTTATCATTCGTATACGAACGATGTTGCGCGCGACATTGATAGCTGTCAAGCGGCGGCGCGGGCGAAAAAGTGCCACTGCCGAATAAAACCTCATTTGCCTGCCGCCTCTGTCCACAAAGCGGGCAACCACGCTGCACTGCGGCATGCGCCGCTTGCACGTTTGTGTACAAACGGTATCGTCGGCGACATAGAATTTTTGCGACGCGTGGTCGCAAGGTTGGGAACGAGGATGACGCAGACACCGATCCGCCTCACCGTGAACGGCGGGATCCACGACGTCACCGCGGCGCCGCAGACGCCGCTGCTCTATGTGCTGCGCAACGATCTCGCGCTCAACGGCCCGAAATATGGTTGCGGCCTCGGTGAATGCGGCACCTGTACTGTCCTGATCGACGGCAGCGCCGCACGTTCCTGCGTCATCCCGATCAGCGGCTGTGAAGGCCGCGACATCGTGACACTCGAAGGGTTAAGCACGCGCGAGCGGCCTGATCCCGTGCAACAAGCCTTCATCGACGAGCAGGCGGCGCAATGCGGCTACTGCCTCAACGGCATGATCATGACCACCAAGGCGCTGCTCGCCATCAACCCGCACCCGACCGAGCAGGAAGCGATGGCGGCGCTGCGCTACAATCTCTGCCGCTGCGGCACGCATGTCGAAATCCTGCGCGCGGTGATGCGTGCATCGAGCCAGCTAGCCGAGGCCGGTGATTGATGGCCTGCCCTGTTCCGAATGGAGCTGAGCGGCAATCCGGTTCGCTCGTCGTCGTCCGCACGCTCGATGAGGGCGCATCCGAGACGTTCATCCGGATCACCGCGGATGGCTCGGTCACCGGCTATAACGGCCATGTCGATCTCGGCACCGGCATCCGCACCGCGCTCGGCCAGATCGTCGCCGAAGAGCTGGACGTCTCCTTTGCGCGGGTCGTGGTGGTGCTCGGCGACACCGCAGTGGTACCCAACCAGGGCCCGACGATCGCCAGCGAAACCATCCAGATCACCGCCGTGCCCCTGCGCAAGGCCGCCGCGCAAGCGCGACACTTCTTGATCGCGCGCGCTGCCGAACGGCTGGAGCTGCCGGCCGCGGATTTAAGGATCGAAGATGGTCTGGTTCGCGGGCATAACCGCAGCGTCAGCTATGGCGAGCTGATCGGCGATGAGACGATTCGTCTCGAGCTGGCGGACGACGTAGAGGTGAAGGCCGTCGGCGATTACACCATCGTCGGTCAATCCGTGCCCCGCGTCGATCTTCCAGCGAAGGCGAGCGGCGAGCTGACCTTCGTGCACGACATCCGCGTGCCCGGCATGCTGCATGGGCGCGTGGTGCGCCCGCCCTATGCCGGTGTCGATGCCGGCCCATTCGTGGGCACCAGCCTGATCGCGGTCGACGAATCCCTGGTGCGCGATATCCCTGGCCTCGTCGGCGTCGTGCGGATCGGCGACTTCGTCGGCGTGGTCGCCGAGCGCGAGGAGAATGCGATTCTCGCGGCCGCGCAGCTCAAAGTGAGCTGGAAGCCGACACCTGCCCTGACCGACCTTGCAGACATCGAGACGGCACTGCGCGCCAATCCATCGACGCCACGCACGCTGATCGACAAAGGCGACGTCGACGCGGCCATCACCGGCGCCACAAAGACGATGCAACGCACCTACGTCTGGCCCTACCAGATGCACGCCTCGATCGGCCCGTCCTGCGCAGTCGCCGATTTCAAGAACGGCAGCGTCCGCGTCTGGTCAGGCTCGCAAAATCCGCATCTGCTGCGTGCCGACCTCGCGCTGCTGATCGACCAGCCGGAGAACGAGATCGAAGTCATCCGCCTGGAGGCGGCCGGCTGCTACGGCCGCAACTGCGCCGACGACGTCACGGCGGACGCGCTGCTGCTGTCGCGCGCGGTCGGCCGGCCCGTGCGCGTGCAGTTGACGCGCGAGCAGGAGCACGCCTGGGAGCCCAAGGGCACCGCGCAGCTCATCGACGTCAATGGCGGTTTGAACGCCGACGGCAGCGTTGCCGGCTACGACCTCGCCACGCGCTATCCTTCGAACGCGGCGCCGACGTTGGCGCTGCTGCTCACGGGTCGGATTTCGCCGGAGCCGGCCGTGCTGCAAATGGGCGACCGCACCGCGATCCCGCCTTACGACTACGACCACATGCGCGTCGTCGCCCATGACATGCCGCCGATCGCGCGCGCCTCCTGGTTTCGCGGCGTCTCGGCGCTGCCGAACACCTTCGCGCATGAATCCTATATCGACGAGCTTGCGGCGGAGGCCGGCGTCGACCCGATCGAATATCGCCTGCGCTATCTGAAAGACCAGCGCGCCATCGATCTCGTCAACGCGGTCGCCGAGCGCGCCGGCTGGACGCCGCGGCCGGTGCGGCAGGACAAGGACGGTGAGGTCGTGCATGGGCGCGGCTTTGCCTATGCGCTCTATGTCCACAGCAAGTTCCCGGGCTATGGCGCGGCATGGTCGGCCTGGATCGCCGATGTCGCGGTGAACAAGACGACCGGCGACGTCAGCGTCACCCGCGTCGTCGCAGGCCAGGATTCCGGATTGATGATCAATCCGGATGGCGTGCGTCACCAGATCCAGGGCAACGTCATCCAATCCACCAGCCGCGCGCTGATGGAGGAGGTCTCCTTCGAGCGCGGCACGGTGGCGGCGCGCGAATGGGGCGCCTATCCGATCATCCCCTTCCCGGACGTGCCGAAGATCGACGTCCTGATGCTGCCGCGGCCGGACCAGCCGCCGCTCGGCGTTGGCGAGTCGGCTTCGGTGCCGAGCGCGGCGGCAATTGCGAATGCGATCTTCGATGCCACCGGCGTGCGCTTTCGCGAGCCGCCGTTCACGCCGGAGCGCATCCTGAAGGGACTATACGGCGAAGCGGCGGCGCCGCCGCAAGCCTTGCCGGCAGCCGCTGCCGCGCCTCCGTCACGCAGTTGGCAGAATCCTTTCGCCAAGCGCGCCGGCATGTTCGCGACGATGGCCGCCCTCTGCACCGCCGCGATCGGTATCGGCGCCGCGCTGCTGCCCGGGCGCGCGATCGCGCCGATCGCCCGGCCCGATGCCTCGGTCTATTCGGCGGCGACGATCGCGCGTGGCCAGCAGCTCGCAGCGCTCGGCAATTGCGCGGAGTGCCATACCAATATCGGCGGCGCGCTCAATGCCGGCGGCCGCGCGCTGGAGACGCCGTTCGGCACGATCTACAGCACCAACATCACGCCGGATGTCGAGACCGGCATCGGTGCCTGGTCGTATCCCGCCTTCGAGCGCGCGATGCGCGACGGGCTTCATCGCGACGGACGCCAGCTCTATCCCGCCTTCCCGTACACGCACTTCTCACGAACGAGCGATGCCGATCTCCAGGCGCTCTATGCCTACCTGATGGCACAGCCTTCGGTGCGCGCGAGCGCGCCTGCGAACACACTCGCCTTCCCGTTCAATCTTCGCCCTCTGCTTGCGGGATGGAATGCGTTGTTTCATCAGACCGGCTTGTTCAAGCCTGATCCAGCGAAATCCGAGCTGTGGAATCGCGGCGCCTATCTGGTCGAAGGTCTCGGCCATTGCAGCGCCTGCCATTCGCCGCGTAATGCGCTCGGCGCCGAGCAGCGCGAGGCCTATCTCGCCGGCGGCTTTGCCGAAGGCTGGGAGGCGCCGCCGCTGACCTCGCTCTCGCATGCGCCGATTCCATGGAGCGAGGACGAGCTCTACACTTATTTGCGCACCGGCCATTCGCGCTATCACGGCGTCGCCGCCGGCCCGATGGCGCCGATCGTCAGGGACCTTTCGGCCCTGCCCGACCAGGACATCCGCGCCATGGCGGTCTATCTCAACGCGTTCAACGACAGCGCGACCGATCCGCAGACGCAGGATGCACTTGCCGCGAAGCTCGAGAGCGCAACACAAGTTAGCGTCGGCGCCTCCGCCGGCGCGCGGCTTTATCTCGGCGCCTGCGCCGTCTGCCACGAGGTCGGGGGCCTGCCGCTGTTCGGCAGCCGGCCCTCGCTCGCGCTCAACAGCAATCTTCACAGCCAGGCGCCGGACAATCTCGTGCAGGTGATCCTGCACGGCATTGCCGAGCCGGCATCAAGCGATCTCGGCTACATGCCGGCCTTCAAGCACAGCATGAGCGACGCGCAGATCGAAGAACTCGTCACGTTCCTGCGCAAGCAGTTCGCGCCGGACAAGCCGGCCTGGACCGGCGTGCGCGAGACGATCGCGCGCGTGCGTGGGTCTGCGAATTAGGCGTGCTTCTTGACCTCCACCGGCGGCGTGCCGTGGGTGTGAAAGGATTCGATCGTCTTCAGGCCCCACGCCTGGCCCTTCTTGCGCTCCTCCTCGGTCCACACGATCGGCTTCCAGTCGGGCGCGAGGATCAGGCGCGCGCCGGCATTGGCGACCTCGACGCGGTTGCCGCCGGGCTCGTAGACATAGAGGAAGAAGGTCTGCTGGATTGCGTGCTTGTGCGGGCCGGTCTCGATGTAGACGCCATTCTCGAGAAAGATGTCGGCGGCGCGCAGGATTTCCTCGCGGCTGTCGAGCGCGTAGGTGACATGGTGGAAGCGCCCGGGCACGCCGGAATGGTCGAGCGAATAGGCGAAGTCGTAGCTCTTGTTCGACATCGTCAGCCACATCGCAGCTTCACGCCCGTCGTTGAGGACGATCTGCTCGGTGAGGCGGCATCCGAGGTAATTCTCGAAGAACTCGCGGTTGGCCTTGATGTCGACGGCGAGACAATTGAGATGGTCCAGGCGGCGGACGTTGACACCGCGCGCGGGAAAACGTTGCGCCTGGTTCTTTAGCGCCGGCTGCAACTCGGGCGGCGCCTGATACCATTCGGTCTCGTAATAGAGCTCGACGATATGGCCGTCGGGATCGCGGCAGCGGAATGTCGGCCCCTGCCCCATGTCGCCGTCAATCCAGCCGATGTCGAAGCCGGAACCTTTGAGCGCGGCGACGCGGCGCTCCAGCGCCTGCTGGCTGCGCGCGCGCAGCGCCATGTGGCCCATGCCCGAGGTCTTCGACGCCGTGAGCTTCAGCGAATATCGCTCATAATCGTCCCAGCCGCGCAGGTAGACCGACTCGCCCTTCTGTCCGCTGACGGTCATGCCCATGACGTCGACGAAGAATTTGAGGCTCTCGTCCGGCTTCGGCGTCAGGAGTTCCATGTGACCGAGGTGGGCGAGATCGAAAATCGGTTCGGGCTGCATGGTTTTCTCCAGGGCAAGGCGTGCAATCCTCTGCTTCGGATCGCGCAATCGGGCGCAGTACGCAACACGCGCGCACGGCCGGCGCGGTGCCGATGAACGCGGGTTTCATTTGTACTAATGTACAAATGATTAGGTCCCGTCAACAAACAGAACGTCCTGGACCCTCTCGGCGGTCGCATCGGCTTCGTTCCGCAGGGGGCATCGGTCGGTTGCTCAAATGGTAAAATCTTCCTTAAGCGTTTTCGGGGGGCAGACGGCCCCGGAAATCCAGCATTTTCCGGCCGATTCTGCCGACGCGTATACATCGGGGACAAACGTCTCGACCGAATTGTCGCGATTTAACAAAGCGGCCGCGTCTGCCGTTTAACAGTTTGTCCAGCGACGGCCCGCATAGTCGGGACAAACCCCTCGTTGTTGCCAGGTTCATCTATCGTGACATCCTTTGGACGCGTGATTTCGGTTCGCGGATCGCTCGCCCGGGTCGGGCTATTGGCTGAAGGCCGGATGCCGATCGCGGAGGTGCGGGCGACGGTCGGCCGTTTCGTCAGCATCCGCTGCGGCAACTCGGTCATCGTTGCCATGATCACCGAGGTTTCCTGCGAAAACTTGTCGAGCACCGACAATTACATCGCGATCGCCTCGGTCGACCTTCTCGGCGAAATCCTCAACGCCAGCGACAAGCCGAAATTCCAGCGCGGCGTCACCAACTATCCGACCATCGGCGACGCCGTCGACCTGATCACCAGCCAGGAGCTGCGTACGATCTACGCGCCGACGGGATCGGACCAGATCAATGTCGGCTTCCTGCAGCAGGACCGCTCCGTCGTCGCCTATGTCGACGTCGAGGAGATGCTGTCCAAGCACTTCGCCGTGCTGGGATCGACCGGCGTCGGTAAATCGACCGGCGTGTCGCTCCTGCTGAACGAGATCCTGAAGTCGCGCCCGAACCTGCGCATCTTCCTGCTCGACGTGCACAACGAATATGGCCGCTGCTTCGGCGACCGCGCGCTGGTTCTCAATCCGCGAAACCTCAAGCTGCCGTTCTGGCTGTTCAACTTCGAGGAAATCGTCGACGTGCTGTTCGCGGGCCGCCCCGGCGTGCCCGAGGAGCTCGACATCCTCGCCGAGGTCATCCCGATCGCGAAGGGCGTCTACACCCAGTATCAGAACACCGATCGCCTCGGTTTGAAGCGCATCGATCCCAAGCAGGTCGGCTACACCGCTGATACCCCGGTGCCCTACCGCCTGGTCGACCTGATCTCGCTGATCGACGAGCGCATGGGCAAGCTCGAGAACCGCTCCTCGCGCATCGTCTATCACAAGCTGATCTCGCGCATCGAAGCGGTGCGCAACGACCCGCGCTACGCCTTCATGTTCGACAACGCCAATGTCGGCGGCGACACCATGGCCGAGGTGATCAGCCATCTGTTCCGCCTGCCCGCCAACGGCAAGCCGATGACGGTGATGCAGCTTGCCGGCTTCCCGGCGGAAGTCATCGATTCGGTCGTCTCGGTGCTCTGCCGCATGGCCTTCGACTTCGGCCTGTGGAGCGATGGCGTCTCGCCGCTGCTGTTCGTCTGCGAGGAAGCGCACCGCTATGCGTCCGCCGACCGCAATGTCGGCTTCGGGCCGACCCGCAAGGCGGTGTCGCGCATCGCCAAGGAAGGCCGCAAATACGGCGTCTATCTCGGCCTCATCACCCAGCGTCCGGCCGAGCTCGACGCCACCATCATCTCCCAGTGCAACACGCTGTTCACGATGCGTCTTGCCAACGACCGCGACCAGGCGCTGCTGCGCGCCGCGGTGTCGGATGCGGCCGCGAACCTGCTCTCCTTCGTCCCCTCGCTCGGCACCCGCGAGGTGCTGGCGTTCGGCGAAGGCGTCGCGCTGCCGACCCGCCTGCGCTTCAAGGAGGTGCCGCCGCACCAGTTGCCGCGCGGCGAAGCCACCATCAGCAGCGTGCCTTCCGTTACCTCCGGGCACGACATGCATTTCGTCAGCGCCGTGCTCGAACGCTGGCGCGGTGCGACCTCGCAGCGCGACGTGCCGAACGATCCGGTGTTCTCGGCACCGCCTGCGAAATCGTTCTCCAGTGTGGATGCCCCAATGCTGCAACCCTCGATGGGGCTCGATCCGGACCGCTTCTCGCTGTTGAAGAAGCCGCTGCGGTAAGAGCGCCGCGTTCGCCCACGTTCCGCTGTCGTGCCCCGGCTTGACCAGGGCATCCAGTACGCCGTGGCGTCGCCGTATCCAATCACCGTCTCTGGAATACTGGATCGCCCGCCCAGTGCGCAATTGCGCACAAGGCTGGCGATGACACTGAGAGCGTGGCACGCGCGTTCCCCAATTCCGCCATTGCGAGCGCAAGCCCGATCGTCAGAGCACGTTGAGCGCGGGGCCCGCATCGACTATCCTTTGCCGCCATATCCGGAAAAACATGCCAATGACAAAGCCCCAACGCTTTCCCGCCCCCGCTCTCGACAGCCTGCCCGAGGACATCCGCACGCGTCTCCTCGCCGTGCAGGAGAAGAGTGGCTTCGTGCCGAACGTGTTCCTGACCCTGGCCTATCGCCCCGACGAGTTCCGTGCGTTCTTCGCCTATCACGACGCACTGATGGAAAAGGACTCGGGCCTCACCAAGGCCGAGCGCGAGATGATCGTGGTGGCGACGTCGGCGGCCAATCAGTGCCAGTATTGCGTGATCGCGCATGGGGCGATCCTGCGCATCCGCGCCAAGAACCCGCTGATCGCCGACCAGGTCGCGGTGAACTACCGCAAGGCGGACATCACGCCGCGGCAGAAGGCGATGCTCGACTTCGCGATGAAGGTTTCCGCCGACGCACAGCGGATCTCCGAGGACGATTTCGCCGCGCTTCAAGCCCACGGCTTCCGCGACGACGACATCTGGGACATCGCCGCGGTCGCCGCCTTCTTCGCGCTGTCGAACCGGCTGGCCAATTTCACCGGCATGCGGCCGAACGAGGAGTTCTACTTGATGGGACGCCTGCCCAAACAATGAACGAGCTCGACTGGTCCGATATCCTCCTGCGCCTCGCGGTTGCGACGCTTGCCGGCGGCGCGATCGGACTGGACCGCGACATTCACGGCAAGCCGATCGGGCCGAAGACGCTTGGCATCGTCAGCCTTTCCACCGCCACCGTCGTGCTGCTGGCCGTGCAGTTCACGGAACCGGGCAAGATGTCGGACGCGGCAAGCCGCGTCATCCAGGGCATCCTCACCGGTATCGGCTTTCTCGGTGCCGGCGTCATCGTGCGCGAGAGCCACCGTTTCCGCGTCCACGGACTGACGAGCGCAGCCTGCGCGTTTCTCGCTGCGTGCCTCGGCGTCGCCTGCGGCGCCGGACAATGGAAGATCGTCCTGATCGCGTTCGCGCTCGCCTTCATACTGCTCACGGTCGGTCGTCCCGTCGAGCGTTGGCTGCACCGCCTGTTCGGTGGCGAGGACGAAGCGCGTGAGGGCGATAAGCCGCACTGATCTGATCAACTGCTGCCACGACCGACCTGTACCTCGCCTGTCCTCGTAACAACGTAGTCGGGCATGGCTCGGTCGGGATAAAGCTGCGCCCAGGCGGCGGCCACATCCCTCTCGATCGATGCGCGATGCGGGCTGTCGCGACGAATGGCGAGGCCGTAGTTGAAGGCGCCGGCGATCACGACGTAGTGCTCGTAGAGACGAGGATCGGACAGCATTTTGGATCGCAGGCCGGTGTAGTCGCCGTGCGGAAACCAGATGACGTCGGGCTTGAAGCCGAGCAGATAGTCCATGCTGAGGCCGCTGCGGCCGATCTGGGTGTCGTTGAGGCCGACGAGATCGACGATGGCGACATGCGGCGCCACGCTTCCGATGTATCCGATCTCGGAGGCGGCAACGACGGCCCCCGCCGGCAATCGCGATACGATGTGATCGCCGATCTGCTGCACGACCGCGAACCACGACTTCACTGGCAGCGGCGTCGCCGCGCGATAGTCGAGCCTGGGCGCGGCGACCGCCTGAGACGTAAGCGCCGCGACGTTGAGGCGGCCGATGCCGGACTGCAACACGAGCACGCCGAGGAGAACAGCGAAGCCGCCCGCGATGCCGCGCGCCAGCGGGCGACCGAGATCGGACCAATTCAGCCCGCGCGCCAGCATCGCGTCGAGCGACAACAGGCCCGGGATTACGAGATAGGGCAGGAACGGAATGAAGAAACGGCCGTCCCAGCCCATGATCTGGCGCACCGTGAGCAGGTAGCAAACCGTCAGGCCGGCCGGCATCGCGAGCACCAGCATGGGCGGGCGGATGCCGTGGCGCATGCCCGTGATCAGGGCCGCGATGAAGGGAATGGCGCAGGACAGCGCCACGGCGAGATAGCGGATCGCGCTCTCGGGATTGAGGAAGCCGTCATAGCCGTGCGCCGATTTCGCGTAGAAGCTCAGCGGCAACGCGGAGCCGTAATAAAACTGCGCGAGGGCCAGAGAGGCCACTAGGAGCAGGAGCGGAAGCACGACGATATAGACGAGATCGCGCCAGCGCTTCGCCGGTGCTTGTGCCGCGAAGGCAAGGAGCGGCACGCCGAGCGCGCAGATGCCGTTTTCCGGCCGGGTCAGAATGGCGGCCAATGACACCAGACCCGATACGATCGCGGCGCCGGTTGACGGCACCTTGGCGTATCTCATGGCGACCAGCATGACCGCAGCGTTGAGCAGCAGCGACAGCATCGTGTCCATGCCGGTCGTGAGCTGCGCCGCGAAGGCCGGATGAAGCAGCAGCGGCAGCCCGACAGCGCCGATGGCCGCCGCAGAAGCGGAAAGCAGCGGGCTTTGCGCCTCGCGCGCGACGGTACGGCCCATCACCGCAACCGCCAGTCCGCCCGTCAGCCAGGACGCAAGCTGCAGCGCGCTGGCGGCCGACAACGGCAGCATGAACAGCGGCAGCAGCAGGAAGAGCCAGAGCTGGCTCGTCAATCCGTAGGTCGGCGCACCACCTTCGTTCCAGACGACGCCCAGCCCGCTCAGCACATGCGTGCCGTAGCGGTGAAACATGTAGGCATCGTCGAAGGTCAGGGGCCCGCGGCACGCGAACCAGAGCACCCACACCGTGACCGTCGCGCTGAGCAGGATGCTGCCCAGAAATGGGACGGCACGGGCCCTGGCATTGCTCCGCCCGAGCGCCGGCAAAGGCCCCGCTGATACCTCATGCGCCATGCCGCGAGCTTGTACGGCAGACACATTGAGAAACAGTTGCAGGGTCCGGCTAAACTTCCATCTGGTTGCGCAGGTTTTGCGGGCGGACCGCTAGTCGTCCGCCGCCGGCCCGCACCAGCCGGGCAGATAGATTGCGTCCTTGCTCTTGGCGGCGACCATGGCTTTCTCGATCGCCTTGTCAAAATCGGCATCCACCGCCTTGCGCGACAGTTTTCGACGCAAATAGTCGGCCCACAAGAATTCGGAAAACGGCGTGGTGTCCTTGGCGAAGCCGCCCATACGGCGAAGCTCGCCGGCAAGGCTCCGGAAGGGATCGTCCTTGAGGTCGGCGACCGATTTCGGCAGATCGCGGAAATGCCGCCGCTCGCCCTTGGCATCGTACGGATAGACCCAGCGCTTGTTGTCCATCACGCCCCAGAAGGCTTCGCGCTCGACCATCCTGAGATCGCCAACGACCGTTACCAGCACATCCTTGATGCCCTCGTCATGCAGTGCGCGGCCGAGATGGTGGTGGTCGATGACGTAGTAGCGCTCGTCCGGCCCGTACACCACGGGGATCATGTGCTTGCCGAGGAGATCGGCCTGCTTCTTCTTGTCGTGCTCGCGCCAGCGCTTGCGCTTCTCCTTGACCTCGCGCATGCCGACCGTCATCTGCGTCGGCCGCAGTGACAGGATCGGCACGGGATGCACTCTCGGTTCGCGCGTGGTCATGATCGAAGGCCCCTCGGATGGTTGCAATGGCAGTTTAGGACTACCCGGACTATGCCACGTGCCCGGTGGCGGCAAAATGCATTGGGCTGCGCCAGAGATCACAAGGCGATGTTCATGGGAATGACAGGCGCAAGCCCGGCGGTTGTTGCGACGCAACCGTACATGCGCGGCACTGGGACGGCGGCGGTTCCGGGCGCGTTCGAAACACCCATGAAAGATAATGCGAAAGCACAATTGCGCGTGCGCGCTCGGAAGATTTTCTGCAACGCCTGAAGTCCCTGTGCTATCTAAAATCGCTGCTTCGGAGTGATCCCACCGCGCCATGAAAACCCAGCGGCCCATAAGCTCGGACGAGGAGCATCGGGTGCTCCAGTTCAGGCCGCGCACCTCACCCTCCCCGTCGGTCCGGCAAGGCAACGGAACGGTGCAGCCGCTACGCGCGGTAACCCCGGAGCCCCTCGACCTGTCGCGCTACGAGCAGCCCCGCGAGGAGCCGGACGACTTCCGCCATCGCATGCTCGCCAACATCGCGGCGCTCGCCTTCACGATCGCACTGACGGCGATCGGAATCTGGCTCGCAGTGAGCATCGCCGACCTGCGCCGGACCCAGGATTGCGTGCTGATGGGCCGGCGCGACTGCGTCAAGATCACGACGCCGCATATCTAGGCAGCCGCGTCCCGGTCCGCCCTCCGTTTCGACCCCTGTGCGACAGGCATCCCCAGGGTGGCCCTCGGCCCTGTCCGGCTCCATTGAACTCAGGGCGGCGCTCCGATATACGGGCAATCGACCCGGCCAGAGGGGGGTTTGAGGGCGTCATCTGGGGCGCGATGCCCGCCCACCGTGCCACTCTGGAAAATCTGACAAATACCTACAATATATCAAAGGCTTAGTGATGTCCTCCACATTCGATCAGGTCGCCACGATCATCGCTGAAACCTGCGACATCCCGCGCGACACGATCACGCCGGATAGCCATGCCATCGATGACCTTGGCATCGACAGTCTCGATTTCCTGGACATCGCGTTCGCGATCGACAAGCAGTTCGGCATCAAGCTGCCGCTGGAAAAGTGGACCCAGGAAGTCAACGACGGAAAAGCGACCACCGAGCAGTATTTCGTGCTGAAAAACCTGTGCGCGCGCATCGACGAGCTGGTTGCGGCCAAGGGGGCGAGCGCCTAATCGCGCGGTCATGCAACTCGAATACTTCCACATGATCGATCGCATCGTCGACCTCAACGTCGACGAGAAGCGAATCGTCGTCGAGGCCCAGGTTCCGAACGCGAGCACTATCTTCGAGGGGCACTTCCCGGGCTATCCGCTGATGCCCGGCGTGCTGCTGATCGAATCGATGGCGCAGGCCTCCGGCTGGCTGCAACTCGGCGTGCTGAAGTTCGAGCGCATGCCGATCCTCGCCGCCGTCAAGGAGGCCAAGGTCCGCGGCTCGGTCTTCCCCGGCGATCTCATGAGCATCGAGGCGACCCTCACCCATCAGGGCTCGGGCTATGCGGTGACCGAGGCCAAGATCCGGGTCGGCGGCAAGCTGCGCGCCAACTCGACACTCACCTTCACGCAGATCCCCTTCCCCAATGCGGATATGCGCGGACACATGGACGCGATCGCCAAGCGCGTCGGATTTCCGCAACAGGCCGTTTCGCCATGACCGAGAATTCCGCTACGAAGCCCGACCAGACGGAAGTCTGGATCACCGGCATTGGTCTTGCCACCTCGCTCGGCGAAGGGCTCGACGCCAACTGGGCCGCGCTCGGCGAGCGCCGCATCAACGTCGACGAGACGGGCTTTGCGCCTTACATCGTGCATCCGCTGATGCCGGTCAGCTTCGACAGCCAAATCCCCAAGAAGGGCGACCAGCGCCAGATGGAAGCCTGGCAGCGCATCGGCACCTATGCCGCGGGGCTGGCGCTCGATTCCGCCGGGATCAAGGGCAATAAAGACATTCTCGCCAAGATCGACATGGTGATCGCCGCCGGCGGCGGCGAGCGCGATCTCAGCGTCGATTCCGGCGTGCTTACGGCCGAAGCCAAGGGCGCCAATGCGCCCGGCTTCCTCAATGAGCGGCTGATGAGTGACCTCAGGCCGACGCTGTTCCTGGCCCAGCTCTCCAACCTGCTCGCCGGCAACATCGCCATCGTGCATGGTCTCGGCGGCACCTCGCGCACCTTCATGGGTGAAGAGGTGGCGGGCGCGGATGCCGCGCGCATCGCGTTGGCGCGGATCGCCTCGGGCGAGAGCGACATTGCCCTGGTCGGCGGTTCGCATAATGGCGAGCGCAAGGACCTGCTGGTCCTCTACGAATTCGGCGACTTCAACCTGAGGGACAAGTTCGCACCCGTCTGGGCGCGGAAGGATCACGCCGGCTTCGCGCTCGGCTCGGCCGGCGCATTCCTGGTGCTGGAGTCCAGGGCTCACGCCGAGGCGCGCGGCGCAAAGCCGTTCGCAAAGCTGACGAGCGTGGTCGCCGATCTCGCCAAGCGCAAGCAGTCGGGCGACATGGCGGCAACCCTCGAGAAGCTGTGGGCGAAGCTGCCCAAACGCGAGGGCAAGGGCGCGATCATCACCGGCGCCACCGGCGCGGAGCCGGCGACCTCCGAGGAGCGAAGCTTCCTGCAGGGCCATACCGATTTCCCAGTACGCGCGACCGGTACGATGTTCGGCCACACCATGGAAACGCAATTCCCGCTGGGGATTGCGCTCGCCGCACTCTCGATCTCGCGCGGCGCGCTGTTCCCGCCGAACGATTCCACCGGAACCGAGATTGACATGCAGGGGGCCCCCACCCAGATCGTGGTGGTGGGAGCCGGACACTGGCGCGGCGAAGGCATGGCGCTGGTGGAGGCGGTTCGCTAAAGCGCGTCGCGCTTTAGCGGGTTATTGTTTGAGCATGATCTTCTCGAAAAACCGCGCCACACTTTTCCGGATCATGCTCTAGCTAGCGGGGGAAACATGACTGCAGCACGCGACAAATTCGGACGTCCCGTCGTCGTCGTCACCGGCATGGGCATCATGACCTCGCTCGGCACCGGCAAGGCCGACAACTGGTCAAAACTCGTCGCGGGCGAATCCGGCATCCGCACCATCACGCGCTTTCCGATCGACGGCCTGAGGACGACGATGGCCGGCACGGTCGATTTCGTCAGCGTCGAACCGTTCTCCTCCACCGCCCTCTCCGAGCGGATGGCGGAGATCGTCACGGAGGAAGCGCTTGAGCAGGCCGGGATCGGCGCCAAGGGCGATTTCCCGGGTCCGCTGTTCCTGGCGGTCGCACCTGTCGAGGTCGAGTGGCCGCAGCGCAGCGAGCTCGGCCGCGCCGTCGGCAAGCCCGATATCAACTACGACGATCTCCTGCGCATCTCCGGCGGCGGCAAGTACAGCGCCTATCATCATCGCTTCATGTTCGGCTCGGTTGCCGCCCACCTCGCCGAGACCTTCGGCACCAAAGGTTCGCCGATCTCGCTGTCGACCGCCTGCGCCTCGGGTGCGACCTCGATCCAGCTCGGCGTCGAGGCGATCCGCCGCGGCGAGACCGATGCCGCGCTGTGCGTTGCGACCGACGGCACCGTGAATCCGGAAGCCCTGGTGCGCTTCTCGCTGCTCTCGGCGCTGTCGACCCAGAACGATCCGCCGCAGGCGGCTTCCCGCCCCTTCTCCAAGAATCGTGACGGCTTCGTCATGGCCGAGGGCGCCGGCGCGCTGGTGCTCGAAAGCTATGAGGCGGCGACTGCGCGCGGCGCCAAGATCCTGGGCGTGCTCGCCGGCTGCGGCGAGCTCACCGATTCCTTCCACCGCACCCGCTCCTCGCCGGACGGCAAGCCGATCATCGGCTGCATGAAGAAGACGCTGGCCGATGCCGGCATGGAGCCGGACCGGATCGACCACATCAACGCCCACGGCACCTCGACGCCCGAAAACGACAAGATGGAGTACAATACGACATCGGCCGTGTTCGGCGAGCTCCTGCAGAAGATCCCGGTCACCTCGAACAAGTCGATGGTCGGCCACACCATCTCGGCGGCCGGTGCGGTCGAGGCGATCTTCTCGCTGCTCACCCTCGAGCATCAACGGATTCCGCCGACGATCAACTACGAGACCCCGGATCCCACGATCCTGTTCGACGTCGTCGGCAACAAGGCGCGCGACGCCCGCGTCACTGCCGTGATGTCGAACTCGTTCGGCTTCGGCGGCCAGAACGCCTCGCTGATCCTCACCCGCGAACCGGCCTGACCGGACGCATGGCACTGCTTCCTGCGAGCACGAAGGCCCGCGCGCGGGAGGCTGCCAAATCGCTGGGCGGGAGCCTGATTGGCGCTGCGACCGTCGGCATGCTGCGCACCACGCGCTATTTCGATCCGGTCAAGACATCGGATTTCTTCGCGCGCGTCACCCGCCTGATCGGCCCGCGCCTGCGCGAGCACCGCATCGGCCGCGCCAATCTCACCG
This sequence comes from Bradyrhizobium sp. ISRA430, assembly GCF_029909975.1. NCBI lineage: Bacteria > Pseudomonadati > Pseudomonadota > Alphaproteobacteria > Hyphomicrobiales > Nitrobacteraceae > Bradyrhizobium > Bradyrhizobium sp. ISRA430. The sequence goes on from NZ_CP094516.1 coordinate 1,855,655, forward strand.
CCGCCTTCCCGGAAAAGTCGCCGGAGGAGATCGAACAGATCCTGATGGGCGTCTGGGACAATCTCGGCCGCGTCGGTGCCGAATTCGCCCATATCGACCACGTCTGGGACTATGACCGCGACCATCCGGAGAAGAGCCGGATCGAGCTGACGCCGCGCAGCATCGAGCTGTTCGACCAGATCAAGGACGACGGCAAGCCGGCGCTGATCTTCGCCGCGCATCTTGCCAACTGGGAACTGCCGGCACTCGCCGCCGTCGCGCACGGGCTGGACACCGCGATCCTCTACCGCCGGCCGAACATCGCCTCCGCCGATCGCATCATCCAGCAGATGCGCCAGGTCAACATGGGCACCCTGATCCCTGCGGGGCGCGACGCGCCGCTCCGCCTTGCGCAGGCGCTGAAGGACGGCAAGCACGTCGCCATGCTGATCGACCAGTATCTGACCGCCGGCGTTGAGGTCACTTTCTTCGGCCGCAAGACCCGCGCCAATCCGATGCTGGCGCGGCTTTTGCGCCAGGTCGAATGCCCCATCCACGGCGTGCGCATCATCCGCCTTCCCGGTGGCCGCTTTCGCGGCGAGCTGACCGAAGAGATCCAGCCGGTGCGCGACGCCGACGGCAAGATCGACATCCAGGGCACGACGCAGGCGATCACGAGCGTGGTCGAAGGCTGGGTGCGCGAGCATCCGGAGCAGTGGCTGTGGCTGCACCGGAGATGGCGGTAGTTACTCCGTCATTGCGAGCGAATCGAAGCAATCCAGTCTGCCTCCGCGGAGAGATTCTGGATTGCTTCGCTTCGCTCGCAATGACGATGTGGAGGCAGATGCGCGCCAAACACCCAACTGTCATCGCCCGACTTGGTCGGGCGATCCAGTATTCCAGAGGTGCCGACGAATACGGAGAAGCCGCGGCGTACTGGATGCCCCGCCTGCCGCCTACGCTAAAGCTTCGGCGCCCCTAGACCGAAACCCCGGCGAAGCCTTGGCGTAGCCGGGTCGCGGGGCATGACCGCGAGGGTTAGGAAGCCGCTTGCCCCTCCTGACGCATCGAGAGCGGTATTGACCCTCATTGCCACGATGCAATTTTGCCGGTGTTTTGCCCGACAAGTCAAACGAGCAGAGGCTGATGACATCAGGCTCGTCCTGCGAAGTGCTTCAGGTTTTTTGCGCCTGCGGGGCGATTAAACCAAACCGCATCCCGACTTAAGCACCGTCACCGCCGGCAACGCGCCGGTAGCGGTTCTACTTTGCATGGGGTTGTTTTACGGAATTGAGTTGCCGGGTTGATCCCCGGAAGGATCGCGGCCCCCTCTACCTTCCCGTCTTCACCTTGGTCCAGAGCCGGTTGATGATGCGCTGGGTGGCGGGTTCGCGGGCGGTGATGACGAAGAGTTTTGCGAGCGTCGCTTCGTCCGGATAGATGTTCCGGTCGTTCAGGATCTTCGGATCGACCAGCTTCTGGCTGGCAAGGTTGCCGCTCGCGTAGGACAGGAAGTCCGAGTTCTTCGCCGCGACATCCGGGCGGTAGAGATAGTTGATCAGCTCGTAGGCTTCCCCAACGTTCTTGGCATCCGCGGGGATCGCCAGATTGTCGAAGAACATCTGCGCGCCCTCCTTCGGGATGGCGTAGCCGATTTCGATGCCGCTCTTGGCTTCAGTGGCGCGGGCGCGCGCCTGCATGATGTCGCCGGACCAGCCGACCACCAGGCAGATCTCGCCGGTCGCAAGCGCGCTCAGATATTCCGACGAGTGAAACTTGCGTACGGAGGGGCGGACCTTTGCTACGACGTCCGCGGCCTTCTCGAGGTCAGGCTGCTTGGTCGAGTTCGGATCGAGCCCGAGATAGTTCAGCGCCGCCGGGAAGATGTCGTCGGCGGAGTCGAGCATGTGCACGCCGCAGTCTTTGAACTTGGCGAGGTTCTCCGGCTTGAAGACGATGTCCCAGCTATCGATCTTCGCGTCCGCTCCCAAGATCGCCTTCACCTTGGCGACGTTGTAGCCGATGCCCGTCGTGCCCCACATGTAGTTGGCAGCGTAGACGTTGCCGGGATCGTAGGTCGCAAGGTGCTGCGTCACGAAGGGCCAGGCGTTGGCGAGGTTCGGCAGCTTCGACTTGTCGAGCTTCTGGAAGATGTTCGCCTTGATCTGGCGCTGCAGGAAATAGGCGGTCGGCACCACGACGTCGTAGCCGGACTTGCCGGCCATCAGGCGCGTCTCCAGCGTCTCGTTGGCGTCGAAGGTGTCGTAGACCACCTTGATGCCGGTCTCTTTGGTGAAGTCTTCAAGGACACCCGGCGCCATGTAGTTGGACCAGTTGTAGAAGTTGACGACGCGCTCCTCGGCCACCGAGGGCCGGGAGAGCAGCGTCAGCGCTGCGGCGATGGCCAAACCAAAGCAGAGCCCCGAGCGGCTGACGTTCGTCATCTCATCTAACCCTTGCGCCGGCGCACCGCGTCCGACAGCCGCTCCAGTGCGGTGTCGAGCGTCTGGTCCTTCTTGGCAAAGCAGAAACGCACCACCGAAGTCACCGGGTCTTGCTCGTAGAAGGCCGACACCGGGATCGCCGCCACCTTGTAGTCCCTGACGATCCGCCAGCAGAACTCGGCGTCGCTCTCGTTCAGCCCGAGCGGCGAGAGGTCGACGGTGAGGAAGTAGGTGCCTTGCGACTTCAGCACGGGGAAGCCGAGGCTCTCCAGGCCCCTGGTCAGGCGGTCCCTGCTGCGCGTCAGGTCCTTGCGCATCGACAGGAAGTACTCGTCCGGCTTGCCGAGGCCGTAGGCGACGGCGGCCTGGAGGTTCGGCGCGGTGGTGAAGGTGAGGAACTGATGCACCTTGGCCGCAACGCGGAGCAGCGGCGGCGCGGCGCAGACGAAGCCGATCTTCCAGCCGGTCAGCGAGAAGATCTTGCCGGCCGAGCCGACCTTGATGGTGCGCTCGCGCATGCCGGGGATGGTGATCAGCGGGATGTGCTTGTGCTCGTCGAAAGTGACGTGCTCCCAGACCTCGTCGCAGATCGCGATGACGTCGAACTCCTGGCAGTAGCGGGCAAGCAGCTCGAGGTCTTCGCGTGGATAAACCACCGCGGACGGATTCAGCGGATTGTTGAAGAGCACCGCCTTGGTCTTTGAATTGAAGACGCTTTTCAGCATGTCCTCATTCAGTCGCCAGCCCGGCGGCTCGAGCCGCACGAGGCGCGGAACACCGCCGGCCTGGCGGATGATCGGCAAGTAGGAATCATAGACCGGCTGGAAGCAGACGACCTCATCGCCGGGCTGAACCACGGACAGGATGGCTGAGGTCAGGGCCTCGGTGCCGCCGGAGGTCACCATCACCTCGCTCATCGGATCGAGCTTGAGGCCGTGCCAATGGCCGTAATGCGTCGCGATGGCCTGGCGCAGCTCCGGGATGCCCATCATCGACGGATACTGGTTGTAGCCGTTGAGCGAGGCATCGGCCGCGGCGCGGCGGATGTCCTCGGGACCCGGATCGTCGGGAAAGCCCTGGCCGAGATTGATGGCGGCATTGTCGCGTGCGGCCTGCGACATCGCCTCGAAGATGGTGACGGGAAGGTCGGCGAAGACCTTGTTCAGCGAGGAGCTCTTGGTCGTCATTACGGGGTCAGCCACCGACCTTGGTGGGAAGACCCGCCGCCTTCCAGCCGAGGATGCCGCCGGCCAGATGCTTGTCGTAGGCAAGGCCGGCCGCCTGCGCCGCCAGCGAGGCCGTCACCGAGCGCTTGCCGGAGCGGCAGGCGAACACGACCTCTTTGCCTTGGGGATCGGGAATCGCCTTGGGGTCGAAGGTCGAGAGCGGTACCACGACGCCGTAGGGATAGGCTTCAGCGGCGACCTCGTTGGGCTCGCGCACGTCGACGAGCAGATAGCGCCCTTCCGAAACACCCTTGGAGACCTCGTCCGGGGTGAGATCCTGTACCTGGTTTGACAAATCATCCTCCAACGTCCGAGCGCGCGCCGGAAAGCGATCCCGGCGGCGGCAACCTCGCCTCTCGGCTCACGAAAATCAAGCGCTACAAAGGCTTGAGCGATGCCCTGCAAGTTAAAGCTAAATCGCACGGACTTGAAGCGCAGCTTTCGGAACGGGCGCCTCAGATCGTCACCTGCGTTCCGACCTCGACCACGCGGCCGCTGGGGATCTGGAAATAATCGGTGGCGTCGTTGGCCGAGCGGCTGAGCGAGATGAACAGCCGGTCCTGCCAGCGCGGCATGCCGGAATGGGCGGCAGGCTTGAGCGCCCGGCGCGACAGGAAGAACGAGGTTGACATGATGTCGAATTGCCAGCCGAGCTTGCGGGCGATCGCCAGCGCCTTCGGCACGTTGGGCGATTCCATGAAGCCGAACTTCAGCGTCACCTTGGAGAAGGTCGGGCTGATCTGCTCCAGCTTGACGCGCTCGGCCGGATCGATGCGCGGGGTCTGCGCGGTTTCGATGGTGAGAATGACATTCTTCTCATGCAGCACTTTGTAGTGCTTCAGACTATGCATGAGCGCCGTCGGCGCGCTGAGCGGGTCGCTGGTCAGGAATACGGCGGTTCCGGGCACGCGCTGGGGTGGCCGCTTCTCCAGCATCGCCACGAGGTCGGCGAGCGGAAATTCGAGCTTGCGCGACTTGTCGAACAGCAGCCGGCTGCCGCGCCGCCACGTGTACATCAAGAGGATCATCAGCGAGCCGAGCGCCAGCGGCACCCAGCCGCCCTCGAACACCTTGAGCAGGTTCGCGGTCAGGAAGGTCAGGTCGAGGAAGAGGAAGGGGGCGATCAGCGCGGCCGCGGCGAGCGGCGACCACCTCCAGACCTTCCAGATCACGACAAAGCCCATCATCGCTGTGACCACCATGGTGCCGGTGACGGCGATGCCATAGGCAGAGGCCAGTGCGCTGGAGGAGCGGAACAGGAGCACCATCAGCATCACGGCGACAAGCAGAAGCTGGTTGATGCGCGGAATGAAGATCTGGCCGGAATGGGCCTCAGAGGTATGACGAATTTCAAATCGCGGCAAAAGCCCGAGCTGGATCGCCTGGCGCGTCAGCGAATAGGCGCCGGTGATGACGGCTTGGCTCGCGATGACGGTCGCCATGGTGGCCAGCACGACCATGCTCCCGCGGAACCAGCCTTGCGGAAACAACTGGAAGAACGGGCTCACGATCGCCCCGGGATCATCCAGGACCAGCGCCCCCTGCCCCAGATAGTTCAGCGCCAGCGACGGCAGCACGATGAACAGCCAGGCGGTCTGGATCGGCCGCTTGCCGAAATGGCCGAGGTCGGCGTAGAGCGCCTCGGCGCCCGTGACCGCCAGGAACACCGCGCCCAGCGTGACGAAGCCGATGATGCCGTGGTGGAGCATGAAGGACACTGCGTAGAGCGGGTTCAGCGCGTACAGCACCTGCGGCTGCTGGATGATCGGACCGACCGCTGCGACCGCGATCACCGCAAACCAGACGCACATCACCGGCCCGAAAAACGCCGCGACGCGGGCAGTGCCGTGCGATTGCACGGCGAACAGACCGAGCAGGATCACCACGGTCAGCGGGACGATGTAAGGCTCGAACGTCAAGGTGACGTCCTTCATGCCTTCGATCGCCGATAGCACCGAGACCGCCGGCGTGATCACGGCATCGCCATAGAACAGGGCGCCGGAAATGATGCCAAGCAGGACGATCGTCGCTCCGCGGGTGCCGACCGCGCGCTGTGCCAGCGCCATCAGGGCAAGCGTACCGCCCTCGCCATTGTTGTCGGCGCGGAGCAGGATCACGACGTATTTGAGCGTCACCACGACGATGAGCGCCCACAGGATCAGCGAGACCACGCCGAGCACAGCGGCGGTCGTGGGCGCCCCTTCCACGCCCGAGGCCACCATGACCGCCTCGCGAAACGCGTAGAGCGGGCTGGTGCCGATATCGCCATAGACGACGCCGATGCCGCCAAGCGTCAGCGCGCCGAACCCTGCGGTGGTATGGGCCTCGCCATGCCCATTGGCCGCCACCGTCGCCGGGGCGGGAACTGCTACGTCACTGGTCATGGGAGAGACTGGTGGCCTCTAAAAATGCTTCACTGCACAATGGCGGAAGAGAGCGCGCGGCTTATAGTCCTGCGCTGCCGGCATGGCCTAGCCCGATTTTGGGCCCTCGCCATGCAAAAATCGCATAAGTCCGCCAATCGCGTTCAAATAGTGACCTGCGTGCCGACTTCAACCACTCGGCCGGTGGGAATTTGGAAATAGTCGGTCGCATCATTGGCGGACCGACTCAGCGCGATGAACATATGGTCCTGCCAGAGCGGCATGCCGGATTGCGCCGAGGCTTTCAGTGACCGGCGCGACACGAAGAACGACGTCGACATGATGTCGAATTGCCAGCCCTGCTTGCGGGCGATCGCCAGAGCCTTGGGCACGTTCGGCTGCTCCATGAAGCCGAAGCGCAAGCGCACCTTGGAGAACTTGTCGCTGATCTTCTCCATGCGGAACCGCTCCGACAGATCGACCCGCGGTGTCTGCGCGGTCTCGATGGTCAGGATCACGTTGTGCTCGTGGAGCACTTTGTTGTGCTTCAGGTTGTGCAACAGCGCGGTCGGCACAAAGGCGGGATCGCTGGTGAGGAAGACCGCGGTGCCCCTGACGATGTGCGGCGGCCGCTTCTCCAGACTTCGGATCAGGTCGTCCAGCGGCACCTCGATACGGCGGGTCTTCTGCAGCAGAATCCCCGTGCCCCGGCGCCAGGTCCAGATCATCGCCACCATGGCCACGCCGAACAGCAACGGCACCCAAGCGCCCTCGAGTAGCTTGAGAAGATTGGCGCTGAAAAAAGTGATGTCGACCATGACGAGGGGCAGGATCACCGCCGCGGCGGTTGCCGCACGCCAGTTCCACAGCTTCCAGATCACGATGAAGCCCATGATGCCATCGGCGACCATGGTGGTGGAAACGGCGATGCCATAGGCCGAGGCCAGGCCGCTGGGGGTGCGGAACAACAGCACGAGCAGCATCACGCCGATCAAAAGCAGCCGGTTCACGCGCGGCAGATAGATCTGGCCGGCGTGGGTTTCGGAGGTGTATCGAACCTCGAAACGCGGCAAGAGACCAAGCTGCACCGCCTGATACACCAGCGAATAGGCGCCGGTGATCACCGCCTGGCTCGCGATCACGGTCGCGGCCGTCGCGAGTCCGACCAGCGGCAGCACCAATTGCTCGGGCACCATGCGATAGAAGGAGTGTTCGATCGCGCTGGGATCGGACAGCACCAGCGCGCCCTGCCCGAAATAGTTGATCAGGAGCGAGGGCAGCACGAAGAACAACCAGGCGGACTGAATCGGCTTGCGGCCGAAATGGCCGAGATCGGCATAGAGCGCCTCCCCGCCGGTCACCGCCAGGAAGACGGCGCCGAGCGTCACCAGGCCGATCGTGCCGTGCGATAGCAGGAATTGCAGCGCGTAGTACGGATTGATCGCAGCCAGCACCGACGGGTCATCGGCGATGTGAACGATGCCCATCACAGCCAGGCTCGCGAACCACACCACCATGACCGGACCGAAGGCGGACGCCACCAGCGCGGTGCCCTTGCTCTGCACCGCGAACAGCACCGCCAGGATGAGCACCGTCAGCGGCACCACGTAGTGTTCGAACGCCGGCGTCGCGAGTTTGAGGCCGTCGACCGCCGACAGCACCGAGATCGCCGGCGTGATCATGGAATCGCCGATGAACATGGAGGCGCCGACCACGCCGAGCGCGAGCAGGAACCAACTTCGCCGCCCCAACGCGCGCTGGCCGAGCGCCATCAGCGAAAGCGTGCCACCCTCCCCTTTATTGTCCGCACGCAGCAAGAGCAGGACGTATTTGGCGGTGACGACGATCAGGAGCGCCCATAGGATCAGCGAAAGCACGCCGAGCACGATGACGCGAGAGACCGGCTGACCATGGGCCGCGCCGCTGACCGCCTCGTGAAACGCGTAGAGTGGCGAGGTGCCGATATCGCCGAAGACGACGCCGATGCTCCCGAGCGTGAGGGCCCAAAAACCCGAGGTGACCGGCCCTTCCTGGGCCTCGGTCGATGTGATGCTCGCCGTCATGAGGGTGGAGAACGCTTCTTCCCTGGAATTGATCCGGCGCCTTTTGACGCTTCCGGCGCGCCTGTCAATTGTCACAGCATATAGCAGGCGCCGGAGCCGACGCTGTGACGGCGCCGCCACGCCCATCACCAGCGCGACGACATGCCTCAGGTAAAATGGTAGCGCAAGAGCGTTACGGCTTCAAATTCGGCGGCAACGGCGGATCTTCGCGCATCAGGGTGATCGTCACCCGCCGATTGGCGGCGAGCGACGGGTCGTCGGGAAACAGCGGCTGGGTATCCGCCTTGCCGGAGACGGCGAAGATGTGCGACGGCGGCAGGCCCTCACGTTCGAGAATCTGGCGCACGGCGTTGGCGCGATCGGCCGACAGATCGAACGCGCCATAGTCGCCGCGCGTCGGCACGAGGCCGGCAGCCGTATGTCCGGCGATGGAGACTCGCAACGGCGTCGATTTGAGCGGGATCGCGAGCTTCTCGATCAGGCGGCGGGTGCGATCATAGGGCACCTTGGAGCCGTCGGGAAACATCGAGCGGCCGTCCTGGTCGACGATCTCGAGATTGAGGCCCTGCTTGGTCTCCTCGAACATGATGTGCTTGGACATCTCGGTCAGTTCCGGCATGTCCTGCAAAGCCTGGCGGAGCGAGGCCGCGGCAAGCGCAAAGTCACGATCGACCTTGATCTTGGCGCCCGAGGTCCGGTTGCGATCCTCCTGGTCCGGCGTCGGCGTGTTGGAGGCATCTTCGGGCTGGATGTGGTCGATGTTCTTCAGCCGCGGACGCGTCGGCAGGCCGTCGGCCTCGACGATGCCGGCATAGCGCGCCTCGCTCTGGATGCCGAAGGCGTCGCGCATGGAGCCGGCGACGATCTTCAGCTTGTTCGCGTCCTGCGTCGAGAACGCGACGAGCATCACGAAGAAGCTCATCATCAGGCCCATCAGGTCGGCGAAGGTCACGAACCAGCCGTGACCGCCTCCATGTGCATCGCCGCGCTTCTTCTTGGCCATGTCTTACGATCCCGGCGGGCGGCGTCAGGCCGGCACCGGCTCGCCCTCGGCGTGGCGATGTTTCTCCGGCAGGTAGGCCAGCAGCATTTCGCGCACGAGCGTCGGGCTCTTGGAGTCGCGGATCATCAGGATGCCGTCGATGATCAGCGTGCGGTTGGTCTCCTCGTCGAGCAGCTTGCCGTGAAGCTTGTCGGCGATCGGCAGGCAAAACAGGTTCGCCACGAGCGCGCCGTAGAGCGTCGCGAGCAGCGCGGTCGCCATGAACGGGCCGAGCTTGGAGGGATCGGTCATGTTGGCAAACATCTGCACCATGCCGATCAGGGTGCCGATCATGCCAAAGGCCGGGGCGCAGTCGCCGATGGCGCGGTAGATCTTGCTGCCCTCGTCGAGATGCATGAGGAAATTGTCGCGGTCGCGCTCGAGATTGTCGCGGATGAAGTCGAGGTCGTAGCCGTCGGCGACGTAGCGGATGCCCTTGGCGAGGAACGGCTCGTCGGTCTCGACCTTTTCCAGGCCGACCGGACCCTGCTTGCGGGCGATCTCGGCGATGCGGGCGAGTTCGTCGACGAGATCATGCGCCGACAGCCGGCTCATGGTGAAGGCGAACTTGGCGCCGAGCGGGAGGCCATGCAGTAGCGCGCTGAGGGGAAAGCGGATCATGGTGGCGGAGATCGAGCCGCCGAAGATGATGATCATCGCATGTTCTGAGATGAACATGTGGAGGTCGCCACCCATGATCATCATCACTGAGATGACGATGATGCCTGCAACGAGGCCGGCGCCCGTCATGATATCCATGGGAGACTCCAACGCGAACGCAACAACGGCCGTCCTGGCCGATGGCACGGCCCAACCCCGAACCGCATCGGAAACCCTAATTGGCCGCCATTAAAGACGCGTAAAGGTTAAGTGCGGACGACGCGGCGAACCGGCGCGGGACGTGCCGAGAGGACGCCGGCTTCGCCGTCCGGCGACCGGAAACTCAACACTTTGCTAACCATAAGCGGCCGCCCTGAGGTCTAGGACGACAGCCCCACGAGCTTGAGGCTAAGCGCGCGCAGGCGCTTGCGGGCGTCGGCATCGTAGGCTTGCGGATTGGCGCGCGCCTCGTTCATGCCGTTGAAGAACAGGCCGCTACGGCCGGCGATGTCGTCGCCTTCGATGAGATGCAGGATCGCCGCACCGCCCTGCTCCACCGTCGAGATCGGCGTGATGCCGCCGGCGCGCACCATCGTGGTGTTCATGTAGGTCGCCGGATGCAGCGAGTTCACGGTGATGCCCATGCCCTTCACCTCTTCCGCGAAATCGATGGTGAACATGATCTGCGCGAGCTTGCTCTGCGCATAGGCGCGCGAGCCGCTGTAGCCCTTCGTGATCATGACGTCGTCGAAATCGATCGGATGCTGGCCAAGCGAGGCAACGTTGACGATGCGCGAAGGAGAAGCGGTCTTGAGCAGCGGCAGCAGGAGATGCGCGAGGAGGAAGCCGGAGAGATAGTTCACGGCGAAGCGCAGCTCATGGCCGTCCGCACTCTCCTGGCGTTGCGGCCCGCCGTTCTGCGAGCCGATGCCGGCACTGCTAACGAAGACGTCGAGACGGCGATGATCGCGTATCACGGCCGCGGCGAGCTCTTGCGTGCCCGACAACGACGACAGATCGGCCTGGTAAAACGTCGGCGCGACATGACCGGCCTTCACGATCTCGTCGATCAGCGTTTTGCCACGCAGGGCGTCACGGCCATGAATCAGGACCTTTGCACCGTCTTCGGCCAGCCGGCGAGCAACGTAGCGGCCGACGCCGTCCGTTGAGCCGGTTATCAAGACTGTCTTGTCACTCATCTTCATCGTGCCAGCACCTCCGGCTGCGGCCCTGCGCCACGGGTCGGGAACATCAAGGACAAGGTATTATCTGGGTGCGGCATGCTCTATCGCGAGAGCCATTCGCAATGCTGATGCTGTTCAGTCTTCTCACCGCGCTGCCCGCGGTTCTGGCGCTCCACCTGCTTGAACCGGAGCTTGTCCTACCGGCATTCAGCATCGTGCTTTTTGTCGAGGCCGCCTTCGCCGTGATCGCCGCGCGCCTCATGAGAGCCCCGGACAATGCGGAAGGCATCACTCTATGGGATTTTGCCGGCGGATTCATCCTGATTGGCTGCGCCGCCGCAATGCTCGGCGAGCCGGATCAGGCCGCCCTGTTCCTGGAGCAGGGCGGCCAACGACCGACATCGCGGCCGTAGATCGTTCACGCCGTCAGTGAATCTCCGCCGAACGCTTCAGCGCGGCCTTCAGCTTCTCCAGCGAGAAATCGGGGCTGCGCGCGATCTCCAGGATCGGCGTCTCGCGGCGGCCGCAGAGCTCGGCGGCTTCAGGAAGCTTAGCGGCGACGTCGAGCGGGATCACGATAGCGCCGTGCTGGTCGGCGTGGATCAGATCGTCGGACTTCACGGTCATGCCCGCGACGCGAACCTCGCCGCCAAAGCTCTCCGCATGGACCCAGGCATGCGACGGGCCGATCGAGCCGGCGAGCGCCTGGAAGCCCGGGGCCCATTGCGGGATGTCGCGGATCGAGCCGTCGGTGATGACGCCGAGGCAGCCGAGCGCCTTGTGCACGTTGCTCTGCACCTCGCCCCAGAACGCACCATAGCCGACGTCGGGACCGTCGATGTCCTGGATCACGGAGATACGCGGGCCGTGGCCAGTGCCGACATATTCGTAGTATTCGATGCGGCGCTTGGCCTGCTCTTCCGCCGGCAGCGAGGATTTCAGGACGGAGCGGATCGCAACCGTGCGGGCATAGCCGACGATCGGCGGCAGATCCGGAAACGGGCAGACCAACTGCTTCGTGGTGTAGCCGATGAGCCGGCGCTCCGGCGCCACGATCTCCATGGCGTTGCAGATCGTCGGCGTGTCATAACGGCCCAGCGCTTCGAGGACGGAAGCAGGCAGCAGCCCGGTCGCGGAATTCGTCACGGCGTTCTCTCCCAGATTGGCGGCTGCTTTGGCGCGATGCCGCCGGCACAGGGCGATATAGCCGAGATCGGGCCTCAACCCAACTCACTGGGCCTCATGGCAGATATTTGCACGCGACCGCTCAGTGCAGCCGTTCGGGCCGGTCGTCGTGCGCCTGATCCGGCAGGTTTGCCGCGAGCGCCGCGGATGATTGCGGCTGCGCCACCTCACTGGTTGACGGCGCTGTGGCCCCCGCGGCGCGGGCCTGGTCGCGGTACGACTTGTAGCCAAGCGGCAGGCTGAGCAGATACAGCACCGTGCCGGCCGAGAGGATGTACCAGGGATAACTGATCAGCAGCGCGATGAAGAAGATCACCGCGACGAAGGCCGGCAGCACCAGCTCAGGCGGTACGCGCATGCGCATGGTCTTGCCGGAGAACACCGGCAGGCGCGACACCATCAAGAAGCCTATCAGGAGCGTGTAGGCCGCCGTTACCGCGGCAGGCCAGCGCCCGAGTTCCAGGAACGCAACATAGATCGGCAGCAGCACCGTGATCGCGCCGGCGGGCGCCGGCACGCCGGTGAAGAAATTGGCGGCAAAGGCCGGCTTGTCGGGATCGTCCATGGTGGCGTTGAAGCGCGCGAGGCGCAGGCCGCCGGAAATCGCGAATACCATGGCGGCGATCCAGCCAGCGTTGCCGAGCTCGTGCAATTGCCAGAAGTACAGCATCAGGCCCGGCGCGACGCCGAAATTGACGAAGTCGGCAAGGCTGTCGAGCTCGGCGCCGAATTTCGATTGGCCCTTGATCATGCGCGCGATGCGGCCGTCGATGCCGTCAAGCGCCGCCGCGAACACGATGGCGTAGACGGCGAGCGACATCCGTCCCTCGATCGAGAGGCGGATCGCCGTCAGGCCCGCGCAGATTGCCAGCAGCGTGATGACGTTGGGCACCAGCATCCGCACCGGGATCGGGCGGAACCGCCGGCGGCGCGCAGCATCCGGATACTTGAAGTCATAGGGCGTCATGGCTCGTCCTCACCTTAAGGCGAGATATAGCAAGCCGCTTCCCCCTCCGCCATTGCGGCGGAACGCCCCTTTCGCCGATGTAATGGTTAATTGGCGCGGTAGGTGCGGCCCGGGTCGTCGGCGGAAAGATCGGCCAGGATCGTTTCGCCGGCGATCGCGGTCTGCCCTTCCGAGACCAGGGCCTTGGTGCCGAGCGGCAGATAGACGTCGAGCCGCGAGCCAAAGCGGATCAGGCCGAAGCGCTCGCCGGCCCCGATCGCCTGCCCTTCCTTGACGAAGCAGACGATGCGCTTTGCCACCAGCCCCGCGATCTGAATCACGCCGATCCGCGCCGTGGGCGTCGAGATGACCAGCGAATTGCGCTCATTGTCCTCGCTCGCCTTGTCGAGCTCGGCATTGATGAACAGGCCGGGCCGGTAGGCGATGCGGTCCACCCTGCCCGCCACTGGGCTGCGGTTCACATGGCAATTGAACACGCTCATGAAGATCGAGACCCGCGGCAGCGGGCGATCGCCGAGGCCGAGCTCGGCCGGCGGCAGCGCCATCGTGATCATCGACACGCGCCCGTCGGCCGGCGACACCACGAGCCCCTCGCGCACCGGAGTCACGCGCACGGGGTCGCGGAAGAACAGCGCACACCACACCGTGAGCACGGTCCCGATCCAACCGAGCGGCGACCACAGCCAGAACAGGACGAGGCTTACCAGCGCGAAGGCGCCGATGAAGGGATAGCCTTCCTTGTGGATCGGCGGGATCTGACGCTGGATCGAATCGAGAATGGACATCGCTATCTGCCGCTGAAGAGTTGATTGCGCGCCACGCGCGCCGGAGTTGTTTAGGCCAGAGTTGGGATCAGAGACAAGGTCACTCGGCGGCCGCAGGCGTCGTCAGGACATCCTGGACCGGCGGCGGCTCCCGGTTGGGCGCCTCGCTGCTCTCGCCCATCCTTGCCAGTTTCTCGCGCGCCGCCTCGGCCTCGCGCTGCCTGTTCCACATGCCGGCATAGAGGCCGCCGAGCGCGAGCAGGCTCGTGTGGGTGCCGCGCTCGGCGATGCGGCCCTGCTCCAGCACGATGATCTCGTCGGCGCCGACGATGGTGGAAAGCCGGTGCGCGATCACAAGCGAGGTGCGGTTCTTGGCGACGCGGTCGAGCGCACCCTGGATCTCGTGCTCGGTATGCGTGTCGAGCGCCGAGGTCGCCTCGTCCAGCACCAGGATCGGCGGCGCTTTCAGGACGGTGCGCGCGATCGCCACCCGCTGCTTCTCGCCGCCCGACAGCTTCAACCCGCGCTCGCCGACCTGGGTCTCGTAACCCTTCGGCGCCATGCGGATGAAATGGTCGATCTGCGCGAGCCGTGCCGCCTGCTCGACCTCGGCGTCGCTGGCGTCCCAGCGGCCATAGCGGATGTTGTAGCGGATGGTGTCGTTGAACAGCACGGTATCCTGCGGCACCATGCCGATCGAGGCACGCAGCGAGCCCTGCGTGACGTCGCGAATGTCCTGGCCGTCGATCAGGATCTTTCCGCCGGACACGTCATAGAGGCGGAACAGGAGGCGCGAGATGGTCGATTTGCCGGCGCCCGAGGGACCTACGATCGCGACCGTCTTGCCGGCCGGCACCTCGAAGCTGATGCCCTTGAGGATCGGCCGCGCCGCTTCATAGGCGAAGCGCACGTCCTCGAAGCGCACGGTGCCCGAAGAGACCATGAGCGGCTTCGCATTCGGCGCGTCCTTGATCTCGGCCTCGCGTCCCAGCACGCCAAACATCTTCTCGATGTCGATGATCGCCTGCTTGATCTCGCGATAGACCATGCCCATGAAATTGAGCGGCTGGTAGAGCTGGATCATCATGGCGTTGATGAGCACGAAATCGCCGACCGTGTTGTGTCCCTGGCGCACGCCGATCGCGCACATCAGCATGGTCGCCGTGAGTCCCAGCGTGAAGATCACGGCCTGGCCGGTGTTGAGCACGGCGAGCGAGGTATAGCTGTGGGTACTGGTCTCCTCGTAGCGCGCGATCGAGCGGTCGTAGCGCTGCGCCTCGCGCGCCTCGGCGCCGAAATACTTCACCGTCTCGTAGTTGAGCAGCGAGTCGATCGCCTTGGTGTTCGCCTCGGTGTCGGAATCGTTCATCTTGCGGCGGATGCCGATCCGCCACTCGGTCGCGATGTAGGTGTAGTACATGTAGACCGCGACGGTGATCAGGGTGGCGACCACGTAGCGCCAGTCGAACTGCCAGAACAGCACGGCCATCAAGAGCGAGACCTCGACGATGGTCGGGATGAGCTGCAAGATCACCATGCGCACGATGACCTCGATGCCCTCGCGGCCGCGCTCGAGCACGCGCGTCAGACCGCCGGTCTTGCGCTCGAGGTGGAAGCGCAGCGACAGTTCGTGCATGTGGATGAAGGTGATGGCGGCGAGCTTGCGCACGGCATGCATGGCGACGCGGGCAAAGATGCCGTCGCGCCACTGCGTCAATACCGCCATCAGGATGCGCATCGCGCCGTAGCTCGCGGTCAGCAGCAGGGGCGATGCGATCACCCAGAGATGCCAGTTGTCAGCCTGTAGCGGCGCAGTGTTGGCGCCGGTCAACGCATCCGTCGCCCATTTGAAGCTGAACGGCACGGTCAGCGTGATCAGCTTGGCCGCGAGCAACAGCACCATCGACCAGACCACGCGCATCTTCAGGTCGAAACGGTCGCTCGGCCAGATATAGGGCCACAGATGCGCCAGCGTCCCGATCAGGGTAGCCCGCTCCGGCAATGTGGCGGCCGCTTGGGGCGCTTCGGCGCCGACGGGCGAATGAGGGTGATCCATCCAAAAGCCTGAAGGCCCGCCGGATGCGGGCCCGTTGAGATTTGCAATTTTCGCCTGTCATATAGAGGCTTCCGCGCCTGAACGCACCCCGCCAGGAACCAATTCTTTGATTGTTTGTCGTCATTTACCGGTAGATCTTCGGGGTACGCGAATCACCGATTGGGCTTGACGCCCCTTCGCTGCAATGCATCATGGAGCCAATGAGCACGATCAAAACCGTCTGTGTCTATTGTGGCTCCGGCCCTGGAACAAATCCCCGCTTCATCGAAGGCGCCAAAGCGTTCGGCAAGGCCCTCGCCGAGAACAACGTCCGCCTCGTCTATGGCGGCGGCTCGCTCGGCATGATGGGAGCGGTTGCAACCTCGACCCTCGATCATGGCGGCAGCGTCACCGGCATCATTCCGGATTTCCTGACGCTGCGCGAGAACGCGCTGACCCGCGTGCAGGAGATGATCGTCACCCCCGACATGCACGAGCGCAAGCGGCTGATGTTCGAACGCTCCGACGCCTTCGTGGCGCTGCCGGGCGGCGTCGGCACGCTGGAGGAGCTGGTCGAGCAGCTCACCTGGAAGCAGCTCGGCCGTCACGCCAAGCCCGTGCTGCTCGCCAATATCGATAATTTCTGGGAGCCGCTGTTCTCGTTGCTGTCGCACATGCGCCAGACACAATTCATTCGCGACGGCCTCAAGGTCGACATCCTCAAGGCCGACCGCGTCGAGGAGATCCTGCCGAAGCTGAAGTCGGCTGCGGCGCAGGTCGCCGAGGCGGAGAAGGATCTCGCGCCGGACGTGGCGCGGCGGCTCTAACGGCCTACTCCGCCGGAAACGTCACCGCCTCGATCCGGTTGCCGTCGGGATCGACGACGAAGGCCGCGTAGTAGCGCACGCGGTCATGCGGACGGATGCCCGGCACACCGTCCGATGCGCCACCCGCCGCAAGCGCCGCAGCGTGAAACGCATCGACCTCAGACGTTGTCCTCGCACGCAGGCAGATGTGCACGCCGCTCTCGGGCGATACATACGGCATGCCCTCGCGCAGGTTGATCCAGAACTCGGGGTAGGACTTGCCGAAGCCGACCGTCCGTGGCCGCGTGACGAGCCGCGCGAGCCCGAGGGCCGCGAGGGTTGCTTCGTAGAATCTTGCCGAGCGTTCGAGATCGCCGACGCCGACGGAGATGTGGTCGATCATTGGTGACGCTTCCCCCTCTCCTCGTCATTGCGAGCGAAGCGAAGCAATCCAGAAGTGTATCCGCGGAGACAGTCTGGATTGCTTCGTCGCTTTGCTCCTCGCAATGACGGTATTTGTGCGCCTACGCCGGCGCGCCCGACTTCACGAGCTTGTAGATCACCGAATCCATCAGCGCCTGGAACGAGGCGTCGATGATGTTCGGGGACACGCCGACCGTGGTCCAGCTATCGCCGCTCTCGTCTTCGCTCTCGATCAGGACGCGCGTGACCGCGCCGGTGCCGCCGTTGAGGATGCGCACGCGGTAGTCGATCAGCTTCAGGCCCTCGATGTATTTCTGGTACTTGCCGAGATCCTTGCGCAGTGCGACGTCAAGCGCGTTGACGGGGCCGTTGCCTTCGGCCGCCGAGATCAGGTGCTCGCCGGCGACGTCGACCTTCACCACGGCCAGCGCCACGGTGACGCGCTCGCCGAGCGCGTTGTAGCGCTGCTCGACATTGACGTCGAACTGCTCGACCTCGAAATAATGCGGCACCTTGCCGAGCGTGCGACGCGCCAGGAGCTCGAACGAGGCGTTGGCGGATTCATAGGCGTAGCCGGCCGCCTCGCGCTCCTTCAGCTCCTCGACCAACCGCGTCAGCTTCGGATCGCTCTTCTCGTAAGCAATGCCGGCACGGTCGAGCTCGGCAATGACGTTGGAGCGGCCCGCCTGGTCGGACACCAGCACCTTGCGGTGATTGCCGACCGCGTCAGGCGCGACATGTTCGTAGGTCTGGGGATCCTTCAGCACGGCCGAGGCGTGGATGCCGGTCTTGGTAACGAAAGCGCTCTCGCCGACATAGGCCGCGTGCCGGTTCGGCGCGCGGTTGAGCATGTCATCGAGCATGCGCGAGACCTTTACCAGGCTTGCCAGCTTCTCGCCCGTCACACCGATCTCGAAGACGTCCGAAAACTCCTTCTTGAGCTTCAGCGTCGGGATCAGCGAGCAGAGATTGGCGTTGCCGCAACGCTCCCCGAGCCCGTTCAGCGTGCCCTGGATCTGCCGCACGCCGGCGCGCACTGCAGCGAGCGAATTCGCCACCGCCTGCTCGGTGTCGTTATGGGCGTGGATGCCGACGTGATCGCCGGGGATGTGCTCGAGGACCTCGGTAACGATGGCCTCGACTTCGTGCGGCATGATGCCGCCATTGGTGTCGCACAGCACGACCCAGCGCGCGCCGGCCTCATAGGCCGCCTTGGCGCAGGCGAGCGCGAAGCTCGCGTCTTCCTTGTAGCCGTCGAAGAAATGCTCGCAATCGAGCATCACCTCGCGGCCGGCGGCTTTTGCTGCGCTGACGCTGTCGCGGATCGAGGCGAGGTTTTCGTCCTTGGTGGTCTCGAGCGCGACGCGGACCTGATAGGCCGAGGATTTTGCGACGAAGCAGATCGCATCGGCCTTTGCCTCGAGTAGCGCGGCCACACCGGGATCGTTGGAGACTGAGCGGCCTGCCCGACGCGTCATGCCGAAGGCGGTGAAACGCGCATGGCTGAGCTCCGGCCTGGTGCCGAAAAATTCGGTGTCGAGCGGATTGGCGCCGGGATAACCACCCTCGACATAGTCGATGCCGAGTTCATCCAGCATTGTCGCGATGATCTGCTTGTCGGCCAGCGTGAAATCGACGCCATTGGTCTGCGCGCCGTCGCGCAGCGTGGTGTCGAACAGATAGAGGCGCTCTTTTGCTTGCGTGCTCATGAACGCCGTCCGTTGTTGTTACCTCCCCCCTTGCGGGAGAGGTCGACGATGCGCAGCATCGCCGGCTGGGGGGTGCCCTGGGAGAGATGGGAGTTTGTGGCTACCCCCCTCCCCAACCCTCCCCCGCAAGGGGGGAGGGAGAAGAGAGAGGATCCCAGGAGATAAAGGCGCTCCTTGCTCATTGCGGTGCTCCGAGCGTCTTCTTCATGGTGGTGTTGGCCAGCCACTCGTCGTTGACAGTGACGCTGTTGCGCTGCTGGGCAGCGTAGCCGCGCTTGGCGAAGAAGCCCTGTGCGGTGTCGCTGGCATCGACCGTCAGGCTCTTCGCGCCGCGGCCGCCGGCGAGCTTTTCCAGCGCATCGACCAGCATGGTCGCAATCCCTTGCCGGCTCACTGCCGGGTGCACATAGAGCATGCGGATCTGATCATTGCCGCGCAGCGAGGCAAAGCCCACGGGCGAACCGTCGAGCGTGGCGATCAGCGTCAGGTCGGCGGCGAGCCGGCGGCCGAATTCCTCGTCCTCCGCCGCCGCCATCCAGGCTTCCTGCTGCGCCTCGTTGTAGTCGTCGCCGGTCAGCTCCTCGATGCTTGCGGCGAAGATCGCGGCGAGGACCGGCACGTCGGCCGGCAGGAAGGGTCGCAAGCCAGGTTTTGGCAAAGTCTGTCCCATCGTCCTCACCACATCCCATAGAGCTTCAGCGCCAGCGCCACGGCCGCCGCGAGAAGCAGGATTTTCAGCGCAATGTAGTAGAGCCAATGCCTGGGAAAGGGCGTGTCGGGCCGCTTCATCGCGCAACCTCCCAACTCGTCCCCTCCTTGGAATCCTTGATCGCAACCCCCAGCGCGGCGAGCTGATCGCGGATGCGATCGGACTCCTTGAAGTCCTTTCGCGCACGCGCCGCGGTCCGCTCCGAAATCAGGCGCTCGACCTCCTTGGCATCGATGCCGCTCGCCTGCTGCTTGCGCCCCTCCCACTGCGCCGCGCTCTCGGAGAGGAAGCCGAGCAGGCGCAACGATGCCGCCAAAGCGCCCGCATCGCTGCGCAGGCCGTGCAGCGCCGCAATCGTCAGAGGGGTGTTCAGGTCATCGAGCAACGGTTCAATCACGGACACCGCCGGCTTGCCGGGCTCGACGTCGGCCGCAAGGCGATACCAGTCGTCGAGCGTCTTGGCGCTCTCTTCCAGAGACTTCAGGGTCCAGTCGATCGGCGAACGGTAATGCGTCTTGAGCATGTTGAGGCGCAGCACCTCGCCCGGCCAATCCGCGAGCAGGTCGCGGATGGTGATGAAGTTGCCGAGGCTCTTCGACATCTTCTCGCTCTCGACCTGAAGGAATCCGTTGTGCATCCAGTAGTTCGCCATGCGCGACTGGTGGAAGGCGCAGCAGCTCTGTGCGACCTCGTTCTCGTGGTGCGGAAACACGAGATCGATACCGCCGCCGTGAATGTCGAAATGCTTACCCAGATGCTTCCAGGCCATGGCCGAGCACTCGACGTGCCAGCCCGGACGGCCCTGCGCCTTGATGCCCGCCGGCGACGGCCATGACGGCTCGCCGGGCTTGGACGGCTTCCACAGCACGAAGTCAGTCGCATCGCGCTTGTAGGGCGCGACGTCGACGCGGGCGCCGGCGATCATCTCGTCGAGCGAACGCTTCGACAGCGCGCCGTAGCGCGGCAGCTCCGAGTTGGCCGCATTCATCGCCTGCGGCGAGAACAGCACGTGATCCTCGGCGACATAGGCAAAGCCGCCGGCGACGAGCTTTTCGATGATCTCGCGCATCTCACCGATATGCTCGGTCGCGCGCGGCTCGACGCTTGGCCTGAGCGCACCGAGCGCATCGACATCGGCATGAAACTGCCTGCCCGTCTCCTCGGTGACCTTGCGGATCGCCTCGTTCAGCGGCAGGCCGGGGAAATCCCGCGCGGCGCGATCGTTGATCTTGTCGTCGACGTCGGTGATGTTGCGGACGTATTTGACGTGTGCCTCGCCGTAGAGATGGCGCAGCAGCCGGAACAGCACATCGAACACGATCACGGGCCGCGCATTGCCGATATGGGCGAAGTCATAGACCGTCGGTCCGCAGACATACATGCCGACGTTCTTCGCATCGAGCGGCACGAACGGCCGCTTGTCCTTCGTCAGCGTATCGTAAAGGCGCAATTCCATATGGATACCCATCGGCTGTTGGCCGGGCGTCCAATGCTCTCAATGGTTTTGAGAAAAGACGGCTCCAGCCAGCGAATCGCTAGCTCGTAATCTCGCAAATGGCGCAAATGGCGAGGAGACCGTTCATGCGGGAACATATGGGCCACGAAGGGGCCCGGCGTCAAGGGAGCCGCGAAAATGCCGTCTTCTCTCCGCAAAGCGCGCTCGCCTCGCCATGATCGTTCATCATCCTTAACCTTTTGAGTTTATTCGGAAGCTGGCGGTTCCCCCAGCCCCCGGTGCACCATGCGACCCCTGCTCGCGCTCCTCTCCAGTGCCTTCATCGTCGCTGCGACCGCTGCATCGGCGGAGACCCGCGTCTTCATCATCAATAGCCAGGCAGACGGCTACGGCATCGACCAATGCCTCGCCAGGGGCGAGAAATGCGGCGCGCAGATCGCGCGCACCTATTGCCAGTCGCGGGATTTCGCCCAGGCCTCGGCCTATCGTCGGGTCGATCCCGACGAAATTACCGGCTCCGTCCCCAAACCCGGCGCAAACTGCTCCCATGGCCATTGCGACGAATATGTTGCAATCACCTGTCAGCGCTGAATTCGCGCAGAACTGGCGGGTCTTAGACCCAATCTGCACCCCGGAAACGACGTGACGATGCCCCGAGAAGCGGGTATTGGAAGGCGCGCTTTGGCACCACCGTCCGTGGGGCCGCGACCTCGCTAGAATGGCGGATATGCCTGAATTTTTGTCCCTGCCTCGCTCTCGTTTCCTCCTTGCAAGTGCCGTGCTTCTGAGCGCGCTGACGCTCGCCACTGACGCATTCGCGCAGGCAGGTCCGCCCGGACCTCCGCCTCCACCCCCGCAGGGCGGGCTCGGGCCGAACCCGATGTGCGCGCGGCTGGAGGGACAACTCGCCGCGCTCGACCGCGGCGCGGGTGGCGATCCGGCGCGCGAAGACCAGATCCGTCGCTACCAGGATTCCCAGACCCGCCAGCAGGCCGAGCTCGATCGCGTCACGATGCAGGCCAAGCGCATGGGCTGCGATTCTTCCGGCTTCTTCTCGCTGTTCAGCGGTCAGTCGGCACAATGCGGTCCAGTCAACACCCAGATCCAGCAGATGCGCGCCAATCTGGACCAGATCACCGCCAGTCTCGAGCGCTTGCGCGGCGGCGGCCCCGGCGGCTTCAGCCCCGAGCGCGACAACCAGCGCCGCTCGGTGCTGCTCGCGCTCGCGCAGAACAATTGCGGGCCACAATATGCCAACGCGGCGCAGTCACAGGGCGGCAACTTCCTGAGCAATCTGTTCGGCGGCGGCAACAGCGCCAACAATCCGCCCGGCGCCCCGCCGCCGGCCGATCTCGGCCCGCAGTCCGGCACCTATCGTACCGTATGTGTCCGTACCTGCGACGGCGCCTATTTCCCGATCTCGTTCGCGACCGTGCCGGCGCGGTTCCCCGACGACGAGAAGACCTGCAAGGCGCTGTGCCCGGCGGCGGACGCGTCACTCTATGCCTATCGCAATCCCGGCGAGGACATGAACTCCGCCGTCTCGGTCAGCGGCCAGCCCTACACGGCGCTGCCGAATGCGTTCAAATTCCGCAGCGAGTTCAACCCGTCCTGCTCATGCAAGGCTGCGGGCCAGAGCTGGGCCGACGCGCTGAAATCGGTCGACGACAAGGCCGCCGCCGAGCAGCAGGGCGACATCATCGTCACCGAGGAGAGCGCCAAGAAGATGCAGCAGCGGCAGCTCGCCAAGGGCACGCCCGCCAATGCCAAGAAGGGCGCGCCGCCGCCGGTCACGGCCAACACGCCGGCCGCGGCACCGCCTGCGGATACGACCACGGCTGCAACCTCCGAGAACAAGCCGATCCGCTCGGTCGGGCCGACCTTCCTGCCGCAGCAGCAGAAGTAGGCCTCCTTGTGCAACTGTCATGCCCCGCGCAGGCGCGGCATCCAGTACTCCGCGGCACCAGTCGGTTTCTATGACGTCTGCCGCGGAGTACTCATCATCCGCCTTCGCGGATGGTGACAGCGATCAACGGGGGCGCAATCGCCCGTCTCACTCGCAACCGTTATCCCTCGAACGTCGCAACCGGCGCTCTCGGCGCTACTCGCCCTCGCGGCTCCACGGGAAGAGGTTGGCGGGAAAATCCGCTGCATAGCGCCTCCCCTTCGGGGGCGGCGGCGGCTC
Organism: Bradyrhizobium sp. ISRA430; assembly: GCF_029909975.1. Taxonomy (NCBI): domain Bacteria; kingdom Pseudomonadati; phylum Pseudomonadota; class Alphaproteobacteria; order Hyphomicrobiales; family Nitrobacteraceae; genus Bradyrhizobium; species Bradyrhizobium sp. ISRA430. Next base: position 1,878,795 of record NZ_CP094516.1, read on the forward strand.
GTCCGGGGGATTCGGATTCGGCTCGACCACCCGCCGATAGAGGTGCCAGGTGGCATGACCGAGCACCGGCAGAGTGACAGCGAGACCGACGAACAGCGGCAGCGAGCCGAGCACGAGCAACGCTGCCACGATGAGGCCCCATCCGGCCATCGCAACCGGATTCGCCGCCACCACTCGCAGCGACGTGCGGATCGCATCGATCGCAGTCGCATGCCGGTCGAGCATCAACGGAAACGACACGACGCTGATGCACAGGGCCGCGACCGCAAACAGGAAGCCGACACCGCAACCGACGATGATGAGCCACCAGCCTTCCGGGGTCGTCAGCACGCGCGTTGCGAAGTCGGGGATGCTTGCAGCCGGCGCGTTGCCGAAGATCGTGACGTAGATTGCATTGGCGACACCGATCCAGGCCCCGAACAGGACGAGCAGGAGCACGCCAAGCTCGAGCATCGCGCCGAACGACGGCGCGCGCAGCACCTTGATCGCGTCCCAGGCACCGACCTCTTCGCCGCGCTCGCGGCGACGGCTGAGTTCGTAGAGACCGATCGCGGCAAAGGGACCGATCAAGGCAAACCCGGCGGCCAGCGGAAACAACAGCGGCAGCACCGAATAACCGAGGACCATCCTGAACAGGACGAGACCGAGAACGGGATAAATCACGCACACAACGAGCGCGTGACTTGGCATCGCCTGGAAATCCTCCCAACCCAGGCGCAGCGCCTCGGTCAGGTCGGACAAACTGATCTTGCGGATGGGATACGAGGCCGCTTCGCCGAATACATGCCGCCTCAAGATGTCGTGGGAGTACAGAGTGGCCATGAACGCACCCTCCCGTGCTGAAAATCGCGGTTTCGATAACACGCGCTTTTCAGCCACGCGTGTCCGCCTCTCGAGCGAGAAACGCGATGGGCCGAGTACCGCAACCCAGGTTCAGCGAAACGAGCCTGGCCGGACGGAACCCGTCGCGACCTGCATCACAAGCTTAGCGCGCACGGAAAACGACTGCACTCACGGTTGGGTGAATTGTGCATCCGCACATATTTGTGCGTTGCGTCAACCAAGCGGCCGCCACCTAACAGGTGCAACCGACGCTCTGCCGATTTCCCGGGCGACAGCAACGCCCGCGCCACATCAGCACGCCGACATGCTCTATTGACGCCGGGTTCGGCTGGGATCATCTTTAAACGCAGACGCCCTTAGCTCCGATGAGATTGGTGGTCACGACGGTTCTCTTGCTGTCGCGACCAGTGGAATGGGCGAGGCAAGAGGCCGGCGATGGCATAGACGCCAACCAAGAAAAGCCAGCCATCGCGACAGACGTGAGCTCCGCCCCGGATTCGTATCCGCAGCCTTTGATGGCAAGGATGGATCAGGATGGCTGTCGCACTGATACTGCTTTTGGTCGCGATCGGCTCGGTGCTGTTTCACCTCTACAGCCCGTGGTGGTGGACGCCGATCGCCACGAACTGGGCCTATATCGACCACACCATCAACATCACGTTCTGGATCACGGGCTTCGTTTTCGTCGCGGTCATCGCCTTCATGGCCTATTGCGTCTTCCGCTTTCACCACAAGGAGGGAAGAAGGGCTGACTATAATCCGGAAAACAAAAAGCTCGAATGGTGGCTTAGCGTCGGGACCGGCGTCGGCGTCGCGGCCATGCTGGCGCCCGGGCTCGTGGTCTGGCACCAGTTCGTGACGGTGCCAGCGAATGCCACCGAGGTCGAAGTCATGGGCCAACAATGGCAATGGAGCTTCCGCCTTCCGGGCAAGGATGGGCGGCTCGGCACATCCGATGTCCGCAACATCGGACCCGACAATCCGATGGGGCTCAATCGCGACGATGCACAATCGCAGGACGACGTCGTGATCGAGAACGGCGACCTGCACCTTCAAGTGGGAAAGCCGGTCAAGGTTCTCCTCCGCTCGGTTGATGTCCTGCACGATTTCTACGTGCCCGAATTCCGGGCCAAGATGGACATGGTTCCAGGCGTGGTGACGTATTTCTGGATAACACCGATCCGAACCGGAACGTTCGACGTTCTCTGTGCGGAGCTTTGTGGCGCTGCCCATTATCAGATGCGGGCCAAGGTCATCGTCGACGAAGAGCATGAATATCACGCCTGGCTGGACCAACAGAAAACGTTTGCAGAATTGTCGTCCGGAAAGGCCGTCGTGAAGGCGACGTATCAAGCCGGCAGCAAGTAGCAAGGTGCCGCCGCGAAGACAGATCGGGTGCGTGCAACCAACGCGTCGCTCCCGATGGAAACGACCGAGGAGGTTTTTCTATGGTCGATATTCCATATGAAGGGATCGCAGACATCCCGCCTGCCGAAGTACCTGATGTCGACCTCTATCATCCGAGGAGCTGGTGGACACGGTATGTCTTCTCGCAGGACGCCAAGGTGATCGCCGTTCAGTACGCGCTGACGGCTTCGGCCATCGGGCTGGTTGCCCTGGTGCTGTCGTGGCTGATGCGACTGCAGCTCGGATTCCCTGGTATCTTCTCTTTCATCGATGCCAACCAGTACCTCCAGTTCATCACCATGCACGGCATGATCATGGTGATCTACCTGCTCACCGCATTGTTCCTGGGCGGATTCGGCAACTACCTGATCCCGCTGATGGTCGGCGCCCGGGACATGGTCTTCCCCTATGTGAACATGCTGAGTTACTGGGTCTACCTGCTCGCAGTCCTGGTGCTGGCCTCGACATTCTTCGTGCCCGGCGGCCCCACGGGCGCCGGCTGGACGCTGTACCCGCCGCAGGCAATCCTCTCCGGAACGCCCGGGCAGGATTGGGGCATCATTCTCATGATGTCGTCGCTGATCCTGTTCATCATCGGCTTCACCATGGGCGGGCTGAATTATGTGGTCACGGTGCTCCAGGCGCGCACCCGCGGCATGACCTTGATGCGCCTGCCCCTCACGGTGTGGGGCATTTTCACGGCGACCGTCATGGCGCTGTTGGCATTCCCCGCGCTCTTCGTCGCCTCGGTGATGCTGCTGCTCGACCGTCTCTTGGGAACGAGCTTCTTCATGCCCTCCCTCGTCGAGATGGGCACTCTCTCGAAATATGGTGGCGGCAGCCCACTGCTTTTCCAGCACCTGTTCTGGTTCTTCGGCCACCCCGAGGTCTACATCGTCGCCCTGCCAGCCTTCGGCATCGTCTCCGATCTGATCAGCACGCATGCGCGCAAGAACATCTTTGGCTACCGCATGATGGTCTGGGCGATCGTGGCCATCGGCGCACTCAGCTTCATCGTATGGGCGCACCACATGTATGTGAGCGGCATGTTCCCGCAGTTCGGGTACTTCTTCGCCACCACGACGCTCATCATCGCCATCCCCACCGCGATCAAGGTCTACAACTGGGTGCTGACCCTGTGGCGCGGCGACATTCATCTCACGGTGCCGATGCTGTTCGCCCTCGGCTTCATCATCACCTTCGTGAACGGCGGGCTTACCGGCCTCTTCCTCGGTAACGTCGTCGTGGACGTGCCGCTCTCGGACACCATGTTCGTGGTCGCGCATTTCCACATGGTGATGGGCGTGGCACCGATCATGGTCGTGCTCGGCGCGATCTATCATTGGTACCCCAAGGTCACGGGGCGGATGCTGAACGAGGTCCTGGGCAAGCTTCACTTCTGGGCCACCTTCCTCGGCGCCTACCTGATCTTCTTCCCCATGCACTATCTCGGACTGCTCGGGGTCCCGCGTCGGTATTTCGAGCTCGGCGACGCGGCGTTCATCCCGCCCTCGGCCCATTCACTGAACGCCTTCATCTCTGTGGTGGCCCTGACCGTCGGCTTCAGCCAAATGGTGTTCCTGTTCAATCTTGCCTGGAGCCTGTTCAAAGGTAAGCCCTCGGGCGGCAATCCGTGGCGGGCGACGACCCTGGAGTGGCAGACGCCGGAGACGCCCCCCGGGCACGGCAACTGGGGCAAGGAGCTCCCGATCGTTTACCGCTGGGCCTATGACTACAGCGTGCCCGGTGCCGCGGAGGACTTCATTCCGCAGAACCAGCCGCCGCGCGCGACGCAGGTCGTTCAGGGAGCTGCTTCGTGAGCGCCATCATCCTGTTCCTGGCTGTGATCGCGGTCATCGCCGGATGGTGGCTGTCGCAACAGCGACTAATGGCAAAGCCTTGGCTGGAGGAAGGTCCGGTTGGTGACTTCCCCGGCGGTGATGCCATAACCTGGCCGGCCGCGAAGATCGGACTTGGCGTGTTTCTCGCCGTCGCGGGCGCATTGTTCGTCCTCTTCATCAGCGCCTACTCGATGCGCATGAACGAGGTGGACTGGCGGGCGCTGCCCGTGCCGCGGCTGCTGTGGCTCAACACGGGCGTCCTGGTCCTCAGCAGCGTCGCACTGCAGTACTCGTATGTGGCTGCGCGCCGAGATAACACCGAGGGCGTCATGGTCGGCCTGCTCGCGGGCGGAGCATCTGCGGTGATCTTCCTCGCCGGACAGCTCCTGGCCTGGCAGCAACTCAACGCGGCCGGATATTTCGTGGCGTCCAATCCGGCGAATTCGTTTTTCTACCTGTTGACCGCGGTGCACGGACTGCATCTGACGGGCGGCCTGGTGGCCCTCGGCCGAACCTCAGCCACGGTGTGGCGTGGCGCCGCGACCGTTGACATGCGCTTGAGCGTGGAGCTGTGCGCCATCTACTGGCACTTCCTGCTGCTGGTCTGGCTCGTCCTGCTCGGGCTCCTCACAGGCTGGACAGACGATTTCGTCAACATCTGTCGCCAATTGCTGAGCTAGGGAGGCAGGATCAGATGGCTGAGACCGTGCTGACAAATCCGGGCCAATCGCCTGCGCGGCCTGAAGGCTGGCGCGGCATCGCCGCCGACTGGGCGTCCGATCAGCGCGCCTTCAAGAACGTGTCCTGGGGCAAGGCCATGATGTGGATCTTCCTCCTCAGCGACACCTTCATCTTCAGTTGCTTCCTGCTCTCCTACATGACGGCACGCATGTCGACGACGGTGCCGTGGCCCAATACCAGCGAAGTCTTTGCCCTCAACATCGGCGATACACATATCCCGATGATCCTGATCGCCATCATGACCTTCATCCTGATCAGCAGTAGCGGCACGATGGCGATGGCCGTCAATTTCGGCTACCGCCGCGATCGTGTCAGAACCGCAGCCCTGATGCTGGTCACGGCGGCCTTCGGCGCGACCTTCGTCGGTATGCAGGCTTTCGAGTGGACCAAGCTGATCAGGGAAGGCGTCCGGCCCTGGGGCAACCCGTGGGGCGCGGAGCAATTTGGTGCGAGCTTCTTCATGATCACCGGCTTCCACGGCACCCACGTGACGATTGGTGTGATCTTTCTGATCGCCATTGCGCGGAAGGTCTTGCGCGGTGACTTCGACGTCGAGCGGCGCGGCTTCTTCACGAGCCGCAAGGGGTATTACGAGATCGTCGAGATCATGGGGCTGTACTGGCACTTCGTCGATCTCGTGTGGGTGTTCATCTTTGCCTTGTTCTATCTTTGGTGAGGTCGGCGCATGACAAACGCGGCAGTACACATGGAAGGACAGCTCCACGCTCCGGTGCATGGCGCAGTCGCAACAGCGGCCGTTCACACGAAGGGGCAACAGCACCCGATCAAGCTCTACCTCGTGGTCTGGGGCTGGTTGTTCGTCCTCAGCACCTGCTCCTTCCTCGTCGACTATTTTGGCCTTCATGGCTTTCTCAGGTGGTCGCTGATCCTGCTGTTCATGGTGGTGAAGGCCGGCCTGATCGTCGCCGTCTTCATGCACATGGCCTGGGAGCGGCTGGCCCTGACCTATGCCATCCTGGCGCCGCCGATCGCGGTGTTGGTATTTGTTGCCATCATGGTGCTCGAATCCGAATACACCCACTTGCTTCGGGTGCTGTTCTTCGCAGCCCCGTCGTAGCGGCAAGCCGAGTTCTCACTGTCACGCCAAGTTCTCACTGTCATGCCCCGCGAAGGCGGGGCATCCAGTACTCATTGGCCGGACTCGTCCCCGACGAACTCCGCCGCGGCGTACTGGATCATCCGCCTTCTCGGATGATGACAGGTAAGCGTGTAGCGAGACCGCCCGTCTCTCTCGGGTGCTACCCCTCGAACGCGTCGATCGAAGCGCGGCTGGCGGCTGACACGAGCGTCTCGTCCGGCGCGGGCAACGGTGCACCCCTGTCGCGGAAGCGGTTGGTGATGGGATAGCGGCGGTCGCGGCCGAAATTCCTGCCGGTCACCTTCACGCCGGGCGCGGCCTGGCGGCGCTTGTATTCGGCAACGTTGAGCAGATGGTCGATGTGCACGACCACCTCGCGCGCAAAGCCGGCGGCGATGATCTGGTCCAGCGGTTCCTCGCGCTCGACCAGACGCTCCAGGATGGCGTCGAGCACGTCATAGGGCGGGAGCGAATCCTGATCGGTCTGGTTCTCGCGCAGCTCCGCCGTCGGCGGTCGGGCGATGATGTCGGGCGGAATGATCTCGCCCGCAGGACCGAGCGCGCCATCCGGCTTCCACACGTTGCGCAACGCCGCCAGGCGGAACACCTGCGTCTTGTAGATGTCCTTGATCGGATTGAAGCCGCCGTTCATGTCGCCGTAGAGCGTGGCGTAGCCGACCGACATTTCCGACTTGTTGCCGGTGGTCACGACCATCAGCCCGGTCTTGTTCGAGATCGCCATCAAGAGCGTGCCGCGGGTGCGAGACTGAAGGTTCTCTTCGGTGATGTCAGGCGGCAGATTCTTGAATATATCGGAAAGGATGTTCTCGAAGCCGTTCACCGCCTCCGCGATCGGCAGGACCTCGTAGCGGATGCCGAGGTGGCCGGCGAGCTCACCGGCATCGGCGATCGAGCTCGCTGCCGTGAAGCGATAAGGCAGCATCACGCCGTGCACCTGATCCGCGCCGAGCGCGTCGACGGCGATCGCCGCGCACAGCGCTGAATCGATGCCGCCGGAAATGCCGAGCAGCACGCCGGGAAAGCCGTTCTTGGCGACGTAGTCGCGCAAGCCCAGCACACAGGCCGCGTAATCGGCCTGGTCGCCCTCGGGCAGCGCGGCGATCGGACCCGTGCAGCGCCAATCGTCACCATTCTTGCTGAAGCGCAGCGTGGTGATGCTCTCCGCAAACGCCGGCAGTTGCGCAGCGAGCGAAAGATCGCCGTTGAGTGCGAAGGAGGCACCATCGAACACCAGCTCGTCCTGGCCGCAGACCTGGTTGAGGTAGACCAGCGGCAGGCCACTCTCGGTGACGCGCGCGACCGCAACCGACAGGCGCACGTCGGCCTTGTCGCGGGCGTAAGGCGAGCCGTTCGGCACGAGGATGATCTCCGCGCCGGTCTCGGCGAGCGTCTCGACGACGTTCTCGTAGTCCTCGGATTCCTCCAGCCAGATATCCTCGCAGATCGGCACCCCGATCCGCACCCCGCGCACGATCACGGGACCGGCCGCGGGTCCGTGCGCGAACAGCCGCTTCTCGTCGAACACGCCGTAATTCGGCAGGTTGCACTTGAAGCGCAGTGCGGCGATGCGTCCCCCATCGAGTAGCGCGCAGGCATTGTAGAGCCTGCCCTCCTCGACCCAGGGCGTGCCGACCAGCATCGCCGGGCCGCCGTCCGCGGTCTCGCGCGCAAGGCTTTCGATCGCCGCGCGGCAGGCGGCCTGGAAGGCAGGCTTCTGCACGAGGTCTTCCGGCGGATAGCCGGCAATGAACAATTCCGGGAACAGCACGAGGTCGGCGCCGTCGGCCGCGGCCTGCGCCCGCGCGGCACGCGCCTTCTCGGCGTTGCCATCGATGTCGCCCACCGTCGGATTGAGCTGGGCGAGCGTGACCGCGAATTCGTTGAGACGTTCGGTCATGGGCGCCGCGCTCCGATCATCCCGCTAAACGAATCCCAATCGCTCGACCAGGGCAAAGATCCAGAACGCACCGGCCATCAGCAGCGCCACACCGACGGCGGCCGAGCCCATGTCCTTGACCCGCCCGATCTGCTTGTCGTGGTCCATGGTCAGGCGGTCGGCGAGCTTTTCGATCGCGGTGTTGAGCAGCTCGACCACCAGCACGAACGCGACGGCGCAGACCAGCTCGACCGCGCGCATGGCGGTCGCGCCGATGAACCAGGCGAGCGGCAGCGACAAGAGGAGCGCAAAAATCTCCTCGCGGACGGCCTGCTCCGAGCGGATCGCAAAGGCCAGACCGTTACGGGAATTGATCGTGGCCTTCCAGAGCCGCAGCAAGGTGTCAAAGCCCCGCTACGGCCGGCATCGGCTTGACCTTGCCAGCACGTTCCTGCTTGAGCAGCTCCGCGATCAGGAATGCCATGTCGATCGATTGTTCGGCGTTGAGGCGGGGATCGCAGACCGTGTGGTAGCGGTCATTGAGGTCCTCGTCCGTGATCGCACGGGCGCCCCCGAGGCACTCGGTGACGTCCTTGCCGGTCATCTCCAGATGCACGCCGCCGGGATGCGTCCCCTCGGCCGCGTGGATGGTGAAGAACGATTTCACCTCCGACAGGATGCGGTCGAACGGCCTCGTCTTGTAGCCGGTCGTCGAGGTGATGGTATTGCCGTGCATGGGATCGCAGGACCAGACCACCACTTTGCCCTCGCGCTTCACCGCGCGGATCAGGTTCGGCAGATATTCGGCCACCTTGTCGGAACCGAAGCGGCCGATCAGCGTCAGCCGGCCCGGTTCGTTGTCGGGGTTGAGCACGTCGATCAACTTCAGCAGCTCGTCGGCCTTCAGCGAAGGACCGCACTTCAATCCGATCGGGTTCTTGATCCCACGGAAATATTCGACATGACCGTGGTCGAGCTGACGGGTACGGTCGCCGATCCAGATCATATGGCCGCTTGTCGCGTACCAGTCGCCGGTGGTGGAGTCGACACGGGTCATGGCCTGCTCGTAGCCGAGCAGCAGCGCCTCGTGGCTGGTGTAGAAATCGGTTGCGCGCAGCTCGGGATGGCTCTCGAGATCGAGGCCGCAGGCACGCATGAAGTTGAGCGCGTCGGAGATGCGATCGGCCAGCTCCTTGTAGCGGCGGGACTGCGGGCTATCCTTGAGGAAGCCGAGCATCCACTGATGCACGCTGCCGAGATTGGCGAAGCCGCCGGTGGCGAAGGCGCGGAGCAGGTTCAGCGTCGCCGCGGACTGCCTATACGCCATCAACTGGCGCTGCGGATCCGGGACGCGCGCCTCCTTCGTGAACGCGATGTCGTTGACGATGTCGCCGCGATAGCTCGGCAGTTCGACGCCGTTCACCTTCTCGGTCGGCGAGGAACGCGGCTTGGCGAACTGACCGGCGATGCGGCCGACCTTCACCACCGGGACGGCGCCGGCATAGGTGAGCACGACCGCCATCTGCAGCAGCACGCGGAAGAAGTCGCGGATGTTGTTGGCGCCGTGTTCGGCAAAGCTCTCGGCGCAGTCGCCGCCCTGCAGCAGGAAGGCCTCGCCGGCCGCGACCCGCGCCAGCGCCTTCTTCAGGTTGCGCGCCTCGCCCGCGAACACCAGCGGCGGAAAGGTCGCAAGCTGCGCCTCGACGTCGGCCAGCGCCTTGGCGTCGGGATAATCGGGGACCTGTAGCACCGGCTTGCTGCGCCAGCTCTCGGGCGTCCACCGCTCGGACATCGCAATCTCTCCGTGAAGCAAAAAGTACAACCTGATCTGTGGGTTGCGAAGGGCCGCGTTATACACAGGCTGGCAACCGACCGCCAGTTGTAAATCCGTTTCGCATTGCAACCTCTTGCGAGGAAAGCCGAATTCGCATTTGCTGTAAACTGCGGGGAAACTGGAAGGACGCCGGCGCCCATGGAAGCGGCACTGGACGTCTTCGTCGACGATATCACCTTCCCGGCCACCGACGGCTATTCGCTGGCCGGCACCCTGTTCCTGCCGCGCGGCGCCAAGCGCCATGCCGTCCTGATCGATTCGGCAACCGCGGTCCCCCGCAAGATCTGTCGCGGCTTTGCCTCCTGCCTCGCCCACCGCGAGGTGCTGACGGCGAGGCCGTCCGAGGTCGGCGCCAAGGCGATCGGCCATTTCAGCTTCTTCCGCGCCGAGCACCGCGACACGCTGTGGCGCGGCGTGGCGGAATGGATCCAGGCGGAGTGAGACCCTGGCCTAACGAATGAACGTCGTCAGAGACGAATAGCGCTTGCCGGACCTTGGTTCCCTGGGCGCGAACTGCGCGAAGGCGTCGCTGACGCGCGCCGCCGGCGCCGTGCCGCTTGCAAATCGAAACTCCCTGGATCGCGGCGCGTAGAAATCGCTGCTGTAGTAGGTGTCGTCGAAGCGCGCCTCGCCGATGCCGAACAATGCGTCGCACACGAACAGGAGCGCCCAGACTCCCGCGACGGCCGCGATGATCTCCTTGAGAACAGACATGCTGATGCCCCGCCTTTTGCGGGAAGGATGCACGTCGGTTCCAAAGCTCAGGTTTAAGGCGGCGCGGTTCTTGCGCGCAG